>NZ_AYWR01000040.1:0-28950 GCF_000502935.1 Mesorhizobium sp. LNHC221B00 | reverse complement strand
ATTGTGCCACGGCCGCTGCCGGCCCTGCGTGGCTTCCGTCACCTCGCCGCGCACGCGCGTCAGTGCGCTCTGGATCTCGACGCCGGGTTCGGTCAGGTGCCTGGCCAACGCCAGTGAGTAGGGGCTGTCGACGCCGTCACCGTCGAAAGCGATCGCGCCGGGATCCGTTGCGTACGCGATCAAGATGCCACCCGTGCCCATGCCGTCCGCCCTTGCATCGACCGGCGCCAGGCCGGCGCCGAGCGAGCGGCTTTTGGGCAGAGCCCCAGCCAGCGTGCGCTCCAGCGGATTGTCGCGGCAAGCATCGAGGATGATGATGCCAACGGCCGGATCGGCCGGCAGCGCCGCCATCAATTCGTCGGTCTGAACCGTGCGGGTCTTCAGATAGGCCGGAGACGTCAACTCGGCATCGACCGGTACGAGATAATTCTTGCCGTCGACCTGCATGCCGTGGCCCGCGTAGAAGATGACCGCAAGGTCCGCGTCGTAGGATTCTTCGGTGAATTTGCTGATCAGGCCATGCATGCCGGCATTGTCCTGGTCGATGCCTTCGATCACTTCAAAGCCGGCGTTGCGCAGCGTCGACGCAATAAGGCGGGCATCGCTCGCCGGGTTCGGCAAGGCAACGGCGTTAACATATTTGCTGTTGCCGATGACCAGCGCGACACGCTTGCCTTCCGCTGTCGCGGCCTGGACGTCGAAGGCGCCAAGGATGGAAAGGACAAGTCCGCTCAAAAGAATGGCAAACAGTTTCATGGATCAGCCCTCTGGCCCATCGGGGCGCGTTATTCATCTCTGCGGGTCCTCAATTCGTCAGCGACAACGTCGCTTCGGCCAACAATGGCTCTCAGGCTTATGTCGCTCCGACGCAAGTCTAGGTTCACCGGATGCACCCGGCCGCTGCAAATATTTGCCGATATGCCAGCCGCCAGTCTCAAAAACGATCGACCAGGCGATCGTTTGCTCTAGCCTGGCTCAAGCGTCTCCTGGATTGAATTGAGCAACGCGGTTATCGCTTGCTTGTATTTCGCGAACTCCGGCGACGTCTGCTTGACCTCGGTCGCGGTTGTCGCCGGCTGGGTCTGATCGGTCACCAGGCGCGGCACTTTCTGCCCCATTTTCCGCTCGGCCCAATCGATGACGTAGCCGACGGTCTTGCCGGTCAGGAACGGGTTGGCCTGGATCACGGCTACGCCGAGAACGGCGCTCAATTGCGACGAACCCGGCGCCGCCAGCACCTGATGCGCACCCTCCATGCCGAGGAAATGACAAAGGTACAGGCGGCCGGCGGTGATCTGGTGGCCGCGGGCGCGCAGATAGGCCTCCCCTTCGCGCGCCAAGTTGCGCACCATTTCGCGCGACAGCGTCGCGTCATAGCGAAGCGCGAGCAGGTCGGCGGTCGAAAGCGATTGGGCAAGGTCGGGACGATAGGTGTTCATCATCCGGATCCAGGTCTTGGTGATGAACTGGCCGGCGCCGGTTGCTGACGAGTTGGGGTTCTTGGCACGTGCGCTGCCGCCGCTTTCGACATGGACGATCCGGTCGGTCAGCGTCTCGACGGCGGAATCGCCAGGACCGACGGAACCGGCGGTGGCGACTGCGGTGACCATCCCCAGCGGATCGATCGCCTCGCCGTTCTCGTAGAGTTCGAAATGCAGATGCGGGCCGGTCGAAAGCCCCGTGGTGCCGATATAGCCGATGACGTCGCCGGCCTTCACCTTGGTGCCGATGCCGCTGGCGATGGCGAATTTTTGCATATGCGCGTAGCGCGTCTCCCGGCCATTGGCGTGCGTGATCTTCACCAGATTGCCGTAGCTGCCGCCATCACCCTGGAAGGAAATCTGGCCATCGAAAGCGGCCATGACCGGCGTCCCGACCGGAGCCGCCCAGTCGACACCCTTGTGGATCCGAACCGTGCCGAGGATCGGATGCTTGCGCGGGCCGAAGGTCGACGTCATCACGCCTGCGACCGGCGTGACCATGCCGTTGGTGACGGTCAGTGAACGAACCTGGTCGTCGCCGGTCACGCAGGCATACTGGCCGTCGCTTTGCTGGAAGACGAAGCAGTCGAGGTTCTTGTCCTTGCCCACGACACCGACGTAAAGCACCCGTCCGGAGATCTCGCCCTGGCCAGCCGGCGTCTGCGAGTAGATCATCACCAGGCGCTGGTCCTCGCTGGCGAAAGCGTCGAGATCCTGTCCCCTCGACAGATACATGATCGCTTCGCCGATCACGCTGGTCGGTACCTTGTTGCGTGCCGCGGTCGAGTAGATTGCGTCGAGCAACCGGTACTGCCGCTTGGGTCCGCCCTGGTCCGAGGCACCGGAATAATTGAACAGGTCTTCGCGAACCCAAGGGTCGACGCCTGAAACGAAGGCGCCCGCTGCGTTGCGCGTCAGCGTACCGACATAGACATTCCTCGCGTAGACCGAGACCTGCATCAGCGACATCGTCGTCGTCTCGGGGTTCGGCCGGAAGCCGCGCATGGCGACCACGAAACCGGCCTCAAGCCCATCGCGCCTGAACAGCGTTTCCAGCGCCTCGCCCGCGAGCCTGGCGTCGTCCGCGGAGAAATGCGCGTCGAGCACCACGCTGACCAGGCTGCGGTCATTGAGGATCTTAACGAAAGTGTCCTCCGTCGCCGCGAAGCGCTGATATTCGCTGGTGACGTCCGCGACGGTGGTGTTGTTCTCGATCGCGGTTTTCTTGAACGCGGGGAGGGCTGCCTCGCCCTGGTCGATAGTCTCCCCCCAGCCGGCCTCGGGGTCGTCTGCGTCAGCTTTGGGCGCCGAACCGGCGGAGGGTTCGCTCGCGTCCGGCGGCGCCTGCAGGTCGTTCGCCAGGTCGCCAGCTTGGTCGTCGGGCACCGCAGCAGGTGCGGGCGAGGGCGGTTGCTGATCGTCCGGTTCCGCCGTCGAAGGCTTCGGAGCAGTCTGCCGCTGCGCCTTGAAGAATGCAAAATCCTCCTGCGTCGACGGGATCGTCGTCATGAACTTCTCGCTGGCGCTCAGCATCACGTCGGACAGAATCTCGATCTGCGGCGAGGCCCCGGAACTGTCGAGTTCGGCCGGGCGCGCAACCGTATGGCCCTTCGTGCCGGCGTCCGCATCGGGCGCCAGCGTTATCCACATTGGGTCACCGGCAAGATCGATGATGGCCGGCACATAGACCAAGGCGTCGGGCGGCACGTCTTCCATGCCTTCGACGGGATGCAGTTCCTCATCCTCGTCGCCGAACGACCAGTTGTCCCTGGTAAGATAGAATCCGGTGGCAATCGCGATGAGGGTGAGCGTAGCAACGCCGGCGACAATGCGGCGCCAGAGTTTGCGTCTGCGCTCGGCCAGGCGCGCTAGCTTCTTCTGTTTGAAGCTCGTGTCGATGCTGTGCGTCACGGGCTGTTTCCGGTCAGGAAATAGGTCCAGCGCACCTGCTCCAGCGTATCGACCTCGACGAAACGCGCCGCGATATGACCGCGCTGCCAGCACTCCTCGATGCCTCGGATGGAGAAGCGGCGCCGATCGACGCACATCTCGGTCGAGCCGTTGAGGATCGCATGTCCGAACACGTCGGTCGCGTAGAGGTAGATGTAGCGGTTGGCCAGTTTCTCGCGGATGAGGTTCACGCACTGGTTGGCGCCGATGGTCCACCAGCCGTCGGTCTGGTCGGCATTGTCGACCTTCTGTCCGACGGCGAGGTTGACGACGTCGAGCGTTTGGTTGCAGACGGTGAATTCGGCATGAGCCCTGTTGGTTGAGAGGACAACGAGCAGCGCCGCGCCGAACAGCGCGCAAGATCCCAGGCGGCGGCGGAAGTCCGGGACCAATCGAAACCGGCTACGCTTTGTGCGTGACGAAGGCCGGCAAGATGAATGCGAGGGGCGAAGGTCCATCGGCGTTCATATCTATCCGCCGAGCCGGAAATATTTGGCGGTGGCGGAGAACTGCGAGCCGTCGGCGCCAATCTCCTCGATGATCTTTGGCAAAAGCTCGGCGACCGGTGTCGGTCTCGAGAACATCGCGGCCTGGATGTCCTTCGGTCCGGTGATCACCAGCATGATCTGCGGCAGCGCTTTGCCGGCCGCCTTGTCGGCGGCGCCCAGACCGATCGGGATGTTGAAGTTCGCCTTGTCGGTCTGCTCCACGATGCGGTCATCGAGGTTGAAGGCGATGCCCCTGTGGTCGATTAGCATGACATTGGAAACCAGCCCGCCATGCGTTGTCAGCGTGCCGCTGATCGGCGCGCCATCCGGCACCGATGTCCGGTCGAGAACGAGCTGTGGACTATCCACCTGGTTCCGGTCGAGGACGCGCAGTAAGTTGGTCACTTCACACTGCTTCTGGTCGATGAGGCGGACGTTGATGTCCGGCTCGAGATGGAACCTCGAGCGAAAATCATTGAGCATCTGCTCGAAGGGCTGCACGGCTGTTGCGAAGCCTTCGATAGCGACGGCGCTAACGGTTTGCGATGTGAGGGACGCATAGAAACAGTCGCCGCCGCTGAAGTCGCGCACCCATGAGGCCCGTTGCGCGGTCTCGTCGACCGGGTTCGTCGGCGGAATTGCCGGCTTGGGCACATTGATCGCGACTTCGGTATTTTCGGGCAGCTTGGTTACCGGCGGCTGCGGTTGCTGCGGCGGCTGCGCTGTCTGTGTCGGCTCTGATGGCGAGGTGGAAGGCGTCGGCTGGCCGGCGGCCGGAGCCGAGAATGCCGGTTTGGCCGGCGGGCTGGTCCGCGGCGCCGGCAACTGGCTCTCCGAAGCCGGCGGCGTAGAAGCCTGCGGCTGGGTCAACTTTGAAAGTATGTCTACGAGGTCCGTTGCGCTGCGTTTTGTCGCCGGCGGGTTTGCCTCGGCCTTTGGCGGGTTCCCGGACGGCGTTTGGGTAGGCTCGATCTCGACCGGAGCTCCTTGCGCCTGATTGTTGGCCGTCAATTCAGGCTCGGCCGCAGGCGGCGTCGGCTTGCCGACGGGCAGCGGTAGCGGCGCCTGCTCGGCGGGTTGCCGGGCTTGTGTTGCAGGTGCCTCGGGCTTAGCGGTCGGCGCGGGGATTTCGGTGGGCTTGGCCGGCTCCGGTTTCTGTTCGCCCGCAGCGTCCGCCTGGTTCTCCGCTGGCATCGAGGTCTTCTCCAGTGCATCCGGTAGGGCAGGTGGGTTCCCCGCCTCGACAGCGGCAGCGTTGTCGCGTTTTGAAGGCTCTGGCTGAGGCTGCACCGGCGGCTGAGGGGGCGATTCTTCCGGCTGCGGCGTTTGAGCCACAGGCGGGGGCACTTCCGCAACGGGTTTGGGCGCCGGCTTCGCTGTCAAGGGTTTGAGTGTCTCTTCGGCTGGCGGAGGCGCCAGGAACCCGCTGAAGTAAAGGCCGCCCCCCAACAGGACCGCCAGCGTCACGAGGCCGCCAGCGACAGCCGGCATTCGCGACGATTTTCGCGGCGCAACCGGCACGGGCGTGCTTGCAGGCGCTTGCGCCGGCGCAGGCCGCGGTTGTGACAGGTGCGCCGGCCGTACATGTTCAACAAAGGGCTTTTCGCCGGCGGACGTCGAAGGCTGCGGCCCGGACTCGGGCAGCCCCGTCCAGCCGGCGCGCGGCAAGCCCGAGCGGTCACGCGGACCATACGATGCCGTCGGCAATGTCACCTCGAAATCCTCGCCGCGCGTTGCCCTGGCGATCTCGGCCATGCTGGCCGGCCGATCGCGCGGATCCGGCTGCAGCATCGCGCCAATGAGCTCCTGGAAATCGGGGGCGAGGTCAGACAGGTCCGGCACGGTTCGGCGTTTCTCGATCACCTCGTACTGCGAGCCGCTCATATCGAGCGGCTTTCCGCGCAATGCCGCGGCGAGCACCAGTCCCAGGCTATAGATATCGGACTGCTCGCTGACCTCGGCGCCATAGAGACCGAGCTGTTCTGGCGAGACGTAATTGTATTTGCCGGCGAACTTGCCGCCGATCAGCGTTTCGCCGCCTACGGCCGCCGACCGGGCGATGCCGAAATCAATGATCTTGGCGGCTTCCACCTGCCCGCCAGGCAGGATGATGTTGTCCGGCGAGAGGTCGCGGTGGACCGCGCCCCCACGGTGCACCGCGGCAAGCCCTGAGGTCAGGCGATGGCAAAGCCGCCGCACTTCTTCCGCCGGCATTGGTCCGCGACGCATCACGTCGAATAGTGACTGGCCGTCCACGAACTCCATCGCCAGATAGGGGCGGCCGATCCTCGGATCGATAGTGAAGACGTGATAGCGCACCACCGCGTCATGCGACAGGTGGTTGAGAATCGACGCCTCCTTGCGGAACAGCGACAGGATCGTCTGATCGCGGGCGAATTCGGGCAATACGATCTTGATCGCCACATGGTCGCCGGTTTGGATGTTGTGGCCGCGGTAGACTTCTCCCATGCCGCCGGAGGCGATCCTCTCGTCGAGTTCGTAAATGCCGCTGAGCTGCGTGCCGACGCCGGCATAGGTGTCGTTCGTCGATATCCGGGTCTTGTCGTCGTCGCTCATCTCGCCAGGCTTTCCGCTCCGGACCGATCCGAATGGAGCGCACCGTTGCGCCCGCCGCCGATCTTCACAAGAACGATGGTCACATTGTCGGTTCCGCCGCGCGCCAGCACCGTATCCAGCAGGCTTCGGCACGCCCCCTGCGGCGTTGCGGATTTCACAGCGGCCTTGATCTCGGCGTCGCTCACATGCGCCGTCAGCCCGTCGGTGCTCAGAACGAAAACATCCCCCGGCATCAGCTCGCCCTGCTGGAAATCGATCTCGAGCTCATCGCTGACGCCGACGGCATGTGTGATAACGTGGCGACGCGGCCAGTTAAGCGCTTCCTCCGCGCTGATCATGCCGCGGTCCAGCAGTTCCTGGACTTCGGTGTGATCCTTCGAGACCTGAAAGATCACGCCGTTGCGGACCAGATAGATGCGGCTGTCGCCGGCCCACAGGCCAGCGAAGCGTCCGTCCATGGCAAGCAAGGCCGCGAAGGTTGAGCCGATGGTGATGCCGCGGGATCGGGCGATGTTGCGGATCTCGGAATTGGCGCGGCTCAGCCGGTCCTCGAAGCGCGCGCGAAGGTCCGGCGCCGAGCTCGCAATGCCGATCGTCGCCAGATGATCGACGATGCTGGCCGACGCGACCTCGCCGGCCTCGTGCCCGCCCATGCCATCGGCCACTACCCAGAGCCCAGTCTGCGGCTCGATCAGGTAGTTGTCCTCGTTGTGGTCGCGCACGCAGCCCTTATGGCTGACGCCGAAACTTTCGATGGGAAGGGCGACGGTGCTCAATTTGCCACCAAGCGCTTCGCGAGCGTCCTCTGTGACCAAGCATGGACAGCATGCCCAGGCCACTTTGCCACAAGCGCATACATTAGAGTACCTAAATAAGGGCTGCGGCCGGCGGTGCGCAGGAACACAGCCATATTAGAACGCCTTCGGGCAGCTGAAGCCCGACAGGGCCGGCAGCAGGAAGGGATTGGCCCCCGGTCCGGTCTGCATCGTGTAGGCGACGTCTCGCCCGCCGATCACGAAACGGACTTCGGTGTTGGCGCCGTTGGCGGTGATGATCGCCTTGTCCAACAGACGCTTCAGGGCCCACGGTCCTTCGAATTTGAGAGCGGAGTCGCGGCCTGGCATTTCCGGCAACAGGCTGAGGCTGGCGGAACCGGAGGCAGTGCCGTTCGGCCATGTCACGGTGCTTGGCGCGCTTCCGGCCTGACTGCTCTGGACGGTCTGGCCGTCAATGTTGAGAATCGCGTTGTCTGCGTCGCTATTCAGCGAAAAAGGCGCGATGGTGATCGAAACCGACGGCATCGAGCCGCCGGAAGGGAAGAAGGCGCTGCGGATTTCGGCGGCCGCCTGAAATGATTTCAAGGTCGACTTCGCCAGGTCGCGGGTGGAACGCGCATCCTGTCTCCAGGTCCAACCTTGGCCGGTCATGTCGATCAGCGGCGCAAGGTTCTGCGCGAAGAAGCGGTCCATCACCCCGCCCGGCGCGAAGAGCCTGGCGAAATCCGCTATCGAGATCTCTTCCCTGCCGTCACTGGCGAAGGGGTAGCGACCGTTGACCGCCTCCTCGCAGGTTCGGGTGACCGTCTGGTCGAGGTTCTGGTTGAGGTTGGCCACCGAGGCTTCGGCGACATTGCCTTCGAACTCATCCGCTGCCGCATTGACCATGCGCGCAAGCGGCTTCGGAAGGCGCGAGGCATTGGCGCGCATGGTGGAGATCTGCAGCCGCAGGTTGGCATTGACGCGTTCGGTCTGTGAAGGGACATCGGCCGAAAGCTTCAGGCTTTGAAATACGTCGCGGAAATTCCGCGTCAGCGCATCCAGTGGCCGTCGTCCGCTGGTGCCGCTGATCAGGGCCTGGAACGATCTAAACTGTGCCTCGACGCCGGCGCCGGCATTCTGCGCGATAGCCGAATCCAGGCCGGCCCGGCTCTGCGACTTGCCGCCGGCGATCTGCAGGCCGATGCGTGCCAGGCCTTTGGCCATGCTGGCGGGATCCTCTTGCTCCGTGCTGCTCCCGCCCTCGGCAATGGTGTCCTGCTTCGTCAATGCAGTCTGATCGGCGATCGCCGTGAACAGCCGGTCGAGAGGCGAGTCCGGGGCGGCGAGGGCGGAAAGCGCGAGATATTCCGGTTTGTCCTTAAGTAAGCTCTTGAATTTCAACTGGTCGAGTACGCGGTTCCATGCGGAGGAGAATTCCTCGCCGTAGCGGTCGATCAGTTCGGGACCGAGCTTGGGCAGGTCCTGGTCAATGCCGCCCTGTTCGCCGCCTCCGCCGAGCACCCATTGGTCGTTGACGAGCATTTGCGCGATGCGCGAGAGCTGCGGCAGGAAGAAGCGGTTGAAGCCGGCGCGCGTGTAAAGTCCGGACACGTTGAGATCGGCGAGATCGCTGCCATCCGTGCGTTCAAAGAGCAACTGCGCCTCGGGGCCGGCTTTCGCCGCGACGGAGAGGTCTTCCAGCCTTGCGGCGTAGACCGCCGACTTGATCAGCGCCGAAGCGCGGTCGGCAAGGCTCATGCGCCCAAGCGAGCGTTGCGCTGCTTCGATCAGTGGCTGGTTGAGCTCAAAGACGGGATCGTAGGCATCGTCGAGCGTGAGCAGGGCGCGCAGATGCTTTTCGAGCTGCGCGCGGCCCTCGCGGTTGTTCTCGCCGGGATAGCGGTTCTCTTCCCAATCCTGCCTCATCCAGGAGACAATCAACTCGTCATCGACCTTCGGAGCCTTGCCGCCCAACATAAGGTAGATCTTCAGCGGCTCGTAAAGCGCGATTGGATCAGTCATCCTTGCCTGGATGGTGCGCTCGGCCTGCACTAGGAGCCGGGAGCGGAATGCCCGCTCAAGCGCTTGCCGGTAGGCAGTCCTGGAGGCCGACAGCAGCCTCTCGCGCTGGCTGAGCCCGAACGTCTCCTCGATCGGCTTTGCCTGGCCGCCGTTCTCGAAGCCGGCCGGCAGGTTGCGCAACTGGTCGAGCGGGCCGATGACGTTTTCGAGATCAACGTCGGTCACCGTCGTGCTCTTGAGCAGCGAATCGGCGCTGTCGCGATACTGCGCCATGGCCTGCCTGGTGGAGGCGATCAGCGATTTGTTGGCGAAGAAGCTGAGGCCAAGCACGCCGAGAGCCGCCACGGCCGCCAGCGCAATGGCGGCGAGGCCGCCAAATCTCGCAAGCCTGGCACGCCGTTCGGCCACTCGGTCGAAGGATACCCAGCCCGATTCCGGGAAGATCACGTAAGTCAGCAGATCGTGCAGGAAGAAGCTCTTGCCGGTGCCGGAAAGATGCGCCTGCGAGGTGCTGCCGAAGCTGCGGCCGATTGTGCCCAGCACCTGATCGAATGGGGTTCCTTCCTGAGTACCGGAAGAGAAATAGACGCCCCTCAGGCTGACATTGACATGCGATCGAGACGCATCGAACAGGCTGGCGATGAAATGCGTCATCCGGTTCCTTAGGGCACCGAACTGTGCCGGGAAGCCGAAGATGGCGATGCGCGCCACCGGGTCGGCCTCTTCCTGCAAGCGATCGACAACTTCCTCCGCCAAGCGCTTCGCCAGCTCGTCGAATTCGGCCGGTGCCTCGCCGGCCATGTTCCTTGTGCGATCGGCAGTCTGGAACGTCGCGCCCCACACCTTGCGCCTGCGGGCTTCGTTGAATTGACCGAAATAATCCATGAAGCCGGAGACGAGATCGGCCTTGGTGAAAAGCAGATAGACGGGAAACTGGATCTTCAACGTCTCGTGCAATTCGCGCAGACGGCTTCTTATCTCGGTGACATGCGCCTCGACATGCTGGTCGTCGAGGCCAATGAGATCGGCGAGGCTGATGGCCAGAATGACGCCGTTGATCGGTTGCCTCACGCGGTTTTTCTTGAGCAATCTTAGGAAAGCAATCCAGCTTGCCTTGTCGCGCTCGCGGTCCGATTCCTGCGTCGTGTAGCGGCCGGCCGTGTCGATCAGCACCGCCTCATCGGTAAACCACCAGTCGCATGACCGCGTCCCGCCGACGCCGGCCACCGGCTGGGCATCGCCGGAGCCTGCAAGCGGAAACTTTAGCCCGGAGTTGACCAGGGCCGTCGTCTTGCCGGCGCCTGGCGGGCCGATGATAATGTACCAGGGAATATCATAGAGGAAGTTGCGCTTGCCGCTCGTCCGTTTCAGCGTCGCGATGGCCTCGCCCATGCGCGCTTCGAGCACCTGTGCATCGTCGTTGCGCTCGTCGCTGCGCACGATGGCCGCCTCGAGCGCCTTTTGCGCCTTGCGCCTTTGCCAGAAGCCGATGCCGTAGAAAAACGCCAGCACGGCCACCGTCACCCCGATGATGACCGCCCTGAGCCACACGGATCCGAGCGGGCGGGTATCAGCGAAGCGGATCAGCGGTCCGGCATACCAGACCGCGGCCGAGAAGCCGGCCAGGGCGAGCACGCTGAATATCCGCAGCATCCAGCGCATCAGTTGCCGTTCTCCGCCGAGCCGGTCTGCAAGGTCTCCTGTTTCGGGATCATCACGTCGACGCGCCGGTTCTTGGCGCGGCCTTCTGCCGTCGCGTTGTCGGCGATGGGCTCGTCTTCGCCCTTGCCGTCTACGCTCAGACGCGATGGATCCTCCAATTGCTTGGCGATCATTGCCTGCACTGCCTTCGCGCGGGCCACCGAGAGATCGAAATTCGATTTGAACGCGCTCGACTGCTTCGGCTTCACATTGTCGGTGTGGCCGACGATCTTGATCGGTCCGGGTTCGGCGTCGAGCGCCGTCGCGATATCGGCCGCTATCGGCTGGAACTGCGCGTTCAACTCAGCCTGGCCGGATGCAAACAGAAGCTGGTTGCTGATCTCAACAAGGATGAAGTCGCCCTTCGTGCCGACGTTCAGTCCACCGGCAGCGATCTCCCGGGCAAGTGCGGCGCGGATGCGGTCGATCTGCGTGGTTTGCGGGGGAGCGGGTGTCGGCGGTTTGGCTTGCACCGATTCGGCGGGTGCCGCCACGCTGGCGCGTTCAATGGTGACCGGGGTGGAAGGATTGAGCGCCAGCAACGCGCCGGCGGTTGCATCGCCCTCATCGGTGATCAATATCCGCAGCCCGAAAAAAGCCGCCATCACCAGGGTCGCCGCTGCGGCTGCGATCGCCCACAGAGGCAGCCGCCCTCCTGACCTGGCCATTGCCGCCGCCATGCCTTGCCACCGGGGCGAGATGTCCTCGGCGGCGCGCGGTCTGAAATAGCGCAGCGTGTCGTACACGTCGCGCCGAACGCGCTCGAGCGCGTTCCGTTCGCCGGACAATCCCCGATACTGGCCCTCGAACCCCAGCGACAGGCAGGCATGCATCAATTCGAGCAGGTCGTAATGCGCTTCGGGCTTGGCGAGGAGGTTGTTCAGCGCCTCGTAGAAGCCGGTGCCTGTCGGTCGTGTGTGGAAGAACTGCATGACCAGACTGTGCTCAAGCCAGGTTTCCTTGTTTGGCCAGGGCAGGTTGCCGACGAGATCGTCGGCGGTTTCGCAAAGTGCGAATTTTGCGATCCGTGCGTCTTCGTCCCCAATACCGGCTTTGGCGATGTGATGGTCGAAGGTCTCGATGGCGTCTGCGATATGCTCCGCCAAGGCCGCGGCTTGCCGTTCGACCGGTATCAGCCGCAGCTGACCGAACAGCATGAGCAAGGGAGCCGCGGCGGCAAGGATAGGGTTTGTCGCGCCATACTTCACGCCAGCGGTGGCGTTGAGCAAGGCGTCCTGCTGCGGCGCCGGCGCCGCTTCAGGCCCAATTCCATGGCTGGCCCCCTGAAAGACCACGGTTCCGGACGACCAGCCGGGGGGCATTTGTCGGCCGAGGCCGGGGTCGAACACCGTCGATTCCCTGGTGGGGGATGGAGCAGCGGAATTCTCGGTAGCCACGCGCGGCTTTTGCCTTGGCCGTGGCGCGCGGATGACGGTTTTGTCCGGCGGCTCGGAGGGATCGTCCTTCGAGCTCATCGGCGCGCGACCGTCGAGGGAGCAGGGGCATCTTTCAGGCGGGGTGAGCTAAGCGTACCGGGCCGAGTATCAACAGCAAGCCGGATGGAAAGACTGATCTTGCCGAAACATGACATTCCTGCACACGCCCCAAGCCACGCCGCTTTGCCAGCCAGGCAAGCACCCATGCGCTATCCTAGTCGCACCGGAAGCCGATTGAAACCGGGAAGCAGGATGATCGAGGAAGCGGCTTTTTCTACAAGGTCCTTCATACAGCCCGTAAGAGTGTTGCTGACGGCACTGGCCGTGGCGCGGCTATTTCTGCTTGCCAGCCTTGGCGTAGGCTTCGGCGAAATAGGCGAGGAAGACGTCCAGCATGCCGTTTTCGTGCTTGTCCTCCATCGTCCGCCACGTTGCGACGAGCGCATCCCAGGCCTGGCTTTTCCTGGATGAAAAGGACGCAGGCGGGCTTCTCTTGGCGATCGCCTCCGGCGACAGGTCGTCGAGTAGCCTCGAGAGCGCGGTCTGCATGGCAGCGTAGGTTGCGATTTCGTGGGTTTTCAGGTCGCGGAACGCATCCTCGATGCTATGCCTGGCATCGAGATAGCCGGCCCGACGCTTGGCAAACATGATCTCGAGTATGTCGTCGGTGCCCGGCACGAATTTCAGTGGGTTGTTGTCCTCGGCGCCGATCATCGTGCGGTGCGCGCTTTTGGCGAGCACCTTGGCCGCCGCGCGCGCCTTGAGCAGCAATGATAGTTGCTCGACCGTGGTTCTCAACACGGCCCCGATCTCGGCAGCGACGTCATTGGGGTCCCGCGACTGCAACAACTCCGGCGATAAGCCGGCTGCCCTGGCGATATCGCGCAGTATCCCGTCCCCTTCCCCTGGCTGCCTGACCGGGACAGCGGCGCTGGACTGCAGCGCCGAAGACGTCGGCACCGGCATGACTGCGGCTAGGCGCTGCTCCGCCGAATTGTGGAACAATGCGCTGCCGGGTTCCAGCGGCGCTCCCCTCGAGGGCGGCAACTCGCGTTGCGTCGAACCGGTCCTGGGTTGCGGATGACCGGTGGCGACGCGCTCTTCGTCGACCGAAACGGCGACGACGTAACGGCCGATCAGCAGCCGGTCGCCTTGGGTCAGCCGATGCGGCGCCTTCATGCGCTGGCTGGAACCGTTGACGAAAGTGCCGTTGCGCGAGACGTCATGAAGCCAGAACGAGCCCGCCTGATAGCGGACTTCGCAATGCCGGCCGGAGATGAACTTGTCAGGATCTGACAGCGTCCAGTCGCAATTTTCGCGCCCGATCTCGAAGCTGCGGTCGCGGGCGGCATAGCTCGCCGCGATGCCTGGCGGCAGCCTGTCAACATTGCTGATCTGAAGCGAGATGAACATTCGACGCCACTGGCAAACCTGAAATCCTAGACATTCTAGCATCTTGCCATCGCAGTGGGAGAGGTGCGTTCATTTGAATGCACGCCACCGTTTAGACATTGCTTCCGTTTGGCCCCCATCAAACATATGCTAGGCTTGAAACGGTCCGATGCGGTGAATTCGAAGACCTCCCGACCTTGATGCGGTTTATGGAGCGGGGGCTTCAATCCATCACGTTGGCGGCGGCGTCCAGGAGGGGCACGACCATGCCGAACGAACGTGCCACGGTAGTACACACGCCGGTTGGCGCCGATGTGCTGACCTTCACCCATCTCGTCGGTCGTGATGAGATCAGCCGAAGTTTTGCCTATACTGTCGGGTTCGTCAGCAAGAGCCGTGAGGTCGATCCGCTGAAGATGCTGGGCGGCGTCGTTTCGGTGGAAGGTGAATCCGATCCGAAGCGCTGGTTCAGCGGCCTGGTGTCGGACTTCAAGCTTACGCGCACAGAGGACCGGCTGGCCTATTACGAGGCCACCGTCAGGCCATGGCTCTGGTTCCTCGGCAACACCACCGACTGCCGCATTTTCCAGAACATGACGGCTGTGGAGATCGTCGAAAAGATATTTGCGAAATACGGCATCGCAAAATTCGAGAAGCGGCTGCAGGGCTCCTACCCATCGCGCGAATACTGTGTCCAGTACGATGAGAGTGATCTCGATTTCGTGCAGCGGTTGTTTGAGCACGAAGGCATTTTCTATTTCTTCGAGCATGATGAGGACAAACATACTCTCGTTCTGTGCGATGCGATAAGCAAGCTGAAGCCGGCTCCAGGCTACGAGAAGGTCCTTTATAATTCCGAGGGCTATGGCTCGCGACGCGACGTCGAGTACATCACCGAATGGATCCCGGGCAGTGCGGTGCGGCCAGGCGCCTACGCGCATACGGACTATGATTTCGAGAAACCCGGCGCCGATCTGATGGCGAAGTCCGCCCAGCCCTTCAGCCACAAGGAAGCCTCGGGCGAAAACTACCGCCAGCCCGGAGCGCATCTCGATGTCGGGCGCGGCGACACGATAGCTGGGATCCGCCGCGAGGAACTTCAGGCAGTGCATCAGCGCAACACCGCCGTCGGTACGGTGCGTGGCCTTTTTTCCGGCTGCAAGTTCACGCTCGAAAGCTTTCCGCGCGACGACCAGAACGCGGAATATCTGGTTGTGAGCGCCGAATACCGGCTGTTCGATCCGGGCTACCGGACCCAGAACGAAGCCCACATCGAGAATTTCAAGGTGGTGCTGGGCGTGGCGCCGACGAAAATGCCCTATCGGCCACCGCGCATCACGCCAAGACCGATCATGCGCGGCCCGCAGACGGCAACGGTGGTAGGCCCCTCGGGAGAGGAGATATTCACCGATAAATATGCGCGGGTGAAGGTGCAGTTCCACTGGGATCGCCTCGGCAAGAAGGACCAGAACTCGTCCTGCTTCGTGCGCGTATCTCAGACCTGGGCCGGCAGCGGCTGGGGCTTCATCCAGATCCCGCGCATCGGCCAGGAGGTCATCGTCGATTTCATCGAGGGCGATCCGGACCTGCCGATTATCACCGGCCGCGTCTACAATGCCTCCGAGATGCCGCCTTACGCGCTGCCGGGCAACGCCACGCAATCGGGCTGGAAGTCCAATTCCTCGAAAGGCGGCGGCGGTTACAACGAGCTGATGTTCGAGGACAAGGCTGGTTCCGAACTGGTCAACTTCCAGGCGCAGAAGAACCACCACCTGCTGATCAAGCACGACCGCAACAAGACGGTGCAGCATGATCAGTCCGACCGCATCGACCATGACGCCAAGCACTCCGTCGGCCATAACCTCGATGAAGACGTCGGCAACAACAAGACGGTCAAGATCGGCGTCGACCAGACGACGAACATCGGCAGCAACGATACGGAGACGGTGGGCGCGAACCGCTCGCTGACGGTGATGGCGAACGAGACGATCCACGTCGTCGCCAATTCGACCGAAAACATCGACGCCAGTCATTCGCAGACGGTCGGGCTGGTGCAGACGGTGACGGTCGGCGCGGCGCGCGTCGATACCGTGGGCGCCACCGAGACACGGAGCGTTGGCGCGGCGCAGATGAATACGATCGGGGCTTCACGTTCGATTACGGTGGGGGCGGGGCAGAGCCACGATATTGGGGCGGATGATGGCTGGAACATCGGTGCCAGCCAAAGTATCGAGATCGGCGCCGATCAGGGCCTCAAAATCGGCGGCGCGCAGAACACCGAGATCGGCAAGACATGGACCGTCAAGGTCGGCCAGGACGCCTCGACCCAGGTCGACGGGGCGCACGAACTCAAGATCGGCAAGAAGAGCCTCACCCAAGTCGGCGAGGATGCGGGGATGGTGGTCGGCAAGAACCTGACCATCGAAGCCAAGGATTCGATAACGATCAAGACCGGTAGTGCCGAGATCCTTATGAAGAAGGATGGAACGATCACCATCAAGGGAAAGGACATTACGGTCAAAGGTTCGGGAAAGATCAATGTCGACGCTTCGAGCGATATCGTCATGAAGGGCAGCAACATCCTGCAGAATTGAGGTTCGAAATGGTTGCGTTGAAATCGCGGATCGAGGGTGTCGTTATCGGCGTTCTGTTGGGCTTCGAGGATGCCACGCCGCTGGTCGTATTTGCAGGCAATCCAAAGGAGACCGCACTCAAGGCGAAGAGCCTCGTCGCGCTGGGTCCGGACGCGATCGCCTCCGAAGTGGCACTGTTGTTCGAGGAGGGGGATCCACTACTTCCGCTGATCGTCGGACGCATTGTCGATCCGACCCGCGACCCGCGGCCACGGGCGTTCAGTGACGGGCGCCAGGTGCGGATCCATGGCGAGGAACGCGTCGAACTCCGCTGCGGCAAAGCGACCATCATCCTGGAGAAAGACGGTCATATCACCATTCGCGGCACATATGTCACCAGCCATGCCAGTGCGGCCAATCGTATCCGCGGTGGCTCGGTCAACCTCAACTGATGCCGAGCGCACCCGTCCTTCCGAAAATCGTGCGCCAGCACGCGGAGATGGCCGCATTCCTGTGGACAGTCTACGACCGGCACCTGCTGCACCCGAAGGAGAATCCCGACATGGACGCTGAGCGGCTCGCGCGGCTGGTCGAGCGGCTGGACGCGCATTTGGATGGGCTGTGGGTGGCGGGACCGGACGGCAAGCGGATCGCTCAGGAACGGTTCGCCGAATATCCCGAAGCGGGCGAGCTGTTCGTCGTGCGCATGCTGGAGGCGAAGCACCCGATCCCGGTCACAGAGCTTGACCTTAAAAAGGTCAGAGAATATCTCGGGGCGAACGGGGTGTAGATCGCCAAGCAAGCTGCCGCGCCCGCTTATTGGTCGTGGCGCACTTCTTCCCATACATCGTCCGGTAGGTCCGTGATGACCCAGGCGTTTTGCCGCCGTTTGGCGACCCCCTTGTGATCGAAGTACCAGAGTACGCTATCCGCGACGTCAATGAGCAACGGGCTCTGCAGTTCGTCAGGCAGGCCAATCTCCTCTTCCAACTGCAAATCCTTGCCGAGGACATGGATCACCGTATCGCCAAGAAGGTGGGGCCGGCCACCGACTAGGCAGATGGAATGGTAGTTCTCGGCGAAGCTCGGTTGCGAGAAATCCTCGAAGCCATAGGGGTCCCGACCTGCGACGATCAAACCACCGCCGCCCGCCGCTAGAAAGCGACCGTCCTCTAGCACGATAACGTCCTCAAGATAGGTGTTGCCGGGTAGGTCCACGCCTGTCCAGCGGCGTTTGTTCCGCACGTACAGGCAGCCGATTTCGCCTGCTAACCGGGTCTCGAAGCGCTCCTTTGCGGCAAGGTATTGTGGCATCGTGCCTGTCTCTGCGATCCGGTCGAGTTCGGCTTGCTCGGCGGCGGTCGGCTCACGGAAGGCTGCGGCGGTGTTACCGCATGCCGCCCACTCCCCATTCGCGTTTCGCGCCACGGCCTCGAATGCGTTGTCGCCCAAAGCCTCGTCATCCGAGTCGGCGATTCTTGTCCACGCGTCCCGTGTGTCGCGCACATAGACTTGCGAACCGTATCCGCAGGCAATCAGTAGGTCTCCCAATTGCCGAATTTGGCTCATCGAGCCACGGCCCTCTTCGTCGTCGCCTGCGCCCGCCTCCGGAATCTGCTCGCTGGCAAATTGCTGGCCGACGAAGCTGACATCGCCGTCGATGCCGAGGGCCGCGAGCAACGCCCCGTGACGCCAGCCATCGAGTCTCGTCAGCCACATGAGCGTCGATTCGAAATGCAGATAGTTCCATTCAGGCATGCCCGGCGCTCGGTGGAGCGCAAGCCTGCTGAACTGCGGCCCGTCCTCGATCAGGCCGGTCGAAATTGCGAAGCCGTCGGCAGACAGCGCACAGGCTGCCCAGATATCATAGTTGCTCATGATATTGTCGTGTTCAGCATTTTGCTCGCCGCCACCTTGTTAGGAAGAGTACCTGACGTACGGCCGACCTGGTTCGGCCCGATGTTTGCGGACTGCCTGGTTACCGCGGCCTTTGCCTTCGCGATGCACGCGGCCGTTGGAGTACCGTTCTTATCCTGTTTGATGTCGCTTATCGACTTCTTTGACTCAGCAACAATGTCACCGAGCTTCGCGGTGTTCCAGGTGCCGTTGCTTTTCATGGTCTCAATGTGCGCCTTCTTGGCCGCGCCTTTCAGATTGGCCGGTACCTTCTGCCCGAGCTTTTTCAGCGCTGCCCGCTCCTTCTTGTGGATCTTCTTGTGCGCCGACTTGCTGATACAGATGCAGACGCCTTCACCGATCGACGGTGCGTTCTTCACCCGCTCGCCGATGTTCCGCTTCTGCCTGCCGAAGGTCCGCGTGATGGTCGAGGCGCCGGCCGCCCCAGCGGCGATCGCCTGGTCCCGCGTGCCCGTGCGGTAGGCCTTGTCCGGAACGATATGATGCGCCTCGCCGGGAGGCTTCGCGTTCGAGCAGGCAGCGGCGATGTCATCATAGGAACCGACGAGGCAGTCCGCGTCCTGGCCGGGTTTCAGGTCGGCAGCCGCGACCTTCGGCCAGGGCGGTGCATTGCCGACCGGCGAGGCATGGTTATTCGTTGAGATGTCGGTAAACCGGCTGACCGGCTCTCCATCCATCTTGACGTTGCCGGACCAAGCTTCGGCGTACTCCTTGCCGGTGTTTTGCGAGCTGACGACGCCTTTTTTCGGCGCACACCCCGCTTCGGTCCCCATGGTCTTGGTGTAGTAGGACTGGTTCTTCTGCGTGACGGTCTTGCCGCCGATCTTTACTGTGCTCGTCCCTTTGTCAGTGTCGGAATCCGTGCCGAAGCTTGGGTAGGGAATCGGCACGCCGGGCGGCGTGGCCGGCGTCTGCGGCGGCGTGAAGCAGACATCTGGAAAAGCCGCGATCACCTGATTGGTCTGCGCCTTGCAAGCGATCTCAAGCCCATTGGCGAACACGGTCATGCGGCAACCCGCCCCCGCGGCATTCGGCCCGCGCTCAACAGCATCGCACCGCAGGCACCGTCGTCGCCCGAAGACTCGATCAGCACCGGATCGCCTCGGTCGTACCCTTTCATGGCAGCGGTTTTGGCCATGCCAACCGTCATCGGCACGACAGCGGCTCCGACATTGCCGAGACTTTCAGCTGGGCTCCAGAAGTCTTGGAAACCATGATGGCCTCGAACGAGCCGCAACGAGGCAATCGCTGCCTGCTTGAAGAAATAGCTCTCTCCGATCAGATCCGAAATCCGGTAACCTACATCGCGCATTTCCATCCCCGAGGCGTCCAGAGCCATGCGGTAGGCTGCGGTCATGCCGTCGCCGCGGAGAGGAAGATCGGTATGGTTGTAGATATAGGCCCGTTCGCGGGCCAAGCCGAGGCCGAGGAGGCGTATGGGGCCGCTGCCTGGGCGGGTGCAGAGGATAGCGGCGGCAGCTTCGCCGGGGATGAAGCCATTAGGGTTGTCTGGGGTGAGCAGGCGCCGTTCGGCCAGGTAGTGGTCGATCGTCAGTCCCGCTAGGTAGCTGTCGACGCCGCAGATCATCACGTAAGGTACGCTGCGGTCGGCCAGCAGCCGACGGGCCTGGTCGAGTGCGACGTGGCCGGAGGGCCGGCCGTGGGCGACGATTCGCGTTCGGTACGGCGAAGCGACGCCGGTGATCTCTGCGATGCGCGCAGCGAGGCGTGCGGGTTCCGGGGCGAGCCGGCCGGGCCGGTCTTCTTCGGCGAGGCAGAGGATGAGCGCTGCTGTGCCGTGTGCCTCAGGAACGGGCTCGAAGGCCTCGAGGATGGCGGCCGCAGCCATGTGGGCCAGCCGTTTCTCTCCTGTGAATTTGCGCGGCAGCGGCACCGGGGCGCCGACCAGCCAGCCGCCGCCGGGGCCGACGAAGCGGGTTTCCTGGAAACCGTCGAGCTTGGCGCGCATCGCGGCGCATGCCGAGGGGGCATCGAGACCGACCGCGGTCACCATGCCGATCGAAACGATGTCGAGCTCGAGTGTCATGCCTCCTCGATTTCTTCTTCCGCGTCAGCCCCGTTTGCACGGACATAGATCCGCCCGGTCGCTCGCGCGCGCAGCATGGATTGCGTCGGCGGCCCGATCCAGCATTCCGAAAAATCGAGGATCGTGCGCTTGAGCCGCTGCTGCATCCGCCAGACCAGCGAGAATCGTCGATTTTCTAGATCGAACAGTATGGTGTCCGGAGACAGTTCACCGTCGAACACCTTGTCCTGCTCCTTGAACAAGGTCATCTGCAACGCCGTCCCCGGCAGGCGGAAAACCTCCTTGCCCATCGGCGTCAGATTGATCAGCTGCACGTCCTCGCCGCCGCGCGGATGGTCAATCTGCTGGTCAGGCGGCGCCATCTGGAAATAGCGTTCATCGAAATCCGGCGGCAGGAAAGGAAAAACATTGTCGATCCAGTACTGGTCATAGGTGCCGCCATATTCGATGCGTCCCGGCCAGCCGCGCCCCATCGGCCCGAAACTCATGGGCCTGTAGTCGCCAAAGGGTGAGCGCACTTCCTCCCCGACCGCCTGCGTGTTGGGCAGCCGCAGGCCTGGGATCAGACGCTGGTTCTTGGTGCGCGACCATCCGGTTCCGACCGGGTTGTATTTATAGCTGGCGGGAAGCTTGTCTTCTGGATCCAGCCTGTCGACGCCACCCCAGGCAACGTCATAGGAGATAGGCAGTTTCAGGAAGGGTTGCGGCGACGTGGCGGTAAAGACGGGACCGATGGAGCGCCATTCCCGGTGGCCGACGACCTCGAACAGCTTTGACCAATTGCCAACCTTGATGCCGACCCGTGCGCGCTCGGCCGGGCGCCCACCGGGTGCGTAGGCGAAGCCATTGGCGACCACATCGCAGCGCGGCTTGCGGAAGGCGAAGTCTGTCTCCCACAACGTCGCCGAATAGCCGGGCACGCCGGTCTGGGTGTCGGCCATGACCAGTGGCACCTGCTCGGTCGATTTCTGCACCAGTCCGCCAGGCTTGGTCGGAAAATCGAAAGTGCCCTTGACCACGACCACTATCCACTCATGGCCGGCCTTGTCCATGCCCATGGTGAACTGATGCGGATAGCCCATCTGGTTCCAGATCTGCATCAACTGGTCTCCCAGCTTGCGGCGAAGATCTGTTCCAAGGTCGGCTGCGGCGCCCGCGGATCGACATCGAAAATATCCGTATGCGCTGTCCAAGCCACGAATTCTTCGATGAGATCGCCTTCGCGATCGACAAGCGGAACGGGCAGGGCGGCCAACGCCGCGTCGAGTTCGTCCGGCGTCATCTCGCCCTGTTGCGCGGCGAAGCCGGCCTTTTCTACGCTTTCGAACCATACGTCCGCAAAAGCCAGCCTGAGGGGCGCCTCCGGGAGCCTTGCGACGACGCTCAATGGAAATTGCCGGCCGACCCTGTCGGCGCTTTTCAGCACGATGCCGGCCGAGGCGCCGAAAGAACTAGGCCCACTGAGGAAACGCAACGCCATGCTCTGGGGCCAGGTTTCCATCCCGAACAGCGGCACGATATGCTGCGTCATCCAGCGATCCCAGGAGCGCACGAAATCCGCCGGCAGCCGCCGGGCCACGAAATCGCCGGTTGCGGGCATCTTGCCATAGAAGCCGGGCACGATCAGATCTGCGGCGGACATGTGAACTTCTTAAACATTTCGAGCGTGTAGGGATTCTCGACGCTGGCGGCTTTGAGTTCGAAATCGGCCCACATCCCCTTCGTGCCGAGCCGCAGGCTGTAGACATCNGACATCGCTGAGCTTGGTCGCGGCGAAGCGGCCGCCGCGCAGCATTCTGAGCCACGCCCAGCTGCCGGTCTCGTTGAGCATCACTTCGGGCGAGCCGTCGACCGGCTGGAAGGCCAGGGAGATCACCCCGGTCCCATCCTTGCCTGGCCACGTCATCGGTTGCGGCCTGGTTGCGTTGTTGTAGTAGACGAGGTTCTGGCCATCGAGGTTGAGCGTGACACGCGCCACGTTGGGGGAGAGGTCCTTGGGCTCCAGCGTGAAGTTCATCACCGGGCCGGTGCCGCCCGGAAACAGATCGTCGCGGATATGCCTCGCCTGCTCGAACGCTGCGAGCGCCGCTGGGTCGAGGCCGAAATCGGCACGCCATTTCCACGGCTCGCTGGCGGTGTCGACATAGTTGATCAAATGGTCGTTGGTGAAGGCATCGATCAGGCCAGTCGGTCCGAACAGACGTTGAAAGTCGCGCACATTGACATCGACTGCGCTGTCTGGGCTGAACGGATAGCGGTTGTTAAGCGCCGCCTGGCAGAAGGGCAGTATGTCGGCCCGCCAGATGGCGTTGAGCTCGTTGGTGACGGCCTTCTGCGACAGGCCGCTGGTGTCGCCGGCGATACCACCGAGCCACTCGTTGATCGGGGAAGGCAGGATCTGCGCCTGCCTGGCGACCGCGCCCGTCAGTTCGGCGAGGCCGCCCTGCTTCTTGATCGCATCCTGCGGGTCGGGATTGGCGGTCACCGTCTGCAACACATTCGACAGCGCCGTCAGCGCTACGACGGCGGCGTCGAGCGCCGGTGGCTGGCCGTCGACCTGGGCGATGGTGCCTTTGAGAGGCTTGAAATGCTCGGCGACCAGGCTGCCGGTCATGTCCACCTGGTTGGAGGAGCCGGCGCGCGGCAGGAGCTTGGCGCCTGAGGTTACCACCTTGCCCAGCTTGCCCAGTTTGCTGAGCAGCTTGGAGCCGGTCTTGGCGACAGCGCCACTTTTGTCGTCGGCCGGCGCCTCGTCGGAGCGGGTGAGGTCGGTCTCCTGCACCACTGCCGTCAACAGGCGCTTCAGCGCGGAGTCGGCGCTCGAAAGATCCTTCAGGTTTTCACTGGCGATGTTGAGATCGGTCAGCGGCGCAAGCCGCATGTCACGCAGGAAAGAGTCCCACTGGGCGATATAGTCGTCGTAGTAGAGCTTCAAGATATCCTGCGAGAGCGCCGAAACCGACGTCTCCGAATTCTCCGAGCAGCCACCGGCAAACACCGCGCGATCGAGGGCCGCCTGTCCCGCCACATCCTCGACCCGGTCGAGGATCGCGTCGTGGAAACCCGCATAGGTGTAGGGGCCTGGAACACCGACCCGCAACGTCTTGTCGGAACGGCGCGCGAACACCTTGGCGCCGTTCGGCCCGGCGAAATTGGCCGGCACCCATTCCTTGACGGCAGTTACTTCCGGGTCGGCCAGGAGCTGCTTGTAGGCGCGCTCCGGCAGCGAGATCGTGCATACGGTCTTCAGCGCCTCCGCCACCAGCGCCTTGTCCGGGGTGATGTAGCTGTCGTCGACGGCCATGCGGCGGATGGCGGCGATTTGATGCTCTTCGGCGTCGGCCGTTGGGAAAGGCGGAGCCGGCGCGAATTGCGGCAGGCTGTTCACCCACCAGTTCTGCACGAAATCGGTGTCCATCTGCGACAGTCCGGTCATCATCCGGTAGGTCTTCAGCGCGCCGAGCATGAAATCCGGATCGCGGATCTGCCGCCACATCGTGGCCTCGAGCAGGGCGACCATGTGCGGCTCGAGCACGTTGCGCAGCGCATGGTCGTAGGTATCGGTCTGTGCGCGCACCAGTTCCGGCGAAGCGGTCGGGCCGAGCAGGTTGTGGGCGCCGTCCGGTGGCGGCGTTCGGGCGGCCGCCACCGCGTCCATCGCCGCCAGCGCGCCATCCAGGGTCGGTTGCTCGACCGCGGCCGGCATGGCGGCAACTTGGGTGAGCGGCCCTTGTAGGGCTTCGAACTGGCCGGCCTGTTCGGTGATCGCATTGCGGTTGTCGAGGTAGGACCAGGTGAACAGTCCCCCGGCCAGCAGGGCAGCGAGCGCACAGGCGGCGGCGGCCCCGCGCCAGATCCAGGCACGGCGGCGCTGCGCCAGCGGATCGAATGTGCCGAGGCCGGCTTCCTTGAAGATCACTTCGGTGAGAAGGTTCCTGAGGAAGAAGCTGCGCTTCTCGACACGAGCCGCCGGCATGGCGCGGCGCGGCGGCAGTCCGAAGGAAGATGATAACGCGGCGGTCAGGCGGTCTATGGGGGCTCCTTCCTGTGTCGCCGACGTCAAATAGAGGCCACGCAGCCACGCGGCTTCCTCGTAGCGGCTTTCGCCGAACATCGCCTCGATCAGCACCTGTATCGGCCCGCACAGGCTCGCCAACTGCGCCGGAAAGCGGAAGACCTCGGCGCGCGAGCCAAGCTTTTCTTCGTCCTCGAGGCGCGGCACCAACCTTCGCTCCAGTTCGGTGCCGAGCCTGGCGAGCTCTGCCTGGATCATGCCGGCGTTCACGCGGGCATCCAGCGCAAAGGTAGTTCCCCACACCTGCTCGCGCGCGCTTGTCGACAAGCCGCCGAAGAAGGCTTCGAACCCTTTGATCAGGTCGGCTTTCGTCAGCATCAGGTAGACAGGCAGACGAATCTCCAGGCGTTCGTTGAGTTCCGTCAGCCGGCGGCGGATCTTGCGGCCATGCGCCTTGATCGCTTCGTCGCCCTCCGAGAGCGCATCGATCGACAACGCGACAATGACGCCGTTGAGCGCGCGGCGGCCCCGGTGCTTTTTCAGAAGGTCCAGAAATCCCAGCCATTCCGCGGCATCGACGTCCGGCTGGCTCTCCTGCTGGACGTAGCGGCCTGCCGTGTCGATCAGCACCGCGTTCTCGGAGAAGAACCAGTCGCAGTTGCGCGTGCCGCCGACACCCTGCAGATCATCGGTCAGATCGATTGGAAAATTGAGGCCCGACTGGCGTAACGCCGTGGTCTTGCCGGTGGCCGGAGGCCCGACGATCACATACCACGGCATCTCGTGCAGGAACTTCCGTCCGCCCAGCTTGCGCCGCTTGAGTTCGGCCATCACCTCGCCGAACTTGGCGCCGACCGCCGCCACGCTCTCCTCGCCGGGGCTGAGCTGCTTTTCGGCCACGGGTGCCGCGATCTCGGCGACGAACATGCGGTTGGCGCGGATCGCGCGCCGTTGCGCGATGATCAGCCAGAGCAGCCACAGGATGATCAGCCCTGCGATGATGGCGATACGCACATTGTCGGATTCGAATGGCGCGTACGCACCGACCTGGACGATCGGGCCGAACACCCAGATCAAAAGCGAAAGCAGCCCAATGCCGATCAGCGTCCAGAGAAAGCGCGAGGTGATGACCGCCCAGAGGAAGCGCAGGATGAACATCTCAGAGCCTCTTCTCGACCAGGACCTCGACGCGCCGGTTGAGCGCGCGGCCCTCGCGGGTCGAGTTGTCGGCCACCGGATCGGTGTCGGCGCGGCCTTCGGACTGGATACGCTCCCGTGGCACGCCAGCCTGCACCAGAATATCCGCTATGGTTTGGGCACGCGCCTCGGAGAGCCGCTGATTGCTCGCGAGCGGATTGGACCGTTGCAGGCGTACATTGTCGGTATGGCCGACGATCGTGATGTTTCCGATCAGCTCCTGGTTGGCGAGGATAACCTTGGCGATCGACTCGATCAGAGGCCCATAGCCTTGCGACAGTGTCGGCCGCGAAGATTGGAAGAGTTCGGGGTTGGAGGACTGGATGATCAGCTTGGCCAGCGAGACGCTTTCGGTACCGCTAAGCGCGCCCTTGAGGCTCGCCGGCGCTTCGGCCTTGAACGCGGGCAGCAGCGCGAAATCGACCGGCTGTGGCGGTTCAGGTGCGGGCGCATCCTGCTTGGGCGCGGCGCGGGCAACATCCGCGCGGGAGGTCGGCGGCAGCGTGCGCACGAGGGCGGAGAGTTCGACCGCCTGGCTGCTCAAGCCCATCGACAGACCGATATGAACGAGAGCGGCGACGACAACCGCGGCGAGCGCCATCACCCAGATCGGAACGACGAAGCGCTGCGGCTCGTCGGAAGCGATCACGCCTTTCCAGTTCGGCGACAGCGGCGCGTCCTCGGCGTCGGCATTGCGCAGGAAGCGCGCCGCCGCCACGCGCACGGCATTGAGCGAGCGGTCGCCGGCGCGGCCGGGCACCCGATACTTACCGCGGAAGCCGAGCGCCAGGCAGTAATACTGAAGCTCAAGCATCTCGCGGTCGCGGTTGGGATGGCGCTCGAGCTCGTCAAGGCGGGTGAAGAACTGGGTGCCGGCATCGACGTCGCCACGCAGCATGACCACCAGCGGCTGGCGCGGCCAGGCGCTGGCGCCGCCCCACGGCGTGTTCAGCGCGAGGTCGTCGAGCAACGCCGCCACGGCCCAGGCCGCCTGGTCGGCGCGCTCCATAGAGGAGCCCGCCGCCATCGCGGCGTCGCGCGCCTGAACCAACTCGTCGAGCAGGCGCGTGCGCATCGATTCCGGATTCTCCGGGGCCACCGCGCTTTCGAGCTCCGGCGCGAATTCGAGCAATGGCGCGAAGATGTTGATGAGCGCGTTGGGATGGGCGCGCGCCCTTTTGACCGGCGTGCCTGGTGCCAGCGGCGCCATCGGCCGTGGCGCGGCGCCCGCCAGCCTGATGCGTGTGCGTTCGCGATCCTCCGACAGTCCGAAAGGATCATCCCGGCTCATGGCCTCACCTGTTCACTGAGTAGCAGTCGACCTGCGGCTCGCTCGGCAGGACACCGGAAACGCCGATGACGAAGCCGGGGGCGTCCAGCAAGGAGGCCCAATGCTCGCTCTTCTGGTCAAGCTCCAGGCACAGCCGGTCGCCATCATAGGGGATCTCGCGCGGCTGCGAATGAAGCGGTTTCAGCGGAATGCCCGGCAGGCGCGACTTCCAAAGACCTTCGAACTGGTCAGCGGCGCCGACTGTCGCCTGGTTGACGAAGATCTTGCGCAGCGCGTCTTCCGATAGTTCGGATCCGACGCGGATGACGATGCGGCTGGCGACCAGGAGCTTCGGGTTGTCGATGCGTACTTTCCAGACATTGGTCGCATGCCGCATGACCGGCAGCGCGCGGGATTTCGGCTCAATGTAGCGCAGGCTCAGGATGAGTGAACGCAAGGCGTCGGCCAGCGCCATATAGGCGGGGCCGGGCGCCATGTGGTCGTAGGCCGGCAATTCACCGAGCCGCCGCGAGCTCGAGCCGTAGGTGGCCATCTCGCCGGCCAGTCCGGCCAGTTCGAGATAGAGTTCGGCGGGGTGAAAGACATCCTGCGCCAGCATATGGGCGAGCCGCGGGCGAGCGGCATTGGCGAGGTGCAGCATCAAAAGGTCTTCGACGCTGCGGCCGGCGCCGCCCATCACCATCTTGCCATGCGCTTCGGCGATCTGGTCGAGGCCGGTGACCACCTCCTGCAGCAATTGCCGGTACCAGTGGACCGCGCCAGTGATCAGCGTCGGCGGCAGGAACGTCTCGTCGAGCGAGATGCCGCCGTTAGCGCGCACACCCTTTACGTCGGCGATCGGCAAGGCGGTATAACCGCCGACCGATTTGCCGGGTGCAAGCAGGGCGGCTTGCGGCCGGGCGATCTCGATCTCTTCCGGATCGGCGCCACTCTGGACGGCGTCGCGCACCGAAACTATCTTGCCGTGGTAACGCGCGCCCGTCGACGGCGCATGCGCCGGATCGAATCCCACGCCACCAGGTGGTTCGAGCGGCAGTGCCACCAGCACCGGACCGGCGCCGGTGTCGGCTGTGACCGGCAGCGGCTTCGGCGCATCCATCAGTTCCGGGATGGCGAAAGGCGTGCCGTCCGGGAAGATGCCCCGGGCGGACACGATCGAGACCTGGCCGGCGTCGAGCAGCGACTGGTCGAGGGTCAGTTGCTGGAAGCCGAAAGTATGGAGCTGGCCGGCCTGCAATGCGCCGCGCACCATGCCCTCGAAGAACCGATCCTGCTGCTGGAAGTGCTGGGGCCTGAGAAACAGACCCTCCGACCACAGCACCCTGTTTGCATCGCTCATGCCACTACTTTCTGCACACAACCATCTCCAGCCCTGTCGCTAGGCGGAAATGCCGCCCTTGCCGAGGCTGACATTGATGGTGAATTTCGACCCTGGCGATACCGACTTGGTCGTGCGCCAGTTGCGTCCGCCTGGCTCGCGGATCAGCGCCACGAACCCGAGCGCCGTGGCGTTCGGCTCGACCGTGATGGTCTTGGCCGCCGTCTTGCCTGGCGCGACCGAGATCGTATCGGAGCCTATGAGGTCGGCGCCGAGCGCCGAACCCGCGTCGCCCTGCAGCGCGAAATAGTCGGTCGAGTTGAACTTGCCGGTGCTGGCAAGCCGCATCACCAGCACCGTCACCGGTCTGTCGCCGCCGCCCGGTCCTGGATTCATGCCGGCGCCCCCGGTCACGTTGACCGAGATTACCGATGGTTTCGGCGGGCCGCTCTGGCAAGCCGCAAGCAAGCCCGTAGCGCCGAGGGCAACGACGAATTCGCGTCTGTCGATCATGTCCTACTCCTCCTCTTCATATGCGTCCCTGAAGTCCGCGCCAATCTCGCCCAGGAAACTTGATTCCGCGCTCTGGGCGATGTCGCGATGGCGTTTTTGGTAGAGCTCCCACAACTTGGCATTGCGTCCGCCGGAGAGCAGATTGCCAATCGCGGAATTGGACTTGAGCTCTTCCTCGATCGCGACCGGATCGAAACGGTCGATCATGCGCCGAAGCGCGGCCTGAACGCCGCGCCAGGCGCGTACGTGATGCTGTGCAAGGTCCTTTACCGCA
>NZ_AYWR01000039.1:0-29852 GCF_000502935.1 Mesorhizobium sp. LNHC221B00 | reverse complement strand
GGTCACTCCGCCGCCCACGGTGGCGCCGTTGCCGCCACCGCCGCCTGCGGCCCCAACCCAGCCCGACGGCCATCGCGACGCGGTCGTCTGGCTGGCGGTCGCGCCTGACGGCCAATCGATCTTGAGCGCCAGCACCGACCACGTAATCAAGCTGTGGGATGTTGGCGGCAAGCACTTGATCCGCAATCTCGGCGTCCACAAGGACATGGCTCGGACAGCGCTCTACATGCCCGACGGCACCAGCGCGCTAACGGCCGGCGACGACGGCGAGATCGTGCTGAGAAAACTCGCCGATGGTGCCGTGCTGCATGTCTTCCAGTCCGGCCAGAATGGCGGCGTCAACAAGCTGGCGATCAGCCCGGACGGCAAGCACGCCGTCAGCGGCCACGACACCGGCAACGTCATCGTCTGGGATCTTGTCAACAATTCCGTGCTGCATGTGCTGCCCGGGCACGACTGGTCGATCAGCGCGGTCGCCGTCTCGCCCGACGGCAAGCAGGCGCTCAGCGGCAGCATCGACGGCACGCTCAAGCTCTGGGACATCGACAGCGGCAAGCAATTGCGCAGCTGGCACGGCCACGAGCAGGGCACCTACGGCGCCGTGTTCACCGCCGACGGACATCATCTTGTCACCGGCAGCGGCGATTTGACGATCAAGGTCTGGGATCTCGACAGCGGCCGCGAGGTAAAGCGGTTCGAGGGTCACGAGGGCACCGTCTACACGCTGGCGCTGTCGGCCGACGGCAAGCGCCTGCTGTCGGGCTCGCTCGACGGCACGGCTAGGCTGTGGGATATGGAAACCGGCAACCAGATCGCCATGTTCGACAGCCAGACCGGCCCGATCTACGCGGTGGCATTTGCTCCCGACGGCACGGTGCTGACCGGCGGCTACGACCGCACCATCAGGGATTGGCCGGCCACGGGTGGCGATGGTGTGGTACTGTTTGCGGGAGCGCCGGGGTGAGAGTGGGACGGGCTATGGGGCCATAATCGTAGCCGTGCGGCCTCACCACAGGGGCGTGTTCATCCATCCATTTGCGAACGGAAATGGGCGCCATGCCCTTCATCCTGGCCGATGCCATGCTTGAGAAACTGTACCGCGTCGATCCCATCGATTGGGCCTCTGCGGCGGATCTGAATGAGCGAAAGGCGGGCGGCGTGTATCTAGGCATTTGAGGCAGCCGCCCAGTACGATATCTACCTATTGCTGGCTTTTGCCGGGCTGGCAGGAAAGTCGTGATCGCGTCCCATGTCCCACTCGTTTGCCATGGCCGACGCGGACGGGGGGCGCATTGTTGGGATGGCTCGGGCGTCCGCGTCAACCAGGGCGGCTCGTACCGCCGCAACCGCAACATGACACATTGCGGGGCGCTCGAAACTTCCGCGAAAGCGGAATAGGCAGGAGCTGCGGCGCGGATTCGGCGTTCTGCTTCGCGGGGCAATGACGCGAAACAGTTTTTCTTATCCGCTGCGTTCGAGCCATGAGACCAAGCAGGACTATCTGGGCTTCGGCGCGTGGATGTCTGTTGGCCGGTTCCTGATCCATGGCGACGCCAGCAATCGTTCGGCGGCGGAAAGCGACGCAAGCCCTGGCTTCTTAGTCGACACGGAAAAAATCGTCGTCGGCTAGATCAACTGCAAGTTCTGAGGCGACAAGCCGGCCACGCCCTTCATCGGTTCGCCCCTCGGTCGGCCGCCTGGATCGATCGGGCTGGCACGGAAGAGAGACCATGTTGATTGGACGGCTGCTCGCCAAGATAGAGCGCCCCGCCCAGAATGAGGAAGACAATCGCCACCGCCACCAATCCGACCGTCAATACGGCAATCGCCGTACCTGGACCGTGGCCTGTGTTGATGATGATGGACCGATGGGGCACCGCTCGTTCCTCCGAGATGAGGCAGGTCAGGAGACCTCGCGGCAAAACGGCGGCAAGGGCCAGATGTTCCCGGAGCAGGGCCTTATTCGGCCGTTTGCGTTTCCCTGTAGGACCAAGGTCTTAGCGGCCGAACGCAAAGGTCCGAGGGGCCCTGTTCGGTTCCGGCAATGTCCATTGGACGTTCCGTTATTTTAGTCAAACGACATATAATGGTGCGGCGCTGCCGGAGGTAGGAAAGTGTCAAAAAAATAGCCGACGAAGCTTTTTTACCGGCACTCGCGAGGCGAAAAACAAGGTCGTCGAGAAGCGGCAAATTCACCAACGGCTGATCGGATCAAGTCACGGCTCACGTCTCGTCGAACCCTCCCTCGCGGTTCAAATCACGCCTGATCGCGGCTTCTTCGTCGTCGTCGGGGAGGGCGTCGTCACTGTCCTGGTAGGCGTTGTCGTCGTCTTCCTCGGGCAGTTCGCCCTCTTTCTCCGTTCCGTAGCGCATGTCGCCATTTTCCGGCACTGAGTCGGGCAGGATCTGGCCGCCCTTGACCGCGTCCCAGTCCTGCTGCTCGATGGTCGGGCCATCGGCCTCGGGACCGTCTTCTTCCATGTCGGTGCGTGGTTTTTCGCGCGGTGCCATGCCGGCCTCCAACCCTTGAAAGGACTGCAAGCGAAACTCGGCGTGCCGCCATTTGTTCCCGCCTGATAGCGGTAGGGGTTGCGCCTAATGACCGCCGAAGGCTTGCGCGTCAGCCCAGCCACCACCATAGCGCTGCGACCACCGCCACGATCGCCGCGATCGTCAGCCCCAGCATGATGTAGGAGCCCTTGACGATATCGCGGATGATCTTCTTGATCGTCTCGCGGTCATTGAGGTTGGGGAACGGCTCGTTGGGCAGCGCCACGCCGAGGAATTCGCAAAGCGGAGCCCAGCCTTCGGTCACCTTGTAGACCAGCAGCTTCTGCGGCGGCACCGCTGCCATGACCTCCTCGACATAGGCGTTGTAGCGCGCCACAGCCTTGGTGCGGTCCTCCATTACACCGTTCAGCGTGCGACCCCACACCAGTTTCCTCGACATATCGCCGAATTTCCGGCCGAACGGCGTCAGCCACTCCAGGATCTTGAACTGCCAGACATTCTCGGTGAAGTAGATTGTGTCGATCGTGCTCTCGTACCAGGCTTCGGCGCCGCGAGGGTGGAGCGTCAGCAGTACCTTGGCATCGGGGTAGGCAACCATCAGTTCCTTCCACACGCAGCAGCCGGGATTGTCCACGGTGGCTGTATAGTTGGCGAACACACGGTTCCAGTCGTGCTGGCTGCCGGGCGCACTGTTGGCCACCTTGCGCCAGAAATCGAGATGACCTTTGTTGGCCTTGTTCAGGATTACTTCCTGCATGTGGTAGGAAGGCAGGCCGAGCCTGTTGAGCGCGGCAAAGGTCGACCACGTGCCAGTGCGGCCGAAGCCGGCCCCGATCAGCTTGAGCGTCATTTCCCCATCCCTCGGACTTGTTTTCTCCATTACCCCGGTCCGTGAGCATTAAATTGCTCCCGACCAAGCGGTCGCGCAACAAATTTCGCAAGCTGTTCCGGATCGGGCGATCACATAGTTGCGAAGTCGCTAAAATAATGAAACGTTGTGCGCGGGCAATGGGATTCAGGCAGGGGAGTCGTTTGAACCGGGGCGGTTCGGGCGATTTTGGGATCGATGTATTTTGGACATTTTCTCGTAGGGATGTCAGTTACGACCGTCGTTATCGCGGTCTGGACCTATCTGGCCACCGGTTCTTTCTGGGAGGCGCTCGCCTGGACGGTCGTGACATTGCTTATCCTGCAGGTTGGATACTTCATGCTCGTCGTGCGGCTGATCTACAAGCGCGCGCATCATGCCGCGACAAGCGAGGATACTGTGAACGTTGTTCCGCCGCTGCATCGGGATGGTGTCTGGTTCTGAAGGCTGACATCCGGGATCGATGATGCCAGGGTGGATCAGGAGTGCTTTTCGCTACCGGCCCTTCCATTCGCGGGTGCGCAGGTCAAGCCGGCAAAGGGCGCTATCAGCGCGATAACGACAAATGTCAGCCACGCCGCTCGATTGCTGGAACCAAGGTGCCAGAGCCGGCGTTTTCCTGATGTGACCGGTGAGGCTGCCACCTCCGCCGGCGCCGTTAAAGGCTCGTCCTGCTCCCGGCAGGGCGGGCCTTTTTCGTGCGAGGCGGAGGGTATCCGGGAACGACGCGGCGCTCTCCACGTTAGCTGTTGCTAAGGCAAGAGGCAGACCAAATGGAATTCACTCCGTGAAATAGTACGGTCCAGTGCGCTTCACGGTGAGAGTATGTTTTTGCGTATATCGTTCATAAAAAAAGTTTCATAAAATAATCCTCTGACGTTTTACGTGTGTAATCCATATATAATCACGATATTTTTAACAGTAGAAATTCTCATCAGTTTACCTGAATGAAGAATTTATTCCAAAAATCGAGATGGAACCTCGCGACGGTGCCGGAGTTTTCCTGCAGGGCGGGTTTGAGATAGCCAACCATGGAGGTTGTTATGAAACATTATCTTTCTACGAGTGCGGCTGCCGCGATCGTCCTGATGGGTGGTATTGGCACGGCCTTGGCGGAAACCGTCGTCGTGCAGCCACAGGATGAGACAGTCGTCCGCGAATACGTGCAGAAGGAGCCGCTAGCGTCGGTGAACCTTTTGGGCGTCGAACTCAAGCTCGGCTCGCCTGTGCCGGACAGGGTTGAATTGCGTGAGGTACCTAACGTCAGGTACCGCGTCGCCGTAATCAACGACCAGACCGTCCTGGTCGACCCCGACACGCGCGAGATCGTCGAGGTGCTGCACTGATCCGTGGCCTGGCCATGAAAGAGGTTGCGACACCGACCAATTGACACCAGCCCAACTCTTGGGAAAAGCCCGCCGCGGCTTCGTGGCGGGCTTTCTTTTGAAGCGAGCCTATTCGGCGGCGAGCTTGTCCTGCGTCTTCGTGTCGAAATCGCTGGCGTCATGGCGCTCGTGCAACTGCAGAGCCGGTTCGCCGAAGGCGCGGTTGACCATGCGGCCGCGCCTGACCGCCGGGCGGTCGTCGATCGCCTTCGCCCAGCGCTGCACGTGCTTGTATTCGTGCACCGAGAGGAATTCGGCGGAATCATTGTACATGCGGCCAAGCGCCAGCCCGCCATACCAGGGCCAAACCGCCATGTCGGCGATCGAGTAATCCTTGCCGCCGAGATATTCCGTTTCGGCCAGCCGGCGGTCGAGCACGTCCATCTGGCGCTTCACCTCCATCGAGAAACGGTCGATGGCGTATTCGAATTTTTCGGGCGCATAGGCGTAGAAATGGCCGAAGCCGCCGCCCAGATAGGGCGCCGAGCCCATCTGCCAGAACAGCCAGGACAGCACCTCCGCCCGCGCTGGCTGTTCGGTGGGCAGGAATTCGCCGAACTTTTCGGCGAGATAGACGAGGATCGAACCGGATTCGAAGACGCGCACTGGCGTGGCGCCGCTGCGATCCATCAAGGCCGGAATTTTGGAGTTGGGGTTGACGTCGACGAAACCGCTGCCGAACTGGTCGCCATCGTTGATGCGGATCAGCCATGCATCATATTCGGCGCCTTCGTGGCCGCGCGCCAGAAGCTCCTCCAGCATGACAGTCACCTTGACGCCGTTCGGCGTCGCCAGCGAATAAAGCTGCAGCGGGTGCTTGCCGACGGGCAATTCCTTGTCATGCGTCGGCCCGGCGATCGGCCGGTTGATGCTGGCGAAGGCGCCGCCACTCGGCTTGTTCCAGGTCCATACTTTCGGCGGGGTATAGTCGGTCATGTCGGGCCTCGGGCGTGGGAGGTTGTGAAAGGATGGGCAGGTCCGTTTACAACTAGGGCTGCCAACGACGAAGTTCAACTTGCGTTGAACTAATGTCGATGTCGATGATGCGCTTCCCGTTCCTACGGAGAGGGGAAGCGCCACCGCTCCACCCCTTGCACCATCCCCTCCAAGGCATACCTATAGAACAAGTCGCCAGGGCATTCGCATCGCAGGACAAAATCATGACCGCCAATCCCAATCCGCGCTCCGTCGTTGCCGTGCGCGCCACCGTTCCGGAAGACGCCTTCACGGCGGGCGCGCTGGGCACGCTCAGGGAAGGCAGCGGCGTCGTCATCCGCGACGATGGGCTGGTGCTGACCATCGGCTATCTCATCACCGAGGCCGAGGAGGTCTGGCTGACCACACATGACGGCCGTGTCGTCCCCGCGCATGCGCTGGCATACGACCAGGAATCGGGCTTCGGCCTGGTCCAGGCGCTGGCGCCGACCGGCTTGCCGGCGGTGGCGCTGGGCGACGCCGGCAAGGCCAGGATCGGCGACGCGGTCGTACTTGCCGACGGCATCGGCCGGGCCGTCGAGGCCAGGATCGTCACCAAGCAGGAATTCGCCGGCTATTGGGAGTATCTGCTCGATGAGGCGATCTTCATCGCGCCCGCGCATCCGTCCTGGGGCGGCGCGCCGCTGTTCGGCGCCGATGGCGCGCTGCTCGGCATCGGCTCGTTGCGCCTGCAGATGAGCCGCGCCGGCGAGGTCGCCGATATAAACATGATCGTGCCGATCGATCTTTTGCCGCCGATCCTCGACGATCTCCTGACGCGCGGCCAGGTGGCCAAGCCGCCGCGGCCCTGGCTTGGCGCCCTGTCGGCCGAAAGCGACGGCCAGGTGGTGGTGATGAGCGTGACCGAAGGCGGCCCGGCCGCCAAGGCCGGCCTGCGCGAGGGCGACGTCATCTCCGAGGTCCGCGACGGCGCGGTCGATGGGCTCGCCGATTTCTATCGCAAGCTGTGGGACAGCGGCTCGGCTGGCGCCGAGATCCCGATGCGGGTGGTGCGCGACGGCCGCGAGACCTGGCTGCGCGTCAAATCCGCCGACCGCGGCAGTTTCCTGAAAAAACCGCAGCTGCAGTAGGCCTTACGATTGCGGCCAGGCGATGCATCCAAGACTGCTCAAGACCTTCCTCGCCGTGGCGCGAACCCGCAACATCACGCGCGCCGCCGAGGCCGTTCATCTCGCACAGTCGAGCGTCAGCGACCAGGTCCAGTCGCTTGAGGCCGAGCTTGGCGCCGCCTTGTTCACGCGTTCGAAGGGCGGCCTGGAGCTGACCCCGGCGGGACTGGCGTTGAAGCCCGTCGCTGAAGAGCTGTTGCGGCTCGACGCAGAGGCGCGTGCGGCTGTGCAGGCGGCGGTCGGGCAGACGAGCGGGCAGGTGACCGTCGGTGCGCTGGAGACGATCGCCTCGGCTCGGCTGGCGCCGTGGCTGCCCGGGTTCCAGGCCCGCCACCCCGGCATCATCGTGCGGATGAAGGTGGCAGGCAGCGGCGCGCTGCTGCGCCAGCTGGAGGACGGCGATATCGATGTCGTCTTCTGCTTCGAGCCTCGCCATTTCGCGAAGGACGCTTCCGATCAGCGTTTCGCCAGGCGCACGATAATGGCCGAACCGCTGGTGCTGGTCGCGGCTCCGGGGCAGGGCACCACTCCAGGCGACATTGCCACGCTCGCCAAACTGCGGTTCGTGGCGACCGAGCCCGGATGCATCTACCGGCACATGGTCGACACTGCCTTTGTCGAGGCGGGTGTCGATGCGCCAGAAATTGCCGCCGAAGTCGGCAGCATCGGCGTCATTGCGCGGTTGGTGGCCGCCGGCGCGGGTTTCGGCCTCGTTCCACGCATTGCTGTCAGCGATGCGATCGCACGTGGCGACATCGTCGAACTGCCATGGCCCGGTTCGGCGCGGGCGGCGCCGCTGACGATGATCTGGCGACGCCGGCGCATCCAGCCGGCGGCGCTCCGGCAATTGCTTGCCGCCGCCCGCGATACGCTTGTGCCAACTGAGCGTTCAGGAGCTGAATCGACGAAACACTCCAATGCCTTGTTTGCAAACAGTTCCTGATGTCGGGCCATGTTAGGCCAGCCGATGCCCGCCCTCGACATGCAGCGTCGTTCCCGTCGTGAAGCCGTTGCCGATCAGGAAGAAGATGGCGTCCGCGATGTCTTCGGGCTGGCCGATCCTTCCGACAGGCAGCCGCTCGGCCATCGCACCAAGCATCTCGGCCTTGTTGTCGCCGGCGACCTGCGTCCAGATCGTGGTGTCGACCCAGCCGGGCGACACGGCGTTGACGCGGATGGGCGCGAGTTCCACCGCCAGCGCCCGCACCAGCCCTTCGAGCGCGGCATTGACAGCGGCAACGACCGAGCCGCGTGCGGCCGGGCGGTAGGCGGCGATGCCGGAAACGAAGGTCATCGAGCCGGCAGGTGTAAGTTGTGGCGCACCATGCTTGGCCAGCAGCAGCGGACCAAAGAGCTTGCTGTCGACCACGCGTTGCGCCGCCTCTAGGTCAAGCTCCGGCAGCAGACGGTAGGCGCCTTCGATGTCGGCGGCAGTGCTGACGATGTGGTCGAGCCCGCCGACGCGCGCGAACAGCGCCGCGACCTGGTCCTCCCGCGTGAGGTCGACGACGGCCACATCCAGTTTGTTAGGATTGCCCAGCGCCTCACGCGCCTGTTGCAGCCTGGTCTCGCTACGCCCGGCTATGATGACTTCAACCTCGCGCTCAACACAACGCCTGGCCAGTGCCAAGCCCATGCCGGAGCCGCCGCCGACGATCAGGATTTTCTGTTTTGAAATGCTCATTTCGCTCTGCCTTTGCTTGGAGGGACAAGGGCAGGGGATTGGCAGGTCAGGGCGCCAAGGGGAAACGGGAGAAACCGATGGGGTAATCGGAGATGCCGATGGTGCCAGCCGCGGAGCGGTCTCGTTCAGCGCACCAGGGGCTGTCCCAGACGACGAACACCGGCAGCACCGCCGCCGGTCTGACGCCGGCCGGAGGCAGGGCGCCCCTTATTCCTGGCAAGCGGTGAAGGCGTCGCCCGAATTCCATTCCTTGAAGGCAACGATCCGGCCTTCAGCCGACACGGTCTTGTGCTTCGTGCTGCCGTCCGGCTGCTGCTTCGAGCTGGTGCCCTTGCCGGTCAGCACATTGTAGTCACAGGCGCTGGCGACATTCTCCTTGAGGTAATCCTGCGAATCATAGGCGAAGCCGGCAACGATGAAGGCGCCGTTGCGGTAGGCGATGGTCAGCGTCTGGTTGGTGCGTTCGCTGCCGATCGGCGGTGCCGGCAGATAGAATTTGATCGAGCCGTTGGGCAGCATCGTCAGCTCCGGCTCGGTGTCGGAGTTCTCGTAGCCCGGCCGGTCGTAACCGTTCCACTCGCCACCGATCTGTTCGTGCACGGTTTCGACCGGCTTGAGGTAATTGTGCTCTTTGTCCCTGAGAAAGAAATGGATGTCCATCGGATCGGAGGGCTCGGTCTCGACCACCATGGCAAGGTCCGGCGCACCGTCGCCGTTGAAGTCACCGGTCAGCGCGGTGATGATCTTCCGGGTTTCGATCGGTTCGGCCAGCGCCATGGTGGGGAGCAGGAAAGCAAGGGCGAAGAGCAGGCATCGCATGGCGTGTTCCGAGGGTGGGAGGGAGACGCGTCCGACAGGACCATGGCAGGTCTTGCGGGATTTACAGCAGGGCGGGCGATCGTGCGTTGCCTTGCGCAACGAAACGCGAGGCTGCTCATTCTCCGCAGTCGGTAAAGCTGGCCCCGCTATCCCACTCGGCGATCGGCACGACCTTGCCTTCCACCGCCACGGTCCTGTGCAGACGGGTGCCATCCGGCTGCATCTTGCTGCTTTTGCCCTTGCCGGTCAGCAGATTGTAGTCGCAGTCGCTGGCGACATTGTCCTTCATGTAGTCATGATAGTCATAGGAAAAGCCGGCGACGACGAAGCCATTGTTGCGCCAGGCGATTGTCAGCGTCTGGTCGGTCCGCGCGCCGTTGGACGGTATCCCCGGTATGTAGAGCTTGATCGAGCCGTTTGGCAGCGCGGTCAGCTCCGGCTCGATGTAGGACGCCTCATAGCCCGGCCGGTCGTAACCGTTCCACTCGCCATACATCTGCTCCTGCACGATGCCAGCAGGCTTGAGAAAATTATGTTCCTTGTCCCTGAGGAAAAAATGCATGTCCATGGCAGCGCCAGGTTCGGTCTCGACGATCATCGCCAGGTCGATGGCGCCGTCGCCGTTCCAGTCGCCGGCGGCCGCGGTGATGATTTTCTGGGTTTCGATCGGTTCGGTGAGGGCGGCTGTCGGGAGCACCAGGGCAAAAGCGAGGAGCAGACATTTCATGGCGCGTTCCCCGAGTGTGGCACCGGCTGTGGTACAGCACGGCGCGGGGAGGCGCCAGCGCTTCCGCTTTTCCCTGGAGGAGCGGCAAGGTGTGCTAGTCGCGTTCCGCGCTGGCAAACACGATCAGGTTCCCATCCGGGTCGCGCATGCGCATGATCCAGAAATGGTCGGCTTTCTCGATAGGACCGGGTTCGAGGCCCGTATCCACCAGCCTCAGCCGCTCGGGCGCCAGTGGCAGCACGCCGATCGTCAGCGTCGAGGTGCCGGCCTTGTCCTCGAAGAGCTGCACCTCGGCGCTGTCGCTGAACTGCCATTCGGCCAGCCCAGGCATCGGCCGGCGCAGCGGCGCCTTGCCGAAGAGTTTTTCGTACCAGCCGATGCTGGCTTCGAGATCGGAGCAGCTGACATGGGCGAAAATTGTCTGGATCGCCATCGGAACCTCCATCCGGCGGTTGCACTGATGCCGGAACGCGGCGATGGGTGGTGCCGTTCCGCTGACTGGCGCCGATGCGTCGGCTGCTGACGAAAACTGGCCGTGGGTTATGCCATGATGCTGGTCGATGAGGGGACGATGGTGGCAGGCGACATGGTGGCACAAGCGACAATCGCATTGAATGGACAGGCCCGCTGATGGCGCCGGTCAAGGTCGATCCCGACAAGGTCCGGGAATTCCCCGACGCGGCCAGCTTCTACGCCTGGCTCGGCCGGCACCATGCCACGGAAACCGAGGTGTGGATCAAGGTGCACAAGGTGGGTTCGGGGCTGAAGTCAATCACGCCGAAGGAAGCCATCGATGTCGTGCTGTGCTTCGGCTGGATCGACGCAGTGCGTAAAGGGCTGGACGAGAAAAGCTTTCTGCAGCGCTACACGCCGCGTGGCAGAAAGAGCATCTGGAGCAAGATCAATATCGACAATGTCGCACGGCTCATCGAGGAGGGCCGCATGACCGAGCATGGGCTGAAACAGATCGAGGCAGCCAAGGCCGATGGGCGCTGGGCGCGCGCCTATGGCGGCAGCCGGGAGGTGAAGATCCCCGACGATCTGCAGGCGGCGATCGACGCCGAGCCGGCCGCGAAGGCGATGCTGGAAAAACTCAGCGCGCAGAACCGCTTCGCGCTCGCCTTTCGCACCCACAACATGAAGACCGAGGCTGGCCGCAAAAAGAAGATCGAGGCCTTCGTCGAAATGCTGAATCGCGGCGAGACGATCCATCCGCAGGGGAAGAAGTAGGCGTTCAGGCGAGAACGCGGGTTGGCGTTTGGGGCGGCAAGGGCGCTGACGACGATGCCCGGGCAGGGTAGTCCAGCCGAGACATAGCCGGGATCGACCATGCACCTTGCACACAAAGTCGCTCTCGCTTTGCGCGAGTGGCGGCCTTTCCCTGGGAGGAAGTCAGAGAGAAGTCGCTGTCACTGGTTGAGATCGACCGGTGTCACGCCCAGAAGTTTCAGGGCGTTGGCGTAGGCCCGGATGCCTTGCGCCTGCTTGCGCTCGGCACAAAACCGGTTCGCCTTGTCCTGGAGCGCCGTTGCCTCGGCGATCTCATTGGGATTGGCGCGGGGCTCGGCTTGGGTCTGGATGACGCTGTCGAGTTGAAGACCGAGCCGGCAGCAATATTCGCTCCGGGTCACCGCCGCTTCCGCACCCGACTGTGCGACCGCAAGCATGGCGAGCGAAACGCCCGCGAGGGCAACCATCCATCGGGTTGAACGTCGTTGCATTTTCGGGATCATCTCATTGCGCCGTGTGGCGGCCGCTGTCCGGCTGCCACGGGATGGTTATCGCAGACGATCTTTTCGCCAGTTTTTCCGGCGTGTTGAATCTTGTTTCTGGAGTGTTTCTGGCTCTCACCCTCCCCCTTGTGGGGAGGTCGCTCCGCGCAGCGGAGCGGGGCGGGGGACTTTTTAGCTTTGGCGCCGCACCCCCACCCCGTCGCACCGGCCTTGCTTCGCAACACCGATGCGCCGACCCTCCCCACAAGGGGGAGGGTGAAGCACTGCGGCGCTTGTGCCTCTTCCTTTGCCGCCATCCTTCGCGTAAGGCGCCGGGCAAATCCTTTCAGCGCAGGCACAGTCCGGAAACCGCATGATCAGACTTGAAAGCATCAGCAAGCAGAATGGCCGTCAGCTTGTCTTCATCGAGGCGTCGGCCTCCCTGCAGAAGGGCGAGAAGATTGGTCTTGTCGGGCCCAATGGCGCCGGCAAGACGACGCTGTTTCGCATGATCACCAGCCAGGAGCAGCCGGATGAGGGCCAGGTGCAGGTCGATCGCGGCGTCACCATCGGCTATTTCAGCCAGGATGTCGGCGACATGGCGGGCCACAGCGCCGTCGCAGAGGTGATGAACGGCGCCGGGCCGGTGAGCGACGTGGCGGCCGAAATGGCGGAACTCGAGGCTGCCATGGCCGACCCCGACCAGGCCGACCGGATGGACGAGATCATCGAGAAGTACGGAGAAGCGCAGCATCGCTTCGAGGAGCTCGACGGCTATGCGCTCGACGGCCGGGCGCGTGAGGTGCTGGACGGTCTCGGCTTTTCGCAGGAGATGATGGACGGCGATGTCGGCAAGCTGTCCGGCGGCTGGAAGATGCGCGTCGCGCTGGCGCGCATCCTGTTGATGCGGCCCGACGTCATGCTGCTCGACGAACCGTCGAACCATCTCGACCTGGAAAGCCTGATCTGGCTGGAGCAGTTCCTGAAGGGCTACGACGGCGCGCTGCTGATGACCTCGCACGACCGCGAGTTCATGAACCGCATCGTCAACAAGATCGTCGAGATCGATGCCGGTTCGCTGACCGCTTATTCGGGAAACTATGAGTTCTACCAGCAGCAGCGCGCCATCGCCGACAAGCAGCAGCAGGCGCAGTTCGAGCGCCAGCAGGCGATGCTGGCCAAGGAGATCGCCTTCATCGAACGCTTCAAGGCGCGCGCTTCCCATGCCGCACAGGTGCAGAGCCGGGTGAAGAAACTCGACAAGATCGACCGCGTCGAGCCGCCCAAGCGCCGCCAGATCGTGAATTTCGAGTTCCAGCCGGCGCCGCGCTGCGGCGAGGATGTCGTGACCTTGAAGAACGTGCACAAGGCGTATGGCAGCCGTACCATCTATGACGGGCTCGACTTCCAGGTTCGCCGCCGTGAGCGCTGGTGCATCATGGGCGTCAATGGCGCCGGCAAGTCGACGCTGCTGAAGCTGGTGGCGGGCGCTTCTGATCCCGACGCGGGCACGGTGGCGCGGGGGCCTAGCGTGAAAATGGGTTATTTCGCGCAGCACGCCATGGAGCTGCTGGAAGGCGAGCGCACCGTGTTTCAGACGCTGGAAGACAATTTCCCGCAGGCCGGCCAAGCGCCGCTCCGCGCGCTCGCCGGCTGCTTCGGCTTTTCCGGCGACGAGATCGAGAAGAAGTGCCGGGTGCTGTCAGGCGGCGAGAAGGCGCGCCTGGTGATGGCGCTGATGCTGTTCGATCCGCCCAACCTCCTGGTGCTGGACGAACCGACCAACCACCTCGACATCGCCACCAAGCAGATGCTGATCGAGGCGCTGTCGCAGTATGAAGGCACCATGCTGTTCGTTTCGCACGACCGGCATTTTCTAGCCGCCCTGTCCAACCGCGTGCTGGAGCTGACGCCGGAGGGCATCCACACCTATGGTGGCGGCTACACCGAATATGTCGAGCGCACGGGGCAGGAGGCGCCGGGGCTGAGGAGCTAGACTAGGCGCTACTTCAGCGAGATGCTCATGCCGCTGAGATCGGCATTGACCTGCATGCCCACCTGTCTGCCTGTGAGTTCGAGCTGGGCGCCCTTGTCATTGGTCATGACGATCACCTGGGCGCCTTTGCCGATCGCGCCGCCACCGCCCGCCGCGCCGTAGACTCCGGTCACATCCCGGGCGCGCCGTATATGGCGCACGGTGCCTCGGAAATAGGTCTTGGAAACGCCGAAGGCGAGGCCGCCCGAGACGGCGCCGACCGAGATGGGATAGGTTTTGCCATGGAAGGTCAGCGTGCCTTCGCCGCCAGAGCCGCCGATGAAGAAGGCGGCTTTGTAGACGGCGAAGCGGATCGTGCCGCTGTCGGCATGCGCGGCGCTGGCAAAGCTGATGCCCGCGGTGGCGATGGCGGCAACCGCGATGGAACGCAATCCGGACGAAATGTTCATGATGAAAGCTCCTCAAAAGGCCGCCGCTTTGCCCAATCGGCGGGGCTGTCAGCGTCATGTCAAAGTTACAACTGAACAGTCTCGCCCGTCATTGGTTCCAAGCACATGGCTTGAATCTGGCTGCGAGAAGGTCGACACGAAGCGAGGTCTATGGCAAGCGCCAGGGCGGCACATCGCGTATACGTGATTGGCAAGGCGAAGCCGCCGGCCAGGCACGATCGCGCGGAATTTAGGATGATGCGATTCAAGGTGCGATTCAGGGGAAGAGCTTCAGGATGAGAATTGCGATGGGAATTGCGACGTCGGCATTGGCCGCGACGCTGGCTGGATGCGCGACCTCGCCGGTTGACTACGGGGCGTCGCTTTCGCAGCAGGACCAGAAATGGGCGTCGCCGCAATGCCAGCAGGCGCGGGCTGTGGCTTCGGACTACGAGGCGCGCGAAAAACACCATCCGGGGTGGGAATTCGTCGCGCTTGGCCCGTACGGTTTGGGGATCATCGCGGCCACCAAGGAGCACGAACAGAAGCAACGGAAGCTGTTTGCCCGCGAGGTGCACCTACAATGCTCAAGCCTTCCGCTGCCGAAGGAATTGGAAGGCGATTTCAGCCCTGCGAACGCACAGACTAAATATCCGTAGACACACTTTCATCGCGGAGCACCGTTGCAGACATCTGGTCAACTTGCGAGCATATCGCCATGGAAAAACCAGCCGCGCCCGGGCCTTTGCTGCAAATGGCGATCGAGCCCAAGTCGAGGGCCGATCAGGAAAAGCTGCATGTCGCCTTGTCGCAGTTGACGGCTGAAGATACGTCCTTCCACGTCAAGACCGACGAGGAGAGCGGCCAGACCATCATCGCCCACATAGGCGAACATGATCTGGACAACATAATTGATCGCCTGCGCCGCGAGTTCATGATCAACGTGAATGTCGGAGCGCCGCAAGTAGCTTATCGCGAGACGATCACCCGCACGCATGGGCAGGACTTCACACACAAGAAGCAGTTCGGCGGCACGGGCCAGTTCGCCCGCGTCAAGATTGTGTTCGAGCCGAGCTCGTACGATCCAGACTTGCTGTTGGCGTCCAGTATCGTCGGTGGTGCGGTTCCGAACGAATACATCGCCGGCATCGAAAAGGGGCTGCGCAGCGCTCTGTCGGCAGGGCCGTTCGCGGGCTTTCCGATGATCGGCGTCAAGGCGACGCTGGTGGACGCGGCCTGGCACGATACTGATTCCTCAGCTCTGGCTTTCGAGATCGCGGGGCGCGCCTGCTTTCGCGAAGCCGCGCCGCGCCTCGGCGTGCAACTGCTCGAGCCGATCATGAAGGTCGAGGTGGTGACGCCTCCGGACTATGTCACCAGCATCATCGGCGAACTGAACAGCCGCCGTGGCCAGATCCGGGGTCAGGAAACCCAGGGCCTCGCCGTTGTCATCAACGCGATTGTGCCGCTCGCAACCATGTTCAAATTGGAAGAGACACTCTTGTTGCGCTCGAACGGGCGGGCACGCCTGAGCGCTTTCTATGACCGATACGCTCCCGTTCCGTCGCCTGGCCGCGACCCACCGCCCGCAGCAGCCATGTTCGCCTGACGTCCGCTCGCGCGCTGTGGTCGCGATAATGTGCGAGGTTGACGCCAAAAGCGGTCAAGCTGGAGGCGTCGGGCATTGGTGTTTCAGCTGATTGACGGGGCGTTGACCGCAAATTGCGCGGCGAAAGCCCTGACATAAGCGGGCCGAGCTTCGCCGCGCGCCACATAGGCGGCCAGGTTTTCATATTCGTCCAAAATGCCTGACATTCTCAGTCGCAGCAGCACTGATACCATCAACAGATCGCCGGCGCTGAACGCACCATCGAGCCAGTCGGCGGCGCCCAGGTGAACAGAGAGCTTGTCCAGCGTCGCGCGAACACGGTCCTTTACCAGCGGCAGGCGCTCTTCGCTCCAAGGCTTGTCACGTTCGAATATTCTTGCCGTCATCAATTCGAGGATCGGCGGCTCGACGGTGTTGAGCGCGGCAAACATCCAGGTGATGGCGCGCGCGCGGGCATCGCTATCCGCAGGCAGCAGGCCGGCGTGCCGTTCGGCGAGATGAAAGACGATCGAGCCGGTCTCGAACAGGCACAGGGATCCTTCCTCATAGGTGGGGATCTGGCCGAAGGGATGGATGGCCAGATGCTCGGGCGCCTTCATCCCGGCGAAGGAAACGAGACGAACCTCATAGGGTTGGCCCACTTCTTCGAGCGCCCAGCGAACGCGCGTATCGCGCGCCAGTCCCTTGCCGCCATCGGGCGATCGTTCAAAGGCTGTGATGGTGGGGGTCATTGGCGGGCTCCGGTGGTTGGTCAGTTGTCTGGTTTTTTGTGGCGCCCAAAGGACGAATGGCGGGGATGTTTTCCGACATCCTGCCTCGTTTTTCGATCCTTGGATTTCATGGCCCGAACCGAAGGGGTCCGTCCTCGGTTCTAGCGCAACAGCCCTTCCGCCTCGAAAGTGTCCCAGCCTTCCAACTGTGCAGCGTCATCACTCCCCATTTCCCTGGCGATGCGGGCCTTGGGCTCCCGTTTTCCTGCTCGCGTCAGCGCTGCCTTGCCGGCGCCGCGCCGTCTATTTTCAGCAACCTCCCGCGCATCTTCCTCGCGCCAGGCGCTTGCCAGGTCGCGATCGAGAATGTCCTCGATGTGGCGTGGATCGAAGACATGGAAGGTGACGGACTTGGATCGCCCGCGCATCTTCACGGTGCGGGTGCCGATGCTTTTCAGTCGGCCATCCCTCAGCCATTTGTGACGTTCGCGCGCGGAGATGGTGAGAATGTCTTCTGCTTCTCGCGGAAGCACGGCCAGAGTTTCGATCCCTTCCAGCCTCCTGGAAATGGTTGCGGAGGCGACCTGGAATGCGTCCGCGTCGGTCTTCAGCATGCGCAATACGACGCGGCCGGTCTCAGCCTTGGCAAACTTCCGCACTGCCCACGGCAGGCGGGCTCGAATCTCGCGTTCGATGCCCTTCAGGCGCAAAGCAGAACCGAGCGTTGCCGATGGCGGCAGCGGCCATTCCGCAACCAGTGACGCGATGCTGCTCTTGTCGCGCTCGGCTTGGGGATCAGGAGCGGTAGTCATTGCGACGATGCCGCTCAGGACCTTTCGCAGGGAAACGCGCTTCTTGTCTGCCATGCTTCATGTTCGCTCATCAGCTGCCTTCGTGGAACGGCAGTTCGCACAGCAGACAACCGAGATCAGGCTCAACAGTTCCTTTGGCACGCACATGCACCTATTCTTCACCAAACCCAGCGCGACGCCGCCCGAGCGGCCTCCTTCAGGTCAGGCTCGTCGTCGGTAGCCCAGGCGACGATGCCATCGGGGCGCACGAGCTGGGCGCTTAGGCTCAACCGCTCCTTGGCGTCGCCGGCGACATAGGTGGCTGATCCGCGACAGGGCGAACTCGACGATTTTCTGGATGGCGAGCGTGGCTGGATCGGCGACTGGCGATCAGCCGCTTCGTGCGAACGCGCCGATGCTGTCGAGCAGCGGCTGTTGGTCGCCGACCCAGAACCAGTGGTCGTCACCGGCGACCTCGATGAACCGTGCGCCCGGGATCCGGGCGGCGAGGAACCGCCCGGCCTCGATGCGCACGGCGCGGTCGCCGGTGCGGTGCAGCACCATCGTCCGGGCCGAGACCTTTGCCAGGAGATGACGGACATCGGTATCACGCAGTGCCTCCAACAGACCCGCGACCGCGCCGGGACTGGAGGCCGCCCTGAGCAGTCCGGCCCACCAGGTCCGAACCTGGCGGTCACCGGCGAGACTCGGCGCGAAGGTTTCGATCTCCGCCGGACCACCCCAGCCGGCGAGCAGGCGTTGCTTCCACAGATCGTATTGCGCGAGGGTCAGGGCGAAGGGATAGTCGGGGGCGTGGCTGCCTCTCGCGAGCGAGCCCCAAAGGACAAGGCCGCTGAGGCGATCGGGGTGATCCACGGCAAAACGGATACAACCCGGTCCACCCTCCGAGGCGCCGATGAGCAGGGCGCGACGGCTTCCTGCCGCATTCATGACCGCCAGAATATCCTGCGCCGTCGCTTCCACGGTGGGGCGGGCGCCGACGCGGTCGGAAAGCCCCATGCCGCGCCGGTCGAACAGGATCAGGCGGCCTAGCCGCGAAACCGAGTTGAGCCAGGCGCGACAGCGTCCGTCCTCCCAAACGCGCTCGACATGTGAAATGAAGCCGGGAACAAGCACGATATCCATCGGGCCGGTGCCGACGATCTGATAGGCGATATGGATGCCGTCGACTTCGACGTAGCGCGTTGCGGGGACGGCGGCATCGTGCGTTGGCTGCTGCAGCAGGGCAAGGGTGGCGGGGTCCGGCGCGACGCCGAGTTCATCCCTCAGCAGCCGCACGCAGGATTCGACCTGGCGCTCGGCCGCCGCCCTGTCTCCGGCCGCCAGATGGGCACGGATCAGGTGACGGTGCGCGCTTTCGCTCAGGGGATCCAGTCCGGCCAGGCGTGCCGCGTTCACGACGGCAGCGCGGGGCTCACCATCGGCGATCTTGGCTTCGACCAGCCGTTCCAGCACCTGCACCAGGCGGCTGCGCAAGGCCTCGCGCCTGAAGAAGACCCACTCCTCGAATTCCGGACAATCCGGAATTGAGAAGCCGGCGAGATAGTCGCTCTGGTATGTATCGGCCGCCGCGTCGAGGGGGCCGACATTGCAGGCATGTTCGAAAAAGCTGGAGTCGACCTCGACCGACAGCTCAGGGTGCAGGACGAGCGATGCTCCGGTGGCGGCGATGACCTCGCTGCCGAAAGCGATGCGGATTTTATACAGTGTGCGGCGAAGGCGTGCCCGTGCGGATTCTTCGTCGGTTTCAGGCCACAGAAGCGTGGCGGCGATGTCGCGCGCCACGGGTCCGCCGGCCTCCGCGAGATAGACCAGGAGCGCAGCCGCCTTGCGCAAGGCAAGCTCCACCCGCCGCCCGTTCAGGCGGAACTCCGGAAACCCCAGAAATCGGAACGCCAATCGTTCCATCGAAACCGTGTGCGGCCGCCGAAGGGGTTTGAGAGGACGTTGAGGGGACGCCGGCCTTCTATCTACCCCACGACGCCGGGCCGATTGGGCCCGATCAGGAGACTCCCTTGGAGCGAGAAATGCCACTGGTCAATACGTTCACCCATCACTCTACGTTCGAGGTCGATGCCGGCACCCCTGTCGGTGCCGCAACCATACGGCAGGGAGGCTGACACATGTGCCAATCCTGTTTCTCCTGGTACGCAAGCTGCGTTGCTCCCTACTTCGTCCACGCCGGCTGTTCGGCGAATGCATTCGCGCATATGCGAAGGCGCATGATCCCGCGGGCAGAGGGCATCGTCGTCGAAGTCGGCTTCGGGTCGGGCCTGAACCTTCCCTACTACGACGCCGCCCGGGTGAAGCGGCTGGTCGGCGTCGATCCGGACGGCACGATGCTCGGCTTGGCCGGACCGAAGTGCCGCTCCTCGCCATTCGATGTCGAATGCCTGCGGGCCGGCGGCGAAAGCCTGCCATTGGCCGATGCCTGCGCCGATACGGTCGTCGTCACCTATGCATTTTGTACCATTCCGGACCCCGAGGCGGCGCTGAGCGAAATCCGGCGCGTCCTGAAGCCAACGGGGCGGCTGATCTTCATCGAGCACGGCCAGGCCGAGGGGCCGCGTTGCCGCAGGTGGCAGGAGCGCCTGAACCGCCTGTGGGGGCGGCTCGCCGGCGGCTGTCACCTCAACCGCGATCCGTTGGGCCTGATCCGCGGGGCGGGCTTCCACCTTATCGAAGAAGAGCGCAGGCGGTTTCCGCTGCCCTTCTGGCAATTGGGAAGCCACCACGCCGGCGTGGCGGCGCCGGCAGGTTGATCGCCGCCGAAGCTTGGCGATCAAGTCGCGCTGAGCGTGGGCTCAGCCCTTCGAAATGCCGCGTGCGATCAGCCGGGCAAGGCGATCGGAAAACGCCCTGGCGTCGGCCGGCTTGTCGCCGTCGAGCACGCGCGCCTCGTCATAGAGGAGATGGGCCGCATCGTCCTTGAAGGCCTGTTCGTCCTCGCCAAGGCCGGCGAGCGCCAGCACGCGCTGGTGCCGCGGATTGATTTCCAGGATCGGCTTCGCCGCCTTGTCGAGGCGGCCGGCGGCATTGAGCAACCGCTCGAACTGACGGTCGGGGCCATGTTCGGGCGCGACCAGGCAGACGGCGCTTTCGGTCAGGCGATCTGATGCCTTGACGTCCGAGACGGCGTCGCCGAGCGCCGCCTTGACTAAGGCCAGGAAGCCCTCGACTTCCGGTGTCGTTGCCGTGTCCGGCTTGGCGGCGTCATCGGGCAGCGGAATATCCGACAGCTCCGCCACGCCCTGCGTCACCGACTTGAACGGCTTGCCGTCGAAGTCCGGCGCCATCGTCACCCAGAAGCTGTCGACCGGATCCGTCAAAAGCAGCACCTCGATGCCGCGTGCCCTGAACCCTTCGAGTTGCGGCGAGGCTTCGAGCCGCGCGCGGTCGTCGCCGGCCATGAAGAAGATCGCTTTCTGGCCTTCCTTCATCGCCGCGACATAGTCGGCAAGCCCGCGCCAGCCTTCGCCCGAACCGGTCGAGCGGAAGCGGGCAAGCTTCAGCAATTGCTCGCGGCGCTCATGGTCCTCGTAGAGCCCTTCCTTGAGGACGACGCCGAAATTCTCCCAGATCTTCGCGTATGCTTCCGCCTCATTCTCGGCCAGCTTGACGAGATCGCCGAGCACGCGATTGGTCAGGCCCTTGCGGATCGCGGCCAGCAGCGGGCTTTCCTGGATCATCTCGCGCGAAACGTTGAGCGGCAGATCGGCGGAATCGACCAGCCCGCGCACGAAGCGCAAATAGCGCGGCAGGAGGTCGGCATCGTCGGTGATGAAGACGCGGCGCACATAGAGCTTCATGCGGCCCTTGCGGTCCTGGTCGAAGAGATCGAACGGGCGCGAGCCGGGCACGAAGGCAAGCACTGAGTATTCCTGCCGGCCTTCGGCGCGGAAGTGGATGGTGGCGGCCGGCTCGTCATACTGGCCCGATACGCCACGGTAGAAATCAGTGTATTCCTCGGGCTTGATCTCGCTCTTCGGCCTGACCCAGAGAGCCGTACCATCGGCGATGTCGCGCGCCTCTGCGCCGGGTTTTTCGACCAGCGTGATCGGCACCGGCACATGGCCCGATTGCGATTTGGCCAGCTGCTCGAGCCGGTAGGATCCGGTGTAGGAGACGGCATCGTCCATCAGATGCAGCACGACGCGGGTGCCGCGCCTGGGGGCGGCTTCGAGCGGGGCGGGCGCGATCTCGTAGGAGCCCTTGCCGTCGGACGACCAGCGCCAGGCTTCCTCGCTTCCCGCCAGCCGGCTGACGACGTCGACGCGGTCGGCCACCATGAAAGCGGAGTAGAAGCCGACGCCGAACTGGCCGATGAGCTGGGTGTCTTCGGTGCTGGAACCAACCCGCTCGATGAAAGCGCGCGTGCCCGACCGCGCGATCGTGCCAAGGGCCTCGGCCATGTCGTCGCGGCTCATGCCGATGCCGTTGTCTTCGACGGTGATCTGCTTGTTGTCGGGATCGGCCGAAATCGAGATGCGTGGCTTGGGGTCATCGGCCAGCAACTCAGGCCGGCTGACGGCCTCGAAACGCAGCTTCTCGCAGGCGTCGGCGGCATTGGAAATCAGCTCGCGCAGGAAGACGTCCTTATCGGAATAGACCGAGTGCACCATCATGTGCAGCAGCCGCGAAACATCCGCCTCGAACGCCCTGGTTTCCGTCGCTTTCGTATCGGTCGTCATTCAGATTTTTCCCACGCTGTTCATCCGCCCGCCGCGCGGTAGCGCGTTCGGGATGTCCCTTTCAACCATTTTCAATAACGCTGGCAACTCGGCAGTTGCCAGCGCCACGACAATATCGTGATGGAATGGGAGAGTGACAAGAGGCTGAGAAACTGGGCGCCGGCGGCAAAACTGCCAATCTCCCCCCTAGTGGGGGAGATGCCCGGCAGGGCAGAGGGGGGCGCTGTCCCGCCGACTCTTCCAGTCCATCCGTCGTCGCGATGCGTTCTCTCGCACCGATGAGGTTGGCGCCCTACGGCGCCCCCTCTGGCCTGCCGGCGTTCGTCGCTCGGAAAGCCCAGCAATTGGCTTTCCGTCCGCTGCGCGGGCCGCTCCTCACCCCCCACGAGTGGGGAGATTGGCAGCGTCCGTGCCGCGCGCTACTTCCCCGCCATCTGGTCGGCAAGCGCCTGCGCCTCGCCGACCAGAGCCGGGAAGGCCGCGTCTTTCGGCAACTGTTCGCCCATGCATTTGCGATAGTCGCCGTCGCCTTTTTCCCAGGCGGCATTGGCGGCATCATAGGCCGTTTCGTCCTGCTGCCCGGACGCCTGCGCGGCGAGTTTCTGGGCGGCTTCGTCCGCCGCCGTCCACAAGGCCTCGCAGGCCGCGATCTTGGGAACAGGTGGTGTGGCGGGCGCCGAGGCAATCATGACGCTGCTGCCCTTGACCAGCGTGACGACGACCTGCTGCTCGTAGATCGGGCCGACATCCTGCGTCCAGCCGCCGAGCCGCGCAATGGCGATGTCGGCGCCATCAGGCTTCTTCAGCGGAAAATCGAGCGTGCCCAGGAAGGCGGCGTCGCTGTTGATCGCCTGGGTGTAGAAGGCGTCGAGCTTCAGCGCTTCGTTGATATCGGTGGGCAGTTTGAGCGCGGCGTCGGTCTCGGCGGACCGGGCCTGAAGCCAGCGGTCGAGCAGACCCCGCGTCGTTGCCAAGAGGCTCGGGCCGTCATCGCTCTTGGTGTATCGCAGCCCGTCGAGCATGCCATATCCGACATCGGCGTCGCTCAGGCTTTCCAGATTGATGGTGCCGGTTGCCGGGAAATCCTTGACCGCCAGGGGGCCGAGAAGTGCGGAGAGGCGCCCTTGGAGATCGGTCCGCGCCTTGGCATCGGCGGCATCGAGGTCTTCCACGGGAGCGTTCGCGCTGTTGAGCGCCGCGATGGCTGCAATCGCCTTGTCGCGCGCGGCAATATAGTCGTCCTCCGGCGATGCCGCGAAAGCCGCGCTGCTCGCCAGCGCGAACATGACCGTCCAGACCAGCCGCATGATGGGAATCTCTCCAGTTCCAGGGTGTTGTGCGGAAGACATTGTGCAACGAGCATGGTGAAAACATGGTCAGGTTTGCTTTCGCTTCTCCACCTCCGCCTTCCTCAGCAGGAAGCGCTGGATCTTGCCGCTCGGCGTCTTCGGCAATTCCGTCACGAAATCGATTTCGCGCGGATAGGCATGCGCAGAAAGCCGCTTGCGGACATGCTGCGCCAGTTCCTCGGCGAGCGCCTCGCTGCCCTTGTAAGCGGGCGCCAGGATTACGAAGGCCTTGACGATCTCGGTGCGCTGCGGATCGGGCACACCAACCACGGCGGCCTCGTTGACCGCAGGATGTTCGATCAGCGCGCTTTCGACATCGAAGGGGCCGATGCGGTAACCCGATGAGGTGATGACGTCGTCGGCGCGGCCGATGAAGGAGACCGAGCCGTCCGGCTCGTATTCCACCGTGTCGCCGGTGCGGTAGTAGCCGCCCGTGATCGCCGGCGTTTCGGCCTGGTGGTAGCCATCGAACCAGCGCAGCGGCGAGTTGGCGATGTCGACGGCAAGGATGCCAGGCTGGTTGGGGCCGAGCTCGTTGCCGGCCTCGTCCAGCACCACCATGCGGTAGCCGGGCATGGCAAAGCCGGCAGAGCCCGCGCGGACAGGATGCGCGAGGCCGTGGTGATTGTTGACCATCATTCCGTTCTCGGTCTGGCCGTAATGATCGTGGATGGGCGCACCGAGGTGGGCGTCGAACCAGCGGATCACCTCCGGGTTGAGCGGTTCGCCGGCGCTGCTCACCACGCGCAGCCGGCCCTTGATGCGGGCGGCGGCGGCGGGACCTTCGGCGAGCAGCAGGCGGAAGGCGGTGGGCGAACCGGCCAGGCTGGTGACGCCGAGCCGCTCGATGACCTCATAGGTGCTCCTGGCATTGAAGGGACCTTCGTTGAAGGTCGTGGCGATGCCAAGCTGCAGGGGGCCAGTGACGGCATAATAGAGGCCGTAGGCCCAGCCGGGATCGGCGATGTTCCAGAAGATGTCGTCGGGACGAAGTCCGATCGCGTCACGCATATAGGCGCCGAAGGCCTGCAGCGCACCGAGCGGCACCGGCACGCCCTTGGGCAGGCCTGTCGTGCCCGAGGTCGACATCATCATGAATAGATCAGAACCCTTGCGCATCACCGGCTCACAGTCGGGCGAGACGGCGGCAATGGCGGCACGAAAATCGGTGTCGCCTTGGGGCAAGGTGTCGTCGCGGTCGAGAATGGTTGCCACGCGCGGGCAGCTCTCGATCTCGTCGAGCTTGCCGCGATTGGCTGGATTGGTCACCACCAGTTTCGCCCCGCTGTAGCCGAGCCGATGTTCGATCGCCTTTGGGCCGAATGCGGTGAACAGCGGCTGGTAGACGGCACCGATGCGCCAGGTGCCGAGGATCAACGCCACCAGTTCGGGAATGCGCGGCAGCATGCCGGCGACGACATCGCCGGGGCCGACGCCCAAATCCTTGAGCAGGTTGCCGACGCGGCCCGACATATCGGCCAGATCGTCGAAGCTGAATTGCCTGAGCTCGCCGCCGGCCGAGATCGCGCGCAGCGCCAGACGGTTGCTGCCGGTATGGCGGCCGCAGCATTCGACATAGGCATTGATGCCGGTCGCCGGGTCGCCGTCGAGCCTGGCGATCTCATCTTCGATGCGAAAGCGTGAAACAGCGTCGTCGTAGCGCGGCAAGCCGGTCCTGGTCATGGCAGTCCTCCCTGGCGGCGCCACATCTCCCCACGGAGCGCCGTCGCGGCGACAATGACATCAGATGGCGTGGATGGGCAATGAAGGAAGCCGATTGTGCAGGCAGAAGAACGGGCGGAGCTAGGATCCTTGCCGGCCGTGTCCGGCGCTGGAGCCATAGAGGGCGGCGTTGCCCTCGCGCATCATGCGCAGCGCCTCTTCCTCGGTCAGGCCGAACTTGCGCATCATCCGCCGGATCTCGGGGCTCACCGTGACCTCGACCGGTCTTGCCGTATTACGCATCTTCATGGCCTTCTTCTTTGGCATCAGTGCGCATCCCAATCTGGTCGAGGCATGCTTCGCATCAGCTCTGCCCCGGCCTTAGGGTGCCACGCCAGATCATCGGGGCATGGTAGATCATACGGCTGCCGGCACCGCCTTCTTCCCGCGCACCGGTGGCCAGCCGCACGGCGTGCGTGGCGATTTCCTCGATGGGTGGTGCGAACGTCGTCAGCCGGTACGAAGCCCAGTCGGCCTGCTCAATATCGTCGAAGCCGATGACGCAAAGATCGCGCGGTACGCTGATGCCGAACTCATGGCGCGCCGCGTCCAGGAAGCCGCAGGCAATGAGGTCGGTGACGCAGAACGCCGCATCAGGACGCTGCCGGCCGGAAAACAGGCGCCTGGCGCCCTCGACGCCGGTTGCATAGCCGGTGCGTCCCTCGCGCCACAGGATCACCTCCAGCCCTTCCTTCCGCGCGGCGGCGATGAAAGCCGTCTCGCGAGCCAGAAGGCTGGGTGTGCCGGCGGCCGACGTGACCAGGGCAGGCCTCGTGCAACCGGCGCGGATGAAAGCGTGCAATGCCGCCTCGGCGGCTGCGGCGTTGTCGACGCCGATGTTGTGCGGCCCGTCGAAGCGGTCGTCGCGATTGATCAGGATCAGCCGCTGGCCGTTTTCGAGACAGGTGCGGATCAGGACTTGCGGCGGCGAACCGGACAGCACGATGCTCGCATCGGCGCGATAATTCAGCGTGTTGCGCAATGCCTGATCGACATGGTGGCTGGGGCCGGAGGTGTTGAACACCATGGCCACCTTGCCGGCATCCCGCAGATGCTGCGTCAGCATCCGCTGCAGCCGGGCGTGATAGGGCGTGTCGCCGTCGGCAACGATAAGGCAGACGATGCCGGTAGAGGCCCGCATCAGGCCGCGTGCCAGATGGTTGACGTGATAGCCGAGCTGCTCGGCCGCCTGCAGCACACGCTCGCGGGTTTCTTCCGAGACGCTGGCGCCGGGGGTGAAGGTTCGCGACACGGCCGAACGTGAAACGCCGGCGAGGTCGGCGACCTGCTGGGCGCTGGAAAAACCGTTGCGGGCTCTCTGGACGGTCAAGCGAACGACTCGCTGCTGTTTCTCGTGATTCCTTGCACGGCCGTGCAACATAGCGCACGTTCTGACCTATTGCCACTGCCGTACTTGACACCTGCGTCTGAATGAAACAGCTTTGCACAGCCGTGCAACAAGAGCGGCATTGGAGGATTATCCTGTCCATTTCAGCGACGACGGCATTGAGGATGCGATTGTCCGGACCGGCTGCATGAGCACGGCAGTGGCGCATCCCGGGGCGGACCGGCTGTCCGATGCCGAAATGGACAGGCGTGCCGATGTCTGCCGCAAACTGCTCGCCTCGGCGGGAGAGTTGGCGATGGAGGGATACTCAAGGCTCGACGCCACCCAGCCGGTGGCGATGAAAGGGCCGCAGGATTTTCTCACCGAAACCGACGGCAAGGTCGAGGAGCACATCCGCGCGACGCTGGCCGAGGCCTTTCCGCAGGACGGGTTCCTGGGCGAGGAGACCGGCGGCACCTGCTCGGCCCGCGTGTGGGTGGTCGACCCGATCGACGGCACCGCCAATTTCATGCGCGGCATTCCGCATTTCTGCATCTCCATCGCCTTCGTCCAGGACGGCCGCAGCGAGATCGGCGGCATCGCCAATCCGGCCGTCGGCGAGACGTATTTTGCCCGTCGCGGACGTGGCGCGACGCGCAACGGCGCGGCGATCCATGTTTCACCGACGCAAGCTTTCGACCGCGCCTTTGTCGAGTTCGGCTGGTCGCCCAGGATCCCGAACCGCGTCTATCTGGACAAGGTCGCGCTGGTCTGGTCGCTCGGCGCCAATGTGCGGCGCTCCGGCTCGGGAGCGCTTGGGCTGGCCTATGTCGCCGACGGCCGCTCGGACGCCTACGCCGAACTTCACATCAATTCGTGGGACTGCCTGGCCGGATTGCTTCTGGTGGAGGAGGCCGGGGGCCGGGTGAACCGGTTCCTCGACGGCGAGGGCATGACGAAGGGCAATCCCGTGCTTGCCGCAGCACCAGGCGTGGCGGCGACACTGTCCCAGGTGATCGGAGTGCCGCTCGACGACGGTTGAATTTCAGGAGCAATTAAAGGGAGGAATATCGATGAAAGGTCCATTTGATCGCAGGCGGGGCAGGGCATGGCTTGGTCTCGCGGCACTCGCCATTCGCCCGCCGTGGCGGAAGGAACCGTCGTCGGCATCGATTTCGACCCGGCAAAGGTCGTGCTGATCGCCGGCGAATAGGGCTGGATCTCACCCCTAGAGGTTCGCCTCGGCGAAGATGCGCGCGGCCCAGTCGAGGAAGATGCGCAGCCGGGGCGAAAGCTGCCGGTTCTGCGGGTAGAGCGCCGACAGTGGCGTCGGAGAGGGCGGATAGTCGGCCAGCACCTCGATGAGCGTGCCGTCGGCAAGATCCTTTTCGAAGCGATAGCGTGGGGCCTGGATGAGGCCGAGGCCAAGCCTGGCCAGGTCGGCGGCGGTGTCGGAATTGTTGGCGGCGACGCGGCCCGGCAGCCTGACTTCGCGGGTCTTGCCGCCGACGGTGAATTCGAATGGCAGCACCTCGCCGGTGCGCGACGACACGAAGCCGACCGCCTGATGGCCTTCGAGCGCGTCGGGGGAGGCCGGGGTGCCATGGCGTTCGAGATAGGCGGGACTGGCGCAGGTCATCTCGCGGATCATTGCCAGCCGCCGCATGATCATGCCGCTGTCAGGCGGCTCGCCGACGCGGATGACGCAATCGACGCCCTCGCGCACCAGATCGACCAGCCGGTCGCTCTGGCCGATCTGCAGGTCGATGCGGGGATGGCGGGTGAGGAATTCTGGCAAGCGCGGCAGAAGAAATGTCCGGGTGAGCAGCGTGCTGGCGTCGATGCGCAGCAGGCCGAATGGCTCGGCATTGCGGAAGGCGGCTTCCGCATCCTCGATTTCGGCCAGGATCGACAGGCAGCGCCGGTAATAGGCCTCGCCATCCTGCGTGGCATTCACCTGCCGCGTCGTGCGTTCCAGGAGCCGCGCGCCGAGATGTTCTTCCAGCCGCCGGATCGCTTCCGTGGCGGTTGAACGGGGCAGGCCGAGATCGGCGGCGGCAGCGGTGAAGCTGCGTCGCTCGAGAACGCGAACGAAGAGCCGCATCGTGTCCAGGCGATCCATGGTCTTTGTTCGCAAATTCCGAATAGTGATGTCAATAGGAAGCTGATTGTCCGGAAGATGGCATGGTCTATATCCCGTGTCACCGACAACACGGAGAGACTTCCATGACACCCATTCCGACCAGAGCTGCGATCGTAACCGGCGCTTCCAAGGGCGTCGGCGCAGCGATCACGCAGCGGCTAGCCCGCGACGGCATGGCCGTCGTCGTCAACTACTCGCGAGGCCGCACCGAGGCCGAAGCGGTCGTCAGCGCCATTGAAGCCGGTGGCGGCAAGGCAATCGCTGTCCAGGCCAACATCGCCGATCCGGCTGGTATCGCCATGCTTTTCGATGCCGGTGAACAGGCGTTCGGCGGCGTCGACATTCTCGTCAACAATGCTGGCATCATGAAGCTTTCGCCGGTCGCCGAGACCGATGACGCCTCCTTCGACAACCAGGTCGCCACCAATCTCGGCGGCGTGTTCCGTGGAATGCGCGAAGGCGCGCGGCGGCTTCGTGATGGTGGCCGCATCATCTCATTCTCCAGCAGCGTCGTCGGCCTCTATCAGCCGGGTTATGGTGTCTACGCTGCCACCAAGGCGGCGGTCGAGGCGATGACGCACATCCTGGCCAAGGAGCTTGGCGCGCGCCGTATCACCGTCAACGCGGTGGCGCCCGGACCGGTCGAGACGGCGCTGTTCACGGACGGCAAGAGCGCGGCGCAGATCGAGGCGATCGGCAAGATGATTCCGCTCGGCCGGCTCGGCCAGCCCGACGACATCGCCGGCGTGGTCTCGTTCCTGGCCGGGCCGGACAGCTTCTGGGTCAACGGGCAAATCATCCGCGCCAATGGCGGCGTGATCTGAAGGAGGCTGTCGACGGCGTCTCCAGCCGCCCGACGGCTGCTCCATCCCAAAACCTGATCCAACTTCAACACAAAAGGAAACGATCATGCCATTCGCCAACATCAAGATGCCGCAGGCGGCCCTCTCCAAGGCCCAGAAGGAAGACCTCATCCATCGGATCACCGCCATGTTCGTCGACTTTTTCGGCGAGGGCGTACGGCCCTACACGATGGTGCTGGTCGAGGAGGTCGCCGACGGCGGCTATGGTCGCGCCGACGAAGTGTTCGTCGTGCCGGAAGCCTATCGCGCCAAGGAGTAGCTCCGGGAAAGGTTTGCGCCAGTACCCCCACACGGACCTTCGGTCCGACCTCCCCACAAGGGTAGGGCTATCGCATATGAGTAAAGAGGCTGAGCAGGTCTTGATCGGCCCATCGTGCTTTGAGTCGTTTGT
>NZ_AYWR01000038.1:0-33645 GCF_000502935.1 Mesorhizobium sp. LNHC221B00 | reverse complement strand
CGGGCGGTTTGCCTGGCGGTGGTTCAAGCCGCGGCGGAGGCCTGCCGGCTGGCCGCCGAGCTGTCGCGTCGTGCCGAAAGGCTCATCGCCACCGCACCAAAATTGCGCGCCAAGGGCGCCGGCGAGGTGATCTTTTTGTTGCTCAACGAAGACGCCGTCTCGGGCTCGCTGACGACCAAAAACCTGTCCCGCTTTGCGGCGCGACGCTTGTTCGATCGGCTGCAGCAACTGGAGGCCGTGCGCGAGCTTTCCGGCCGCACCACTTTTCGGCTGTTTGGGTTGTAGGGATGAGCGAAGCGTCTGCCCGCCGGAAGCCAAACGCTCAGCCGGCTTTGCTGGATACCGAACTGGAACATCTGCCGGCCGAGCTTCGCTGGCGCGAGTGGATGGGCCGCGTCGAAGCGGTGATTTTTTCCGCCAGCGAACCGGTGACACGTAGTGCCCTCGCGCGGGTGGTGGGAGAAAACTGCAATATCGAGCTGATCATCGACGACATCCGCGCCGAGCTCGCCGGCCGCCCCTATGAGCTGGTCGCGGTCGCCGGCGGCTGGCAGCATCGGACCAAAAAGGTTTTTGGCGACGCCATCCGCGCCGCATTCGGCACGGCAGCGGGCGAGGGGGCAAAAGAACTGTCGCAGGCGGAGGCGCTGGTTTTGATGTGCATTGCCTACTTCCAGCCGATCACCCGTGGCGAGCTGTCAGGCTTCTTCGGCAAGGAGGTGTCGCGCGACCTGATCGGCGTGCTGCGCGCGCAGGCGCTCATCGCCTCGGGGCCGCGCAGCCCGCAGCCGGGGGCGCCTTATACCTATGTGACGACCAAAAATTTTCTGTCGCAGTTCGGGTTCGACACGCTGCGCCAGCTGCCGGATTTCGAGGCGCTCGAGGACGCCGGGCTGCTGTCGAAGGAAAAGCTACTGGCGGGAGATATTCCGGTGGGGCTTGTTGGGGAGAGGGGCGCCGAAGAGGAAGATGCCTACGGCAATAGTGTTGAGGACCAGGTATTTTGATCGGGCGTTGCCGAGTCATGCCCTCAGCTGAACGATTGGCCGGAAAGACCACCAGGTTGGTGCCGCCTGAGTGGCGCAGCGACGGAACAGGATGCCCCGAAGTTCGGCCGTGATAGCCAAATCCGCAAGCTTCCACCATGGGGAACGCCCGGGAACCATCCCGATACATCCGAGAGCTCTCCGAGATTGCTGGTGACAACCTCCGCTTCGAGACTGTCGCCGGCGACCTTCTGCGCCAGTGTCCGGCGTGCCGGGCCGGTCACTTGGTCGAGCGGACCGGAACCGCCAATCGCCGTTTTCTGGGCTGCAGCCAGTTCCCCAACTGCGAGGATACGGCACGCCTGAAATAACGGATCGCCGCGGCCATCTCATTCGAGTTCGCGCTCGAAGTTGTCGAGCAACGACGTCGCCAGGCTTGGCCCCTCCAGATAGAGGCCGATTTCATCGAGCGGGTTGTCCTCGAGTCCAGACTGGGACCCCCAGTTGAGACTGCTGACGACGACATGGTCGGTATCCCAGGCAAGAAACTTCGCATGCAACTGCGGTTCGGGCACACCCGTGAGGTCAACTATGCCATGGAGCCTTTCCCGGTGCTTTGTGACGTGGCTGCGCTTCACCGGGCCGGTGCGGCGCGAATAGTAGATGCGAACGCCGCTAAGTCGCCGGCCCGCGATCTCGGCGGGATCGAACAGCGCCGGCACCATGTTCGCGCCGACCTTGTTGGTACAACAGACGAAGCGCTGTTGCGCATCGTGGGCCGCAGCGCGCAGCAGGCGCTCAGCTACGACCTTGCCCGAGGCTGCGGGATCCAGCAGAAGCCGATACGCGCGAACCCGATCGGCGATGTTCTTGAGGCGCTGTTCGCCAAGACTGGCAAAGCCGACATCCACCTTGTGGACGGCATGATCGAATGCGGTTCCGAAGATGCAGACTCCGCCTGGCTCGGCCATAGCCTCTATCCGCTGGCGGCGGCTGCAGATGTCTCGATTGCGCGGATGACCTCAACGGCCTTTTGTGCAAACGGGTGATCTGCAGTTACACGCCGCAGCCTGCCAAGATCGCTGCGGTCGCCGTGTTTCGCAATCACGCCAAAGGCGAAATGCAGGTCCCGATCACGAAAGCCTACCCGGTGGTACGATGTCGGGGGCACGCCCTCGTCAACCAACTTCCGGCTGACCGCGAGCAGGTCGACCGGAAACACGCAGTGGTGCTCCTGCCAGCCAAAACGGCGGCCGCATTTGGGTTGTCGCCCGCTGAAATGGCTCTATTAACTCTCCAGATTCAGGTTTGTTCCCTGTCAGGCGACGCGACAGGCATTCTGCTCTTCGCCGACGAAATGCCTTTGAATTTTTGGGGAGACCGTGAATCAACTCCGACGTCGAAAGAGAAGAACCCCGCAAGCCAAGCCTACAGCAATCAGTGCTGTCGGGGTCTGGGTTGCACGATTCTGGTATCGACTCTATCGGGCAGAGGGGGATGCGTCGGCGCGCTGATGGAAGCCGTCGCGATTGCGTCCGGTGGCAGCACTATGACCATCTTGGCCTCGCGAATTGGCCATAGCGGCTTTCCGGCTGCGAGGAATATGACTGCGATCACGCATATCAACAGAACGGCGGCTGATAGGTTTGGGATAATTTCGCCGATCTGCACCGCTCGCTCCGTGGCAAATGGACACCCGCCGCCGATGCGGCGGGTGTTCGTGACCAAACTGACGACGAAGGGACTCATGGTCGCCAGTCCGTATGGCAAATGCGCTCGGCGGGTGTTTTGTTGCGCGCTGGGACCAATGGATACGGCGACATCGGACTTTCGGTCCCAATTGCTAAGGATGTTGCAGGTCGGACATTCTTCAGACGCCTCGGCTGAAGAGCCGAATCCCAAGCCGCCATCGAGGCAAGCCGGGCATCATCCCTTCGGGTTCTGCGACGGTGAACCCGGAGCGGCCCGGAGCGGCCCCGCTTTGAACAGCTTCGGACTTCGCTCAGGTGGCATCACGGCCAGTGGCAAGCCTGCCTCTTTGTCATTCCCGACAAACAAGGGTCAGGATGCAATCGTCTAAAATGCTCGAAGACAGAGGCGTAACGGCTGAGTCGGGTTCCTGGAGCGACGGGCGTTATGAAGCCAGCGGAGTGGTTCAAAGCATGCTCTCCTGACGAAGGTTACTTGCAGATGGCGCGCAGAGAATATTAGCGATTGGGAACATACGGCCCCTGCGGAGGTTTACTGGGTGATCGGCTCTCTGGGAGGTTGCTATGAGAAACCTGCTACTTGCTTCGGTGATTGCCGTCGCCTCGGCCGCAGTCACGGTCATGCCTGCGGATGCGCAGTTCTTCGGCCCCGGCATGGGCTTTTTTGGTCCGTTCGGCGGCATCGGCCCATTCGGCGGTGGCCCCTTCTACGGCGGCGGCCCGTTTTACGACTATGGCGGCCGCTATTACGGCCCCCGTTATCGCGATTACTATCCCGGCTACGTTGCCCGCTACCCGCATCGCTACTACTACCGGCATCGGCACTATGGCCGTTGCCACGTGAGGTGGGTGAGGCATTGGCGTCATCACCACCGGGTGCAGGAACGCGTTCGGGTTTGCCCGTACTGACAAGGTCGGACATTGGACCTGACGCGCTAGGAAATCCCGCGCAGCAACGGCTCGGTCAAGCTCGCCGAGCGGCGTTGCGCGCCAGATCGTTTCCTCTCGGATCATTTTGCCAAGCTTCATCAGAAATTCGAATTCATGCTTTGGGACGGACGAGGCGAGCCGATCCAGCTTCGTCCTCCTGCTTTCACTGCCACCGACCATGGAAATCTCCGTCAGCGGCCAACCGGTCGCGGCTGAGCGACTTTGACATCAACACTGTGTGGCAAATCAGATGCATGGTCTTGACGGCACCGGTTTGCATTGCATCCGCAGGCAGGACAATCACCATGAGGTCCATCCGTTCCGGCCAAATCGGTTTCTCGAACAGTAGGAACACGATTGCCGCAAGGCTCAGTAGGAAAACGGTTGCGCACAAATTCGCGACGATCTCACCAAACTGCATGGGCGGCTCCGGCAACACAGTGCCCGCCATTTCGCGAGAGGCGGCGGGCACCTACTCTCAACCGACTGACAACTCCGGTTCCAGTAGATGGAGCCTTCGCTGGCAAACGCCTGTGGTGGCAAGGCCAGCGACGCTGATGGCCTCGACTCCAAGGTCTTCAAGGGACCCGGCCCTTTTCGCTCATGGTGGCGACACAAGAGACCGCTACCCCTCATTTGAGGAGTACGAGTCACGCGGCGTCCCTCATGTCCGCGTAGTTGGCAGGAATTTCCTGTCGCGACAGGTCAGGCCGCCTAGCCCAGTTCCTCTCAGCGTCGAGCAGTTCGCTCTCCGCAGTCAGGCCATTCATAAAAAGCCGGAGGACGTGTGCAGCTATGCGCTCTCCGTCCTGCGAAGCAAGCGCTACGCCGCGCTCATTGCAGACTGTCTCACACACGTGGGCAAGCTTCACGATATCGCTCGGCCCCAAAAATCGACCCGGATACAACATATGGTCCTCTCTCGGAAGCTACTGTGAGCTGTCATTACGCAGCGTCACCCGCAGGCACAATCACCTATGATAGTCACGCACCTCGAGTCTGCCTAAAAATACAGAGTGGCCACGGCACGTTTGCGCTCGGTGCCCCATTCCCGGATGCATAGGTACTGAACCGGAATATCTACTGGCAGCCGGAACTGACCCGCGCCGACAACAGGGACCTGTCGGTATCTGCCGTCAGACGACTCTCCCTTGCGACAAACGACGCTTGAGGTCTTCTGAATTCAGGAGGGCTGCCAAATCCTCGGCGTACCCCTGATCAAGGTATTCTGCCGCTGCCCCCCATGCATCCGCTGGCTGCCGCGGTAAACACGTCGAACACCGTCCAGCTCCCGTCAGGGTCGTAATGCCGACCACTGGCCGTCCTCTCTTCGGGCTGGGCAGCGGGGGAACATTAGTGCCCACTGTAAGTTGGGCACCAACCCATTTAGGTTCTTGATGACAAAAATTCCCTCCTCAAACATTTTGATCCGCAAGCTCCAGACGATCTCTGACCTCGGACCATCAGACACTGCGATCTTGGGAAACGTGGCAATTCAGGAGAGGGAATATCAGGCCAACGCAGACATTCTGCGCGAGGACGACCGTCCGACGCTTTCGTTTGTTGTTCTGGACGGCTTGATAGGGTCGACAAAAATGACAGGCGACGGCAAACGCCAAATCACCTCCTTTTTTGTTCCCGGCGACATTCCCGACCTTCATGGACTGCACCTGTCCGTCATGGATTGCAGTTTTACGCCTCTGATGGCCTCTCGGTTGGGCTTCATGAGGCATGACGCTCTTCGCGCTATTTGCGACCAGCATCCTTCGATAACGACCGTCCTTTGGCGCTCGACAGTAGTTGACGCGGCGATCTATCGAGAGTGGGTCACCAACGTCGGAAGGCGCGACGGCTATGCTCGCATGGCTCACATTTTGTGCGAGCTCATTGTCCGCCTCCGCGCCGTCGGCCGCATCGAAGATCATGTGGCCCGCCTTCCGATAACGCAGGCTGCGCTTGGCGATGCGCTTGGCCTTTCCACCGTGCACGTCAACCGAATCCTTCAGGATCTTAGACGCGACGGTCTGATATCCACCGTGGGCTCGCGTTTTCATGCAACCGACTGGGCTGGGCTCGTTCGCGCCGGGGATTTTGATGGCACCTATCTGCACCAAAGGGCCGCTGAAGCGTTGTGGTAATAGAGGTGTTCCATGGCGAGATATTTCTTTGACAGCAGTGTCCGCGACGAGGTCATGAAAGATGATGAGGGGATCGAATGTGATGGGATAGAGGCAGCATGCCGAGAGGGCATGGAGGGGCTCAGAGATTTGGCGCGACAATTCCTTAAGGACCTCGATGGCCAGCAATTAGCGATCTTTGTCAGGGACGAGACTGGTGAACGGCTGCTTAGCTTGAGCATCACCCTTCAGAAGAAGCTGAGCGGGCTTTGAGGTTACCCCGTTTCATTCTAGGTCGTGCGAGCGCGTGAAGCCGCCATAGGCATCGTTGGGCCTGCCAACAGGCAGCCACCTGCGCTCCTGCTGGGCGGTTGTGATTGCGAGTCATGCACCTCCTAGCCTGCCACAAAAATCCGGCGCACCTTCTTCGTAGCTTTTGAGTTGCGCCTCATCGGCGATGGCACGGTTGGTTCCTGTGCCAGACGGGCTTCTTTCAACCGCGCAGTTTTGGCAACGCGTTCGGCCCTTTCTTTTTCTACAATAAGTGCCGCAGCCGCTGTTGCCTGCTCGTTACGCCTATCATCGCTCGACCACGGCATCTCAGTGTCTCGCCTTAAGTTTCATCGCCCGCCGTGCCATTTTGTATCTAAGCCGCGCTCTGGCCTCTTCTATTTGATTTTTAAGCGTGGCTTCGGTCGCCTTGACCGGCCTCTTGCTCGCAAGACGATTGTCGTTGGCAGCTGTATTGATGGGCATCTCGGTTCTCCTGTGCGAGCCCGAACTTCGAGATGCTGGAAGAGTTCCCTCTTCGCACTCAGGAATCCTGGGCATCGTATGGAGTGATGGAACGTCTATGCTGGGCAGTGGTCGACCTCGCGGCAGCGGACAGCACACTCCATTGGCGGGACTGGTAGCGGCCAAAAGGGCGCAAATCTGGTGGCCTCTCCATCGCCGTTACAGTCGCACGATCTTGTCGAGATGCAGGCGTATTCGCTGGCCTTCAGCAAAGGCGACTGCGAAGGCCCTAAGGTCGAATGAAAGGGATTTTTCCTGCCCGTCTTCGACTACATGGACCTGCCATTCTCCGCAGGCTTCGACCAATTCAACGCTAGGGTGAGCATTGCCATTTGGCTTCACGCAATCCAGCGCAGCCTCCCCTGAAAGTAATGGTCAAGCCGAATTTGTAAGCCCGCTGAAGGCCATCTTTCAATAATAAATGCTTGTACGGAATCAGACTGATCGGGCAGGTAGAGACCCGTTGCGCATTAGCTCGAACGTGACCTTTACAACAAAAACTGGGGCGCTCGTACCGTCATGAACATGCAATACGACTTGGCGGTACGCGCCATCGGGCATGTTGTCTCGAGCTATTTCGAGCAGCGCCCTTGCCGCCTCGTCTTCGGCAGCTTCTAGGCTTGGAAGGTCGGTGCCTTCCGTGTCCGGGAATGAGGTTCCGTTGTCGGTTAGATCGAAGAAGAAGCGGGCCATGCGCTCCTAATCACAAACCCGGAGAAATGTTTCCTGGCGGCCTACCTCGTTCCTAGCCTGCCAAATGCATACGGCGGCTTAGAACAGGAACAAAAGCAGATCAAACGCGTTCTGTCGTTCCGAATGAGGAGAACGAAATGCAAGCCTCAGACCGTGCAAAAAGCGACGAGATCAAGAAGGATCCTGACGAGTGGACGACTGGTGACGAGCCAATGACTCCGTCGCAGGCTTCCTACCTCAAAACATTGTGCGAACAGGCGGACGACGACAAAATTACGCCGAAGATTTCAGCAAAGCAGAGGCCTCCAAGCGAATTGATGCGCTAAGGGCGAAGCTGAAGCTTTGATGGCGCCGCTCTGGAGTTGAAATGTGTGGTCAAGGACGGTCACAAATGCCCGTCGCGGCCGCAGATGGCTTTCCGAAGTATGGCCTCCCGCCTGCAGCCTGCGAATGGCCGGCTCGATTTAGCAGGGCTGGGATTAAGCGATTGTCCGCTTAGCGCCCAATGGCGGCCGCAGCCGAGGATTTCGCGTCCGCCCGAAAGCAGACATCGCAGCTGACCATACTGAAGGTCGCGCTTGAGCCATGTTCGGACCTACGCGGGAACAAGCGTGAACGTCTCATCTCAACCATTCCGTTACATTCCAGTCCAAACGAACGAACACGAGTCTCGGGCGTGCAACGAGCCAAGCTTGCATCACATCGATGCAAACTACGTTGTCGCAACCGACTCAGATGGTGCGACCTCAACGGCTCAGCGCATCCAGCGCCCTTTGTGCGGCGATGAGGTCGACGATTGGATACCTAGTGTTAAATGTGTGGACCACCGCTTCCAGACGCGTCGCGGCCTCATGGAGACGACCTTGACGTGCCAGAACTTGTGCTAGCTGCGTTGTGGCGCGAAGCTCGAAGAGTCTCGCTTGCTGCCGACGGGCAGTAGCAATTGCTGTTTCGAATAGGTGCGCGGCACCTGTCAGGTCATCTCTGCCCGCGGCGATTTGGCCACGAAGGCGAATACATTCTGCCAGGTAGCTCGCCTCGTCCGTATCGAAAACGAGGGTATCGACATTATCAAGCATTTGCGATGCCTCTTCGATGCGACCGGCCCGCAGGAGAAGATCACAAAGTTCGCATGTTTTCTCAGGGGTATGGAATACGACGCCCTGCCCACGCCAAAGAACCACGCTCTCCCGGACATCATCGATGCCGGCATAAAGTTCGCCTAAATGCGAGCGGGCATGACCACGCCACCTGATACCGCTACTTCGACGCGCCGTGTAGCCATGCAGTTCGCAAATCTCGACGATCTTCGTAGCGCTCTCAAGGAGTTCCTCGTATTGACCAAGTAGCGCGCACAATTCGCAATGCCCGAGAAGACGCCACGCGACTTCGAAGGGCTTATCGATCTGATCAAAATTTAGCATCAGGCGCTCTTTCTCTTCGACTGCAGCATCAAAGAAACCCAATATCGTCAGCGATCCGCTGAGATATGCCTGGGCAGACAAACGGGGTTGATCCGCACCGGCGAACAAAATACGACGACTTGGGTCAACCGGATCAATCAGATCAAGGGCCTTGCGCAAGGCCTCCGCTGCCAGCGGCTCTTCTCCCCGGTTCGAATGAGCGATCCCCTTTGATGCCCAAAGACCGCTCAGATAGGCGGTTGGAAGGAGATCGGCACAGTTTGCGAGCTGCCCTTCGGCCAAGGTCAAGTAATCTTGATTGCGCCCAGTGGCATAAAAAAATGGAGCGAGTGACAGCGCAACGTCACATTGCAATTCGACAGATGCAGTGTTCGCGGCAGCAAGACGTGCATCTTCAAGCGCCTTCCTAATGCGCTCAGAACGATAGCCTTCAGCCTGCATCAATGCATTGGCCATCGCAAGGTGGAGACGTGTCATCCGTTCGGCGCCGACGGAGACGTCGCCAAGTCTCCGGCTGCAGTCGATAGCACTGGCAAAGTGAGACACGGCTTCCCGAGTGGCAGCTCTGGCCAGGGCGGCCCTTCCCGCCTTTTGCCAGTGATCGAGCGCGCCCGCCCAATCCCCAGCTTCCTGAAAGTGGTGCGCGAGGAGCTCGGGTTGCGCTTCAGTGATTTCGGTCCACTTTTCCTCCAACACATCTGCGACGCGCTTATGTAGCTCCTGGCGGTTAGCGCGCAGCAGCGTGCCATAGGCTGCGTCCTGAACGAGCGCATGCTTGAACAGGTAAGTGGCCAGTGGCCGCGTCCCGCGGCAGAACACCAGACCGGCGCCGACGAGTTGATCCAGTGCGCCATCTAGCTCAACGGCATTTCCCTGTGCGACCGCTGCCAGCAATTCATAGGAGAACTCCCGACCGAGAACCGCGCCAACCTGTGCGACCTGCTTAACGGCTGAGCCGAGGCGATCGAGCCGCGCCATCAACGAGGCATGCAGCGTCGCGGGAACGTTCAACGCCGTCGCGGCAGCTTTTGAGAGCACTGTTTTGGCGTTGCCGCTCTCCAACACCGCCTTGGTCAGTTCCTCGACGAACAGTGGCACCCCATCCGTGCGCTCGATGATCTCCGCGACAACGTCGCTCGGCAGCTCCCCGCTGCCAACGACCCGCTGGACCAGCGCGGCGCCTTCACGACGGTCGAGTCGATTGAGGACCAGAACGGTGACGTGCGCCTGCCCGGTCCACGGCGGTTGAAACTCGGGGCGGAACGTGAGGAGAAGCAACACCGGCAGGCGCGGCACCCGCTCGATGACCAGGTCGAGCAGCTCGCGCGAGCTCGGGTCAATCCAGTGGACGTCCTCGAAGAGCATCAGCACCGGACCTTGTCGCGCCAGGTCTTCGAGCTGCCGGAGCAGCGCATCGAAGGTTTTCTCTTTCTTACGCTGGGGCGTCAGTTGGAGAGGCGGGAAGCGGCCTTCGGTCGGCAAGGACAGTAGGTCGGCCAGCAGTGCCGCGTCCTCCGGCGACGCCGGGGCAATAAGGGCCGCAAGCTTATCCAGCTTGCTATCAGGCGGATCGTCGCGCTCCAACCCGGCGGCACGTTCTAGCTGCGCAATGGTCGGGTGGAGCGCGCTGTCTTGATGGTGCGGCGAACAGAAATAGCGCAATCGGGTGTGTGGCTCATTCTGGATCCGTTCCTGCAAGGTGACGGTGAGGCGCGACTTTCCGATGCCGGGCTCGCCTGAGAGCAGCACCACTCGACCCTCACCACTTTTGGCGCGATGCCAGTGTCGCTGCAGCAGATCGACCTCCTCCTCACGCCCGACCAGCGGCGTCGGCGTCGTCCCATGCAGCGCCTCGAACCGGCTTTCGACGGCGCTCTCACGAACCACTTGATAAGGATGGATCGGCTCCGGAAAGCCTTTTACCTCGACGGCGCCAAGATCACGATATTCGAAAAGATCGCCGACCAGCTGCCGCGTTTGCGGCCCGATCACGACCGCGTCGGGTTCAGCAAGAGCTTGCAGCCGGGCGGCGAGGTTCGGCGTCTCGCCCACGACGCCACGCTCTTGCCCTTCGCCGGCGGTGATCAGATCGCCAACGACGACCTGTCCGGTGCCGATGCCGATACGAACCCGCAATGGCTCAGGCTCTGGGAGTCGCCTAACGGCATTGACGAGAGCAAGGCCAGCGCGCACCGCCTGCTCGGCGGCGTTCTCGCGCGCCTGCGGGTAGCCGAAATACACCAAAACTCCGTCGCCCATATACTTGGCGACGAAGCCGCCGAAGTGAGGGACAATATCGGCGACACAACGGTGATACGCTCCGATGGTCTCACGCAGGTCCTCGGGGTCCAGACGCGTCGCAAGCGCCGTTGAGCCCACGAGATCGACGAACATGACGGTCAGCTGTCGACGCTCCGCGCTTAGGTCCCGGGTGCGGCTCTGAGGCGCGATGTCCTCGGTGGCCGGGTCGGAATGCCTTGACCACGGCCCCAGCCCCTCGACCGCCTTGCGGAATCGCTTGCGATGACCGAGGAGCATCCCGAGCTTCTCAAGGTCGGCATCGGTCAGTTCCGGCAGGACCTCCGCATCGATCGCGTTGTCGCGAAATGCCTGCTCGTATTGCTGGAGGCCGAGGCCTCGCAACCAAGTGGCAATGTCCACACAGCCCTCCCAAGGCTGACTTCGGGTCCCTCAGCCGCAATATTAACTCAGATGCCGGGGAAATGCTGTAGTCCAACATGTTACCGCGGCGATGACAGCTGTGAACAAAGCGGACTATACGCCCCTTAGGGATTAAGCGCCTTATGTCTGCCATTGTGGCAAATTGCGGCTTTCCCGAAAGCGGTCATCACTCAACGTGCGCCGGAAAGGCCAGTTGGGAGGGGCTCGGCTGGTCTACTTTCGAGCATACATCGCTGCGACGCTCCGGCAGTTCCACGCCAGAACGCGGCGATCGGAAATCCTTAGTTGGCCACAATCCCTAATGCAGTCAACGTTTGTGGGGTGATCGTTCCCGTGACCTTGAGATTATAGTCCGACTGCAATCTCAATAGGCCGGCCCGCATTTCGGGGCTCATCGTCCCGTCCAAGTCCCCATTGTAGTAGCCGAACGCAAGCATCGCGAATTGAACTTGGAAAACGATTTCTTTGAACCTGTTGGCATTTCCAGGAAGCGTCGCAAGAGGAGCGGGTGCCGGCGCCGCTATGGGTGGTTGATAGGGAGGTGCAGGTGCCTGATAGACGGGTGCTGAATCTGCCGGCGGCGGATAGTAAGTGCCTCCGGATGAAGATCGGTGGCTGCTGTGCGAGCTATGGCTGCTGTGCGAGCTATGGCCAGCTAACGTGTATTTGTGATCCAGTTTGAAGATATCAAAAAGCGATTTTGTCTTGCCGCCATCGCTAGTTGGTGCGAGCGGCATCGCGACACTTTCTATCGGCATAAACCCCGCTGCGATCAAGGATGGGATCGCGAAGAACCGTTTTTTCATGCGACACCAAACCTTCCATATCCGTGCACTTTTGGATGCCATTGGAAGAAGCCGCCGCACTCGTTGCGAAGACTGCAATCGACGCAATCCTCAACGTAAGCCCGTTTCCAATCTGAGATCGTAGATGGCGCGAATGCTCGATAGTGAGCGGGGACGGTGCACAGCGGGAAATTGTAGAGCTTGGTGTCGATGCCACGGCTGATCGAGAAATCCAGCGCCTTGCTCACCAAATCGAAGCCTAGGGAACTGTCGAAAAACAGAGAATCCCAGTTCTTTCGGCCATAGCCGATATTTTCGAGCTGCATGATTGCCCATTTGTCGATGAATGGTAGGGCGACCGTCACGAACTTCGCTAGGTCCAGCAGCCCAGGTGCGTTGGGCTTCATAAGTACAGTCCGTAACTCGATTTTTGCCCCAGCCTCGCAAAGGATGGAAAGGTTGTTCCTGACCTGATCGAAGGCGCCAAGCTTTCCGACGACATGATCGTGGGTCGCGCTGTCGCTGGAGTAGACGGGAATCCCCCAAAGGATTCGGCTCAAATCCAAATCACGGAGCTTTGCGAGATCGTCGCGATCAAAATGCTGCGCATTGGTCAGGAGGTGAAAGTCGATGTCACGCCGCTGCTCCATCGTCTTTCGCAGGAATTCGAACAGCTCCGATTTGAAAAGGGTCGGCTCTCCGCCTGACAGGCCGATCGTTGAACTCTCCGGTGCCAGAAGCACGGCCGTCTCGAAAAACGGAAACATGTCTACGTGCTGCTTTTTCGGCGGCTGCGAGCACATCGCGCATAGTTGGTCGCAGCGTTCGGTGATCAAAAGCGTATTGTGGCGCGAGTTCGCCCGAATAAGCCGATGTGCCGCTTTTCGAAATGGCACGACAAACACAACATCACCGTTCACCTCGGATGGGTCGATCCCAAACAAGCAAAGGCTGCCTGCCGCCCCTGTAAAGAGCGCCTTTTCACCGTCGGCGGTTGCCAATGTTGCGTCCAGCGAACTGACGTTGCTCAGTTGCTCAGGCATTCCTTCGTACGACCGCAGCCGAACCACATATGGATCGACAGCGTTTGTATCGATCTTGAGGCGGAGCGGGATCATGTATGCACCGGGATCATATGATCCCCCCAAGATGGCACACGGGCCCATTTAGCGACCAATCGAAGCGCGGCTTCATCCCGCCGACTGATAACCTCTACAACCTTGTCGAAGACGTGCATGTGTCGTTGGCAGAACCAGGTATCGATGCGGGCCATGTCAATTCGCCCGTCCCTCGACAGATCGTCGACAACGTCTGTCCCGCAGAAGGGCTGATAGGCGCAGTGGATGCAGTCCGGATCAAAGTTGTTGAGCGAGGCACTATTGAGCAACCGGATCTTGGCTTGGTCGATGCCGGCCATCACCGTGCCGATCGAAAGATCGACGCGCCCTATGCGCGAAAGCATCCTGGCTTCATCCGTCGGGTAAAGCTGCCCGTCGTGATCAATGACTATGTAGTCCGAAGCGAAGAAGTTGGGATTGCGGAGATCGACATGATCGTCGGCCCCCGACCTGAGGAATCTCCTTAGGCACTGGCTGAAATAATATTCCTCGACGTAACCACCAGTGCGATGGTTCCTATCAATGAGGTAGTCGATGAAGCTGGAATGAAGTGCATTCCACTTGGCTATCGAATGCGGATCGGTTTTTCGGCGACGAGCAAACCCTTGGTAGTTTATCGGTCTGAGATAGATCGATTGCATCCCGTAGCGCTCGAAATTGCCGACGAGTTCCTCGAAATCCGGCGGCTCATCAACGTCGATCGTGGAAGCGCGGATACCTTGCCCGGTCCAAGGCGACGCACAGCGTCGGCGAGGTTTTTGAAGAACGCATCGGTTGTAACATCATCATGGGTGCGCTGGCGCTGATGAGTATTTCGATCTCCGTCTAGCGACGTGCTGACGAAGGTGTCCGCTTCGTCGAGGTAAGCCCATTCTCGCTCGCTCAAGCGTTGGAGATTGGTGCAGACCACAAACTGGCTGCCGGGAAACCTCGATCGTGCGAATGAGCGTATCTGTTCAAGCAAATCGACACGTAGCAAAGGTTCGCCGCCTTGAAACTCGACTTTAATCCGTGGCCCCTTCATCGCTCCGATAAGCCTGAGAGCGGCGTTCAGCGTCTCTTCGCTCCAGTCGAAACCTTGTGCATTTTCCGGCGCTCGGGAAACTTGACAGTAGCCGCACGTCAGATTGCAGCGCAGCGTAGGCACGAGGATAACGTAAGAAAGTTCCTGCTGTTTTGATTGGCGTCGAGCCCATCGATAGGCAAAGGCCGTCCAGTCGGGGTCGCCTTTCCGTTCGAACGAATGGCCACTTTCACGGAGAAAAGTATGATCGTCCGCCGATAGTTTGTTGCCGACATACCGTTCGAGAAATGACTGATCGCTGAGGAAGAACCCGCCTGCATCGTCGGTTAAGAGAAATTCGCCATCGCCACGCTCGCGAAACTTAAGTGGCCACACTGTCATTTCGCTGTCACCGCTTCGATCAAGGCTTGCCGAAGCGGCAGCGTCTCAACGTAGATCTTCTCTCGATAAACGGCATGGAGCACGCTTTTGCGCACGTCAGCCATATCACCAGGAGAAATGCAAGCCACCTCAACCCCAGCAGCCGATGCGACAAATCTAAGGGATGGATATTGAGCTTGGACACGAACTAACGCGCCATCCAAAAAACTGCGAAAGTTCGGCGGAATCTCAATTGTAATCTGATCTGCGCTGTGCGGCCCCATCTGGTCGAAAATCTCCACCCCGGCCATTATACTTTGAAATTCAGATTTGAATATCGGCGGACAGCTATATTCGAGGGAAATGCCTAAGGCGGTCTCGTCAGGCTTAATGACTGTCAAAGAGCCTCTTGTACTGGGACCCGACACATGTCTCAGCATAGGCTCTCGCACGGAATGCCGTCCTTGTCGCGGTCGAGCTTGCCGCCCCAGGGGCAGTTGGCCAAATACCAGTTCGCTTCATCGCAAGAACTGATTTGCGGGCACGTTCGGCGCGGCTGGCAGGAGTAGCTCTGCGCCACCTGAGGGCGGCTGATGATCCCGAGCGGCTTGATAGTGGATGGCTTAACGCCCCCGGCATGCTCTGCGCGCCATTCCCAGGGCGCCTGAAAGGCACCAACCCACAGACCGACTTTTGCCGCCTCTGCCTTCGCCTGCTGCCTCGCATAGGCCCCGTGACTGTATTTGGGCCAATCCAGGGCCAAGCCATTCTCAACCAGCCATCCGGCGATGCTCTTGCCGTCCGCGCGGTGGCAGTCCCCGACATAGCGGCCATAACGGTCCCACGAGACGAACGTACAAAGAGTGGGCCTGGAGAGCGTCAGGAACTTGTCAAGGGCAGCGGCCGACTTGACGCCGCACTGATATCGAAAGCCCTTGGCGTCGTCGCACTGCTGCGCGGACTCAGGAGCGTCGATGCCGTTGAAGCGGATGCGCTGTCCGTGGATCTCGATCGTGTCGCCGTCGATGACGGAAGCCACCCCGGCGATCGGCTCCGGAGTACGCCCAATCCAGTGGGATACGTTGAGGTCGAGTGCGCCTTCGCTGTGGTGAACGACAAACTGCGCCACGAAGGCGGCCATCGCCGCCACTGTCACGAACACCAGCCGCTTCGGAATGCCTGCCAGCCTACGAGCACGCCGTCGCTGTGCGCCTCTCCGTTTGCGCCATTGGTCGGACCGATTGTCGTATCGGTATTTGTCCACACCCCTCACTCCCCAAGAGGAAGATGCGCCACTGCCCTAAAAAGCCAACATAAGGTCCGCCTGCGCGGGTAGGCCGCCTAAGGCCGATGATCGTCAATTCCCTGCAGTCTTGCTCCCCGAAGCCACCCCCTTGAACAGGGACAGCGAGTCTACCTGATCCAGCATTGAACACATCTTGTTCGGAGAGTCGAAATTGAAGCCCAAGCACTTCTGATCCGCCGCACATGCCATGACACAATCGGCGTATGCGCCAGGGACGTTTGAATAAGAGTCGCCCACCACAACGGTGTTCTTGTAGAAAACGAGACTGGAGTATTGCAGCTTACCCGCAACCGCCTGCTTCGCTGCCATGGTGGCATCTGGATCCTTCACCAAAATAGACGCGTCCCCTTTCATGAAACATGCAGAATGCTTTTTGTCGTATGTGATAGCTGAGCAACGATTGTCGCCCTCGCATTGGGTCTGACATTGGTCGAATGACACATTCCATAGCGGCATACTCGGGAGGTCGAAGCCCATCGCGTCCCAGCCATCCTGGGCAACGAGTTTATTCGCCATCTCGGCTCTGCCAGCGGGGGCTTCATAGTCACTAGCGCTAAAGGTGCCTTTGTCGAGCCATACACATTTCGATCCGAGTTCTAAAGCGGATGCGTCATTCAGCCCGATGGATGCGAGAGTCGTCGCGGGAGAAACCGGCGCTTGAGGCCTCGCCGTTGGGGAGGCCCGGTTCACCAGGTCTGCGTTTACGTCGACGCCATTGACGAGCCGGCGTGTGTAGCACCAGGCATGATCCCAAGTCGCATCGTGTTCGTCATTGAAATGATGGCCAGAAACCAACGACCAGTGCGAACCCTGCCAGTCCATTTCTCGAGTGAGGAACTTGTTGAAGTCCGCAGTTATGACATCGGGTTGTTTTGGAACCGGCGTCGGAGTTGTGGTCTCCGGTTTAGGAGACACTTCGGGGGCAGGTGCTTTGCTGCGCTCCGTCTTACCTTGCTGGGGTACTGTCTCCGTCGTTGGTATCCTGTCGTCGCGTTTTTCGGTTTGCGTCGTGTCTATGACAGGTGGAAGTCCGTGGTCTCGTCCGAAGAACAGCGCCGCCCCGTAACCGATACCAACAGCAGCGACGGCGATCGCACCGCCTGTCATCATCCTCCTGAAGGCGTTTGCGCGGGCGATCTTGTCATACGCCGCAGCCTCTGCCTGCAGCGTCGGGATGGCCGCCTGTTTGACGACCAGATCGACAGCGCGCTCAAGAAGCGCCGTGTTATGCCGGATCAGCACTTTTGCGGCCACCCTTTGTAGACACCTTGACCAGATCGGCGACCTCGGCCGGCAAATCCTCGTTCAGCGCCTTTCGAAGAGCATCCGGATCGTCGGTCAAAACCGGCACATAGAGGATTTCTTTCACGACCTTTTCGACAGGAACCTCAACCCGTTTCTCGACCTCCCTGTCGACAACCACTTCAAAAGGGACCTTGACGGTGCGAACTCGGCGCCAGCGCCATCTTATTAGCATCCGTCTAATCAGTCTCGACAGTCGGCTCTCGGAGCGGTCCTCGGCCTGTGCTGCTATTCTCTGCAAGCCGAGCGCCACCATGGCAGTGATCGGACCGGCCAATCCGGCAATTACTGCGAGAGAGCCAAACCAGATTGCCGCAACCTTTCCTGCTTGGGCCTCGCTTACTTCTTCCGGCTTTTCGCCATACCAGCGAGCCGCGATGCGTCTGATCTGGTCTGTGCGAGCAAGCGGGATGCGCTTCTTTTCGAGTCCGTTCAACTGGGTCGCTATTTCGTCGCGCCGCGCCTGATTTGCAGCCAATACCTTATCCTGGGAGGCCTCCGCTGATTGGGCGGAAGCCAACGTGCTCCGCGCCTGATTTAGGCGCTGCTCCCAATCCGCGGACGTGGCGTCTAGTGACTTTTCGAGGTCACTTCGGCGGTTCTGAAGCACCTGTTTCTGGTCGGCAGTCATCTCAGGGCTTTCAGCCCTCAGGCGGTCGAACTCTGCTCGGGCAGCCGCGATCTCTTGATCTATGGCGAGGATTTGCGGTTCGTATTTCGCCTCCAGCTTGGCGCGAGGATTGGCAAGTTTTCCGATCTCGTCTTCCCAGTGCTTCACGGACGCAGCGTCGCCGGCTTCTCGCGCGTCTTTGATCCGCTGGACGAAACTGTCCCTCTGCCCTTCAAACTCCCCCACAGCCTGCTTAACCTTGCCGTCGCGCTCGGCGACCAAGTCCGCTCGCCTCTGCTCGCTCTCGTGGACTTGTTCCCGTGCTCTGGCCGCCTGAGGCGTTAATACGGTGGCAGCCTGGAGTTCGGTGTCGACGTCGGCGATACGGTCCTGGATTTCCTTACGAGCCTTGTCGGCAAGCGCACTCACCTCTTCCAGATCCGCCCTGGCCTTCGCGACCTGATCAGTCTGCTGAGCTGCCTGATCCGAGGCATTCAGCTTCGCGCTCTCTCTGTTGAGCGAGTCGATCCCATCAGCCAGCTCCTCATATTGCAGTTCACGAAGGGTGCCGGCGCGCTCCAAGCCCAGCAAGACCGTCTCAAAAGTGATACCGGCCAGAAGCAGGAGAAACACCAGGATAAAAGGCTTCCAGAACCAGGAGGCGCTGTACAAGAGGGTCGCGATCGGAATCTTCGTAAGCTCTGCGATCGAGACGATGAAGAACGGCGCGCTGGCCAGAATGAGGTCCATCGCGGTCGCAGATTGACTTGCTTCGAAGGCCTGGACGCCCAATACAAGGCCGGTGGCAAGGCCAATGATTGAAGCTATGATCTCCAGTGCCCACGCGCCACGGTATGTCCACTGGCCATAGCTGGCTAGCTTCTGGCTCATACTTGCGTACATCAGGCTCCCGCCTCCCCTATATCCCCAGGGCACCTTGCCACTCAACACAGGTCTTTGCATCAAAAATTGCTGTGCGCTTGGTGAATCGCCTTGATTTCGAGAAACATCGTTACTTTCACGCCTGCATATCGACTGAATATCTGCGAGTCGACGGGCGCGAATACCATGTGGCCCGTTAGCGGTTGAGCAGCCCTGCGACGAGAATAAGCATCATTGCCACGGCGACCACTCGAAATGCGCCGACAACGCCTCGGACAAAAAAGCTTTGGCGAGGCGACGGCGTCTGGTCGATATTTTTGGCTAACGCCTTCGGGTCGCTTGCACCCAAGCTTTCACGTGAAGGTCAATCCTGTGCCTGGAGCCCCGGCACTTATTCGACTGCCCTCCCGATGTGGGCCCAGCGCATGAAGGCTACTTCCTCCTCAGGCTAAGTCGCGAAGGCCGGCATTCAGTCTTTTAGTGATCGCAATGCCCTTCCGACTAGTGATCGCAATGCCCTTCCGACCGAGTTGAGCCCGACAGCGGGATGACAGCTTTAGATGATCTCCTCCTGTTGGCTGTCAGTCCGTTATCGGCCCCAATGCGGCCATTTCGGAACATGCGAGTGATCGTTGATTTCCAATCGCCACTTAGTCGGCTTGCAGCTCGACCGCAGTGTTTATGGTTTGTGCCTTTAAAGTGGCATGGTCGACAACGGATTGCAGAGGTGCGTGACGGTACTTTTCCAGACAGCAGAGACACTCTCTCGAAAGCCGCAAAAGTGCAAAAAATCGACCGTAGGATCGTGTCCCGGGGAGTGGTGTAGCTGACGGCATTTGTCGCCGTGCTCTCCGGCATGGGCCGGGCTGATCAGCGCGCCACGGCTGGCAAGCTGATCAGGGGATCATCGCTCATCTGGCTGATCGTTTCCAGAGTCATATATCTGGCCCGCTGCACTGCCCATTCATCGTTCTGTTCGAGCAGGATTGCGCCGACCAGACGCACGATCGCATCGTCGTTCGGGAAGATTCCGACGACCTCGGTGCGCCGCTTGATCTCGCCGTTGAGACGCTCGATCGGATTGGTCGAGTGCAGCTTGGCGCGGTGTTCTTTCGGGAAGGTCATGTAGGCCAGCACGTCGGGCTCGGCGTCGTCCATGATTGTCGCCAACTTCGGCACCTTCGGCCGGATCTGGTCGGCGACGGCGCGCCATTGCACGCTTGCGGCCTCGGGCGTTTCCTGGGCGAAGGCGGTGGCGATGAAAGCGGAGACGACCCTGCGGCCGCTCTTGCCGGCATGGGCCAGCACGTTCCTCATGAAGTGGACGCGGCAGCGCTGCCATGTCGCGCACAGCACCTTGGTGACGGCCGCCTTGATGCCTTCATGGGCATCGGAGACGACGAGCTTGACGCCGCGCAGGCCGCGGCGGGTCAGCTTGCGCAGGAACTCCGTCCAGATCGGCTCGGCCTCCGAGGTGCCAATCTCCATGCCCAGCACCTCGCGCCGACCGTCCGCATTGACGCCGACGGCAATGATGACGGCGACCGAGACGATGCGGCCGCCGCGGCGCACCTTCAGGTAGGTGGCGTCGATCCACAGATAGGGCCAGTCGCCCTCGATGGGTCTTTCAAGGAACGCTTTGACCTTGCCGTCGATCTCCTCGCACAGCCGCGAGACCTGGCTCTTCGAAATGCCGCTCATCCCCATGGCCTTGACCAGGTCGTCAACCGAGCGGGTCGAGATACCCTGGACGTAGGCCTCCTGGATGACGGCGGTCAGCGCCTTCTCGGCCATGCGGCGCGGTTCGAGGAAACCGGGGAAGTAGCTGCCCTTCCTGAGCTTCGGGATGCGCAGCTCGACGGTGCCGGCGCGCGTCTCCCAGTCGCGCTCGCGATAGCCGTTGCGCTGGGCCGTGCGCAACGGGTTCTTCTCGCCATAGGCGGCGCCGGTGGCGGCCCCAACCTCCATTTCCATCAGCCGCTCGGCGGCAAAGCCGATCATCTCGCGCAGGAGATCGGCATCCGGGGTCTTCTCCACGAGCGTGCGCAGGTTCATCATGTCGTCGGTCATCGGTGGTCCTTCCGAATTGGGTTGGCGTCAACAACCAAACCCTACCGGAAAGCGCCGATGACCACCGCAAAGCCGCTCGCTCGCTACAGCGCGACTAACGGCGCACTCGCGAGCGGCTTCGTAACCGCCGAGCTACACCACCTGTGGGGACACGACCGACCGTAGGATGGAAGCCCATGGTGACTTATCGCACGCACAGCATCGAGTTTAAACGTTTCGAAAGCCCGGCTTCCAAGTCAATTCTGCTTGTTCAACCTGTCCGGCCCGAGGGGCGCACTCCAGTTTTGGGGGAACTTTCGACCTCCGTCGTCGTGTGCGCATAGATACTTCGATCGTTCTATGCTCTTTCTGACCATTGGCTGATCAGATACCTCCTTGCTCCGGAAGTAAATCCTGTTCGGCCACGCACGGGGCTGCAGCGTGCTATGGCGTGCAAATCGGCGGGTCTGCCTCACGCCGCATTCCCGTCCCGCAGGGCCATATTCCCATTCCCCGAAAGCGGACATTGGGGCCGTCGAACTGGAAATTCTGGTTGTGCCGGAAGCGAGCGTTCAAGGGCGTTCGTTTCCCGATGAATCAAGATGGCGCCTCGGAGCGCATCCTGTCGTAGGGCCGATGGGTCAGGTCCCGAAGGGCGAGTTAGAAGCATTCGCGTACAGGTACGAATACTGTCATTAACCCTTCAGTCGATTGGACGTTGACGCACGCTTCTGCAGAGTTAATAATGTCCTAATATAAGGGTAGCGTGAACATCTCTCGACCGGCAACAACGAGTCATGGCGCTACTGGGGTTGGGGAACGCAAGGCGGCGATCATAGCCGTAGTAGCTGTCATCATTGAGCACCACCTGTCTGTGGATCGCCACCTTTGTCCGGGCTGTTCACGGGCCGGAGCGAGGGGTTGCGGCTTGGTGAATGGTCACTCCCACCTCACGTAACTGAGCGCCGATCGCCATACAGGTTTCGGCATGGGATTGTCGGCCGCCACGTGCGGCCACGAGCAGATGCGCCGCGTCTGCCGACAGGGGGATAAAAGATGGCCACTCAGCAGGTTGCAGGCGCAGGCGGTACGACTGTTTCCTTCTCCAACACGCCGCAGGCCACGGACGACGCCTTTTACTTCTCTGAAGATTCGACTGGCGTCCTGATCCTGAATGTACTGGCGAACGACCTGGGTGGGGCCGCGAAGCAGCTCTACTCCATCGACAATTCAATCAGTGCTTCGACCGCGACCAAAACACCTGCGCCGTCGGACTTGCTTGTCCGCGACACCACATACTCCAGCACCAACGACAGCGCCGGACTTGCCGGAACCACCGACAAAAGCTTGCTCGGAGCACGTATCTGGATAGCCAGCGATGGGACGATTCACTACAATACCGCAGATATCAACACGCTGCTGCAGTCGCTTGCGCAGGGCCAGGTTCTCACCGACAAGCTGACTTACGCCATTCAACTCGGCAACGGCACCTTGAGCTGGGCCACGACCACCATTCAGTTCACCGGCACCAACGACGCCGCCACCATCACCGCATCGGCCACCGAGGACACCTCGGTCACCGAAGCCGNCGGCACCGCCAGCCAGACCATCACCGTCACCATCCACGGCACCAACGACGCCGCCACCATCACCGCATCGGCCACCGAGGACACCTCGGTCACCGAAGCCGGCGCCGGCAATGCAACGACCGCGGCGACGCCTGGCGACGCCACGGCGGGCGGCACGCTGACCGTGCACGACGTCGACGCCGGCCAGGCTCATTTCGCCGCCGTCGCTCCCGCCGCGCTCGCCGGCACCTACGGCAACTTCAGCTTCGACAGCGCCACCGGGGTGTGGGGCTACACGCTCGACAACAGCAAGGCCGCGACCGAAGCGCTCAACGCCGGCGACACCCAGACCGACACGCTCACCGTGAGCTCGCTCGACGGCACCGCCAGCCAGACCATCACCGTCACCATCCACGGCACCAACGACGCCGCCACCATCACCGCATCGGCCACGGGCTCGGCGACGGAGGACGTCACCTTGACGGCGGGCAGCACGCTGACCGTCAATGACGTGGATAGCGGCCAGAACCATTTTCAGACGCCAGGCTCTCTTGCCGGTACCTACGGCACCTTTACGTTCAATGCGACGAGCGGGGTTTGGGGCTACACGCTGGCCAATAACCAGGCCAATGTTCAGGCGCTGGCAGGCGGTATCCAGGTGCACGACACGCTGACGGTGAAGTCGTTCGACGGCACTGCCACGCAGACTATAGACGTCACCATCACCGGCACCAACGACGCGCCGTTCATAGATTTGAACAGCGGAACGTCAGGAACCTCCACAAACATCAGCTACACTGCCGGTTCCGCTGCCACCGCCATCGCGCCTTCGGCGACAGTGACGGACATCGACTCGGCCGACTTCAATGGGGGAAAGCTTACCGTCGCCTTCACCACAAACGGCACCGCGACGGATCAACTGACCATCCAGAACCAGGGCACCGGCGCTGGCCAGATCGGTACCAGCGGCAGCAACGTTACGTATGGCGGCACCATCATCGGAACGTTCACGGGCGGCACTAATGGGTCGAACCTGATCATCACGTTCAATGCCAGCGCCACGCAAGCGGCGGCAGCGGCCTTGGCTGACCACATCCTCTATTCCAACGCGACCAGCCCAACCGCCACCAAGACTGTTACCTACACTCTGATTGACGGTGATGGCATCGCCAATGGCGGCACGGACACAAGCGCCGCCATCGCGACGATCAATGTGACAGGCGGAGGCCAAGCCCCGGTTGTCGACCTCAACGGAGCCAGCGCGGGAAGCGATGCCACCGCGAGCTATCCTCACGGAGTCACGCAGCTATCGCTCACACCATTAGCGACAATCGCCGACGCCGATTCAGGGAATCTAACGTCCTTGACAGTCACGCTGACTAATCCACAGGACAACAGTGCGGGTGGCGGGGGCGTAAGAGAGATATTGTCTCTTAGTGGAGCGGCGAGTGCCGCGGCCACCGCTGCCGGGCTGACGGTAACATTTCCGTCGAGCGTCGCGAACAATGCCGATCCCGTTACCCTGTCCATCACAGGCGTTGCATCGGTCAGCACATATCAAAGCATTTTGCAGGGAGTCCTGTATTCCGACACCAAACCTGGCTCGCACGTTCCTAGCCCGGCTCGAAATGTTGACATCGTGGCCAGCGACGGCGCCAATACCAGCATTGTCCATCATGTCACGATCAGCGTAGCTGCCCCCGCCGGCACCGCAGGCGCGCCGATCAATCTCGCGCTGACCGACCCGTCGGACGGCCATGCCGTCACCGTTACGGTGAAGGACGTGCCTTCCGGCTGGACGATCGATGGTGCGACGCAAAATGCAGACGGGTCCTGGACGGTGCAGTCCAACGCCGTCCACCAGCTGACGGTCACCACGCCGGCCGATTTCACCGGCGCCGCTGTGCTTGATGTCTCAATGATCTGGACCAATGCCGATGGAACGACCGGAAGCGCATCGATCGCCGACAATGTCGAGGCCTACGCGCCGGGATCGCCGATCTTCGCCTGGTCGGGCAACGATGTGCTCACCGGCTCCACCGGCAACGATCTGTTCGTCTTCTCGCAGCCGATCGGCAACGACACGGTGCACAGCTTCGACGCGGCGGCCGACCAGATCGACCTCGTCGGCTACTCCGGCTTCCAGAGCTTTGCCGACGTCCAGGCGCATACCGTCGACGATGTGCATGGTAACGCCGTAATCACGCTCGGCGACGGGCAGTCGATCACGCTCGACGGCGTGCATTCCTCCGCTCTCGGCGCCGGCAACTTCGCCTTCGACCAGACGCCGGTGGTGAACAACACCGGCACGATGACCATCGGCGACGGCGCCCTGCTGCCGCTGAGCGGCACCGTCAACAACAGCGGCACCATCTCGCTGGATTCGACCGGCAGCGAAACCCTGCTGCAGGTCATCCAGCACGGCGTGACGCTGCAGGGCGGCGGGCAGATCGATCTGTCCGACAGTTCCTTCAACATCATCTCAGGCACCGGTCCGGACGTCACGCTGGTCAATGTCGACAACACGATCTCGGGCGCCGGCCAACTGGGGGATGGCATGCTCAGCCTCGACAACAGGGGCACCATCATCGCCTCGGGCACCAACGCCCTGGTCATCGACACCGGCGGCAGCGTCGTGGCCAATTCCGGCACGCTGGAAGCGACCGGCTCGGGCGGCCTGGTCGTCGCCGGCGGGATCGCGAATTCCGGCATGCTGTGGGCGAATGGCGGCAACATCGACATCCACGGCGCGGTCACCGGCGAGGGCGATGCCACGATCGGCAACCTGTCGAAGCTGGAATTCGGCGCAGCCTCGTCGACGGATGTTACCTTCGCGCAGAATACGGCCGGCACGCTGGAGCTCGACGACTCGTTCGACTTCAGCGGGCGGATCGGCGGCATCACCAATGACGACAAGCTGGATCTTAACGACATCCTGTTCGGCACCGGCACGACGGTCAGCTACCAGACCAGCCAGGACGGCAGTGGCGGCACTCTGACTGTGACCGACGGCACGCACGGCGCCACTCTGCATCTGCTTGGATCCTACGACGCCAACGGCTTCAAGCTCGCCGATGACGGCCAGGGACACACCGTTGTGACCTACAATCCGGCTGAATTCACCCTGACCGGCATCAACGGCGGAACAAGTGAGTTCGCTGTGTGAAGAAGGAATCGAGCCCGCGGTCACACGGAGCTCGTTTCGTTCCCTGCCGGCGGCGGATTCAGCTTACGAATTAAGGTTTACAGCAGGTTTACGGGTGGATCGCGTGGCCGGTTGAAGGATCAGGAGTAGGATCGGTTCGGGTATGCGGTTTAAACAGGGGGCGGTTCTCCGCTAGGTAGTTTGAGTCTCGACAACAAATCCAAGATCGTGAGGGAAGCGCTTCGCGCTTGCCGCCGCTATTTCCTCTTTGCGGCGGCATTCAGCTTGGCCATCAATCTGCTCTACCTCGCATCCCCGCTCTACATGCTGCAGATCTATGACCGGGTGGTCACCAGCGGCAGCGAGACGACACTGGTGATGCTGACGCTGGTTTTGCTTGCGGCTTTCCTGGCGCTGGCCGGCCTCGATCTCGTACGGGCTGCCATCCTGACGCGGGCCAGCGCGCGGCTCGACCGGCTGCTTTCGGCCAAGATCCTTGCGGCCTCCGTCGAAACCCCGTCGCTGGGCGCCTCGCAAAGCCAGCCGATCCGGGATTTCGACACGTTCCGGCAGGTGATCACCGGCAGCGGCGTCCATGCCCTGTTCGACCTGCCATGGTCGCCGATCTACATCGGCATCATCTTCCTTCTGCATCCCTGGCTTGGCTTCTTTGCGCTGGGCTCGTCGCTGCTTCTCATCGCCATGGCGGTGCTCAACGAATACATCGTGCGGGTGCCGCTGAAGCAAGCCAACGACCTTGCCACCGCCAATTACAATTTCACCGAAATGAGTCTGAGAAACGCCGAAGTCGTCCGCGCCATGGGCATGATCGACGGCCTAGTCCGCCGCTGGGGGCGCGACCGCGGCCTTGCGCTCCGCCGGCAGGGACAGGCCAGCGACCGCGCAGCACTGATGTCCGGGCTGATCCGCTTCCTGCGCCTCACCATGCAGTCGCTGATCCTCGGCCTCGGCGCCTATCTGGTCATCGAGCGACAGATCACCGGCGGCTCGATGTTCGCGGCGAGCCTCCTTCTGGGCAGGGGGTTGCAACCGGTCGAGCAGATCGTAGGCCTTTGGCGTAGCCTGATACTGGCGCGGGCCGCGCTTGGCAGGGTCGAGAAGCTGCTCGACGCTGGCGCACAGGGCGAACGCTCGTTCAACCTGCCCAAGCCCACTGGCAAGATCGCTGTCGAGCAGCTCAGCTTCGCCATTCCCAACCTGCAGAAGCTGCTGCTGCGCGATGTCTCGTTCAGGCTCGATGCCGGCGAGGCGCTTGGCATTGTCGGTCCTTCCGGCGCCGGCAAGTCGACGCTCGCGCGGCATCTCGCCGGCATCATGCAGCCCAGCCGCGGCACCGTCAGGCTGGACGGCGCCGATCTGACGCAATGGGGACGCGAGGCGCTCGGCGACCATATCGGCTACTTGCCGCAGGACATCGAGCTGTTTGCCGACACCGTCGCCGCTAACATCGGCCGCTTCAAGACCGATGTTGACCGCGAAGTGATCGAGGCCGCGCGGCTGGCCGGCGTACATGAGATGATCATCCGCCTGCAGCAAGGCTACGAGACGCAGATTGGGGAGGGCGGCGCGGTGCTGTCCGGCGGCTACCGGCAGCGCATCGCGCTTGCCCGCGCCGTATTCGGTATGCCGAACCTCATCGTGCTCGACGAGCCGAGCTCCAATCTTGATGCCGACGGCGACCGCGCGCTCGCCGAATGCGCGCTCGAGCTCAAGCGCCGCGGCAGTACGGTCATCATTGTCTCGCACCGGCCCTCGACTTTGGCCAATGTCGACAAGATCCTGCTTCTGCGGGATGGCGCGGTCGAAGCCTTCGGCATGAGGAACGAGATCGTGGCGCTGCTCAACCAGCGCGCGGCACCCATGGCGGTGGCAACTCAATGACCGACATCGCCGCCACCTATCGCAGTTTGTCCAGCGCCGAAGATGCGGGCAACCCGGATTCGATCCGAGGACCGGTCTGGGTTGGCGTGCTTATCATTGTTGCCTTCTTCGGCGCGTTCGGCGGCTGGGCGGCGATAGCGCCGCTCAACGGCGCGGTGCTCGCGGACGCGATTGTGAAGGTCGAGGGCAACCGCAAGAGCGTTCAGCATTTCGACGGCGGCACGGTGAAGGAAATCCGGGTGAAGGACGGCGACATCGTCAAGACAGGTGATGTGCTGGTCGTGCTTGACGACACCCGCGCCCGCTCCGAGTTCAATCTCTATTCCCAGCAATATGCTCTGCTGCGCGCCACCGATGCCCGCATCCGTGCGGAGCTCGAGGGCCATGAGGCGGTTGCCTTTCCGAAGGACATCACCGCCGAACACCAGGCCTATCTGCAGGACGCGATGGCCAACCAGATTGCTGACCTCGAGAGCCAGCGCGCCTCGATGGCGGGTGCCACGCAGATCCTGCAGAGGCGGATCGCCGAGCTTGAAGAGCAGATCGACGGGAAGCAGGCGCGCGTCGAATCTTTTCGCGCCCAGCTCAAGTCGACGACCGACGAAAAAATAGGCCTCAACAAGCTGCTGAAGGCCGGGCTGACAACGCGCACGCGCATCCTCGAACTCGACCGCTCCGCCTCCGATTTGCAGGGCCTCATCGACCAGGCCATCGGCGAGATCGCGGGAAACCGCCAGAGCAAGGCCGAGCTCGAAAGCCAGATTGCGCAGCTCACCAACGAGCGACGCGCAAAACTCTCGGCCATGCTGATCGACACCCAGTCGAGCCTAGCCGACCTGGTGCCGAAGATGTTCGCCGCGCAAGCCACGGTGGACCGCGCCGAGGTGCACGCGCCCTATGACGGCCAGGTGATGGACCTCACCGTCTTCTCGACCGGCGCGATTGTCGCCCCCGGGCAGACCATCCTCGATATCGTGCCAACCAAAAATTCGTTGATCGTCCAGGCGCAGGTCAAGGTCGAGGACATTTCCAGCCTGCACGCTGACATGACGGCCGAGGTCCGCTTCACTTCCTACAAGCAGCGCACCACACCAGTCATCCACGGCCGCGTCACCCGCATTTCGGCGGACCGTGTCACCGACGCCAAGACCGGCTTTCCCTACTATGTCGCCGACATCGCGGTGGATCAGCAGGAACTCGCCGCCGCGCCGCAGATCCAGCTCTATCCAGGTATGCCGGCTTCGGTGATGATCGTGACCGAGGAACGCACCGCGTTGGATTACATTCTCAGTCCCCTGTCGACCTCGCTGCATACTGCCTTCCGGCAGAAATAATATCAGGACGGCGGCGCGATTTCAGCATTATCAACGTCTCATCCTTGATCTTGTCGAAATGGACGCCACGAATCGCAAGCAGACGCGGTTCTGCTGGACGCCTCAGTCCGTTTTCTAGCCCGCACAACCTGAAAACGGATCAATGCCGGGGAGCCGAGTTTCGGGTCGCGGGCAGCGCCGAGATGACGATGACGATGACGATCTATCGCGAGCTGGAAATGCGCAAGCGCGGCCACAACGTTGTACCTTTCCAGTCTAGAGACAGGCCACGATACCAAACGTCCGCAGCAAGTAAAAATGCCCGGTTGGAAATCTCACCTGTCTGTCGTACCTGCTCAGGACCGCTCGCTCGAGACCTTCTTCTTACCATCGGGAATTGATCGCGGTGCGGGGGCATTTTCCCGTGGATATCAAAACTGCCGTTTAATGGGCGGCATCGCCGTAGCGGCGTTCCAGCGCATCGGCTATGCGCTCGCAAAGGAGCTCCGCAGTAGCAGTCGTGAGGTGGAGACGAACGTGGCCTCTTTCGGGGTCAACGAGTTCAACAAAGATCCCGGAATCGGATTGTCCGGGCTGATCCAAGACGTCCTTCGACAAAATCGACTGTCTTGTCCAATTGTTTTGCCCTAAATGTTTCGAAATCCCACCGGTTCTACAGGCGGCTTCCCAGGAAGCCCAAGTCTGTTTCGATGATTGTGTGCGTAGTCCTCGGCAAGAGCCTGCGTCGCGAACACTTCGACCATTGACTCGCCACTCTCAACGACACGGACAATCCACCGGTTCTCGACGTGTTTAACCAGCACCTCGTTTGGTTCTCCAGCCACCATCCCCGTTCTCGGTGTTTGCGCGACGCGAGATGCTTCGCGTTTTCTTCAGAGAAGGGACACCCATACTTGAGCAGCGTCAATCTAATATTTTGTGATTGCAGATCCAAATCAAATTGATGACATGGGACGAAGCGCCCCTTTCTTAATTGGCGGTTATCCCCACGTTAAACCCGTTGTTACGAGGCGCCACCCATCTCCAGGCGGCAGCACCGGTCCTGTAGTGTCCCACGGATGAACTCGACTTCGGTTGTGTGCGTCAAGTTCTGCAAAATGGGGCGGCCACGATGCTGGTCATTCGGCTTGGCGCAGTGCGAGCTTCTTGTGCTCGCGCAGGGTTGGGTTTCTGGCTGGATCCTGAAGTACAGCTGGTGGCGGTCCGGGAAGCGGCGCTAGTTGAGGCCCCAGGGGACGGTCCATTTACCTACCCACCGAATGCTGAGTTCCTAGGCCTCGCTCACAACAGATGCCTCCACGGCAGCCAGCGGCGCTTCCAGCGTCCAATTGATCCCATGCGAGCCACACTCAAGATCGGCCTTCCCGCCGACAGCCTCAGGCGCTACCCGCTTCAGCACCACGGTTCCAAAGCCGCCCTGACCGATGGCCTGGACCTTCGGCCCATCGGTTTCGGCCCAGGCGAGGTGGAAGAGCTTCGAATCCCCGGAACCGGTCGCGTTCCATTGAACCGAAATCGTGCCCGTGTCTCCCGAAAGTACGCCGTATTTGGCTGAGTTGGTCGCGAGTTCGTGGAAGGCAATACCGAAATACTGGACGGCGTTGGGGCTCAGCACGATGGAAGGTCCCGACATGGAAATCCGCCCCTCATTGCCGAACGGTTTGGCTTGCGAGAGCAGCAGTTCGAAAAGGGTCACGCCTCTCCAATCGCCAGCGACAAGCAGATCGTGCGAGCGTGACAGGGCCATGATCCGCTCGCGAACCTGCCGTTCGAACACCGCGGGGTTCTCGGCGCGCTTGTTGGTTTCCCTGATCATCGAAAGGATGACGGAATACTGGTTCTTGACCCGGTGGTTGACCTCGCGCATCAGCATGCGGATGCGCTGCTCGTTCTCTTTTGCCGATGTGATGTCCCTGGCAATCTTCGATGCGCCGATGATCTGCCCGGTTGCGCTGCGCACGGGCGATACCGTCAGCGAGACCGGAACCAGACTGCCATCCTTGCGCTGACGGATCGTTTCGTATGTGTCGACGACTTCCCCACGGCGGATGCGTTCGAGGATGCGGGGTTCCTCGTCCTGGTGGTCATCCGGGATCAGCATCGTCACCGAGCGGCCGATCGCTTCCTCGGCGGTGTAGCCGAACAGCCGTTCGGCGCCCCGATTCCAGCTCTTGATGATGGTGTTCAGGTCCTTGCTCACGATGGCATCGAACGAGGATTCCACGATTGCCGACAAATGGTGCCTGGCCTCCTCGGCATTCTGGCGGTCGGTGAGGTCAAACAGCATGTTAACGGCACCGATCAGCTTGCCCGTCTCATCGCGGAGCGGTGTCGGATAGGGCTGAAATGGGAAAAAAGATCCGTCAGGGCGCTGCGCTATCGCCTGCTGGCCACGCACAGGGCGGTTTTCCTTCAGCGCGATCGCCATGGGGCACTCATCGTGAGGAAGGTCCTTGCCGTCCGGTGTGAACAGCTTGAACGTCACGCACCACTTGTCCTTGCCGATCTCGGGTTCGCGGCCCGCCATTTCGGCGGCGGCTCGGTTGTAGTAGGTGATGACCCCATCCGCGTCAGTCGTGTAGATGGCGACCGGGAGACTGTCGAGGACCTGGTGATAGGTGCTGTCCTGCCGCTTGAGCTCCGTGCGGGTGCGTTCCAGGTCGGTTACATCGACAGTGAAACAGCGTGTGTTGATTAGCTTGCCGTCGCGGAAATGCCCGCTGGAAGAAATTTCGACGTGCTTGATCGAGCCGTCGTGGGCTCTCAATCGCGCCGGATATCTGGCGATCTTCTCGCCACGGGAGACGCGGTTCAAAATGTCCTCGATCACTTCCTGGTCGGGATAGAACTCCGCGACGTGGCGACCGATATAGTCCTGCGCCGGAAACCCGAGAAGGTCGAGCTCGGCCTGGTTGGCATGAAGAATAACACCATCGGCACTTACCAAGTGGAGGGCGACGGCGCCGTTTTCGAAGAAATCCTGGTAGTTGAAGTTCCGGCTATCCCCATCGGATGTTTCTTGGTTCTTGAACGCGACAACATTCGCCCGCGGCACTTCATTCATCCAAAACCCCTTTCTGCTCAACGGGTGGTAACGCGGGGTGTCGCCAAATTGTTCCTGTAGCTCGTCCCTTGCGGCTGCCCACGAGGCTCCTCTTGATTGAGCCTGTGGCGGCATGCAAATCTGAGCTCGGACGGAAACCACCTTGGCACGTGTTTCATCAACGAACGTGCAATCGTGCCTCACATGGACAAACCTCTCGTCCTGGTCGTCGACGACGAAGCTTTGATTGCCGTGGAGATGGAGACTGCTCTTTCCGAGGGGGGCTTCACCGCAGCCTTGGGATCGTCGTGTTGCAAAGGCCGAGGAGCGCTTCTCGCGAACCACATGCCCGCCGCCGCGGTCCTGGACGTCAGATTGTGGGACGGCGAGAGCGTCGAGGCTGCAAGAATGCTGGCTGCCCGTGGAGTGCCCTTCGTCGTTTATTCCGGCCTAGGCCCCGAGCAGAGTGATGAAGCATTCTCACTCGGGACGGTGGTGATGAAGCCGACCGAACCGGAAGAACTTGTCCGGCTCCTCGGAGAACTGATTGCCGGTCGGAAACCCAGGATGACCGGTTGGCTGCATCCTCTAGGCTTGCGCTCGCAGTGCGCCTTTCGGCTCGTTGCGCATTGTACGCTAACCGCAAAGCAATGGGGTTGTACAATAGGTGACACCGGCGCTGATAAAGAACACGGCGCTCAAACCTGCTCGATCGGCAGCCCATCCCAAAGCCGGGCTTCCAAGAGCCATCGCGACATCCAGAAAGGCCGTGTAGATGCCCATTGCCAAGCCGCGGTTTTGCGGCGATGTGCCACCAAGGCAGGCATTACCAGTTCTTGGACGTGCCGCCGGAGAGCTTTGCCGGGTTCAAATCTGCCTTTGCCAAGGGCCGCTATTTCAACGACCACATCCGCAACCGCTTTGCATTTCGGCTGGTGACATAAAGGGCAAAGCCCGCTGCCGGACGCNTATTTCAACGACCACATCCGCAACCGCTTTGCATTTCGGCTGGTGACATAAAGGGCAAAGCCCGCTGCCGGACGCTCGCCATGATTGCCACCTCATCGCCTATGTTGATGCTGCCGTTAGCCACGCCGATTCAAACTCCGAGCAGGCGAGTTTGCCTTGTAAGCAGATGCTAAAATGTGAACGCCCTCGTGGAACATACCTCCACGCTCCGCAGTTATTAGCGTTCAGATTTTAGCGAAGTGTGGGGAAATCATGAAGCGAGACTTTGCATACCTGTGCGCTTGGGCGAGCGCACGAGGCATTAAAATCTATCAGCGGTCAAAGACGGTCTGGATCGCGGCAGGACATCATCGGGGCCGCGATTTCGAGGTGAAAGGACGTTCCCCGGCGACTGCACTCTCCTTGTGGGTGGAGGGTGCGCAGTACACGGGTCAGCGGTTCTGCTAGGGCATTCCGTCAGCCCGCCTGGCTTTTGTGGTTCTGCTTTTCATGGCCGCTGGCTTCTGGTTGGCGGCCGAACTGGTGGTCGCCGGTGCACAAGGTGCTGTCATTTCGCACGCTTCGGGAGATTGATTATCTCGGCGCCCCCGTCATCTCCAGCGGTTCGTGCCCTGGCGTTTCATGCCAAAACACTTGGCGCAAATCGCGCTGGTCAACCTTTTGCCCGCAATATGGGCAAGGATAGAAATGCTGATGTTCCGGGATGTCTGCGCCGCCGTGCAACTTTCCGGGGATCGGCGGGCCGAGGTCCGATAGCTTCGTCATCCCCATCGAACTTTCAGTTCGTCTAATATGTTCCGGAACCCTCCGTTCCGTCAAAGTCTAATGATCAGGAACGCACACTGGAAAGCACGTGCGGTAACGGTTGATTCAACCATCGATGGTAATTTGGTGTGCAGTGGCGGCTCCGAC
>NZ_AYWR01000037.1:0-43776 GCF_000502935.1 Mesorhizobium sp. LNHC221B00 | reverse complement strand
GCCGCCGGTCTCGCCAGCACCGCCAGCCTTGCCGCCGGTTTCACCGGCGCCGCCAGCTTTGGCCCCGGTCTCGCTAGGCGAGCCTACCTGGACGCCAGACTCCCCGGCTGCGCCGGCATTGGAAATCCCTATGGTTCCCAGAGCAAAGAACGCCCCCACCAGCAACTTTGCCGTAGTTGTAACTTTAATGGTCATATCGTCTCCTGATAGCCAAGCTCCCCCGCATACTTAATAATCAGATTCTCGAAGAAAGTTTATTCACAATCATGATCGAGTCGGACACATTTAATGACAGTTTGATACGAGATTATACCTGTAAAATCTCGATTTATATGAAGTAATAAAAAGATAAATGCCATCATGACTCTATCGTAATTGTGTAGCAGTCGGCCGCTGTTAAAATGGCATACGCCTAATAATGCGGAAATATGCAGCCGATATTTCAATCGCCGTCGTGTAGAAGGCGCGTTGATGTTGGCGATCTTCAAGAAAACGTCAAGCAAACGCAGCACGACGGGCCGCGATGCCAATGGAGGGGCACATTGGCTGTCACTGCCGGTTACCACTTTTGGATGGATTCAGCGCCGCCAAGGGCAATTGACAGAAATGGCCCCTGCGGATGCCATTGAAGGGTTCCAAAGGCGGGGAGGATCAGGAGCATCTGCTCCCGATTTGAGGCTGGAAAGTTCGGCAAACGAGTGATCCAAACAGGCCCCGCATTTGGCCACGGACGATAACCATCGTCAGTCGAGAGCGGATCCATGGCCACTGACCCCGTCCATCACCTGGAATCAACTGCCAAGATTGTTTCGGCCTTTGTCAGCAGGAACCGGGCCTCACCTTCTGATCTGGTGGATTTGGTGGAAAATGTCGGCCGCGCTTTGCAGGCCCTCGCGGGAGGCTCGGAAAAAAGCAAACCAAAGGTCGTTCCCGCCGTACCAATCAGCAAATCGGTGACTCCGGATTTCATAATCAGCCTGGAGGATGGACGCAGGATGAAATCGCTGAAGCGGTATCTGGCATCGCTTGGAATGACACCGGCCGACTATCGCAGGAAATGGGGTTTGCCGCCTGACTACCCGTTGGTGGCGCCGAATTTCACCGCACTGCGTTCGCAAGCGGCAAAGAGGATCAGGCTTGGACAACGGATCGCCAGTGATCAGACCTCACGAACCTGACCGTATGGTCCTACCGGTGACGATTTTGCCGCGCCTGCTGTCCGTTCAACGTCGCCATGATTGAGGATTGCGACGGCGTTCCCCAAGGCGCTTGCCTGGAGGCAGATCTGTGCATCGTGGGCGCCGGTGCGGCGGGCTTGGCGCTCGCCTCGCAGTTCGAAGGAACACGGCATCGCATATGCATCATCGAAAGCGGCGGTCTGACATACGAACACTGGCGCCAAAGACTGTCGCGAGGCCGCTCTGTAGGCAGACCCTATGAGGCGCTGGACCTTTGCAGGATCCGCCAGTTCGGCGGAAGTACCGGCAGGGCTGGTTGGGGTGGGTGGTGCAAGATGCTGGACCACGCCGATTTCGAGCCTCGGTCCTGGATTCCGATGAGCGGATGGCCTGTCGATCGCAACTCGCTCCTCCCCCACTATGAGGCGGCCGCCGATTTGCTGGGCATCGACGACTTGCAAGCTGAATGGCCTGCCTCCGCGGTTCTGCCTATGACCGGGCCACTGTTTTCCGAACGATGCTTTCTCAGTCCCATCCCGGATTTGGGGGCGACATTGCGCGCCAGGCTGCAAAGGGCAAAAAACGTGCAGGTTTTCCTGCACGCCACGGCCTTGCGGCTAGACACCGACTCTGCGGGAAGATGGGTTCGCTCCATCGAGGTGGCCAGTACGCCAAACAGGCGATTCCGGATCCAGGCACGGTCCTTTGTGTTGGCCTGCGGCGGGATCGAAAACGCGCGCCTGCTCCTGGTTTCAAACCGGCAGACGCCGAATGGCATAGGCAACCAGCATGACCTGGTCGGCCGCTATTTCATGGAGCATCCGCGCGTGAAATGGGGGAGCCTGCAGGTCTGCCATCCCGACACCGCGCTGGCCCTTCACGTGCCATCCATTGTGGCGCGGAGGCGTTATTTGTCGGAGCAAGAGCACTGCGGCGTGACCGGTGCATTCGGGCTGGCGCTGCGCCCTGAGATTCGTGAAAGTGAACGCCTTCTGGGCTCCCGGACGTGGATCAAGCCGGGACCTTGCGCCAATGATCTGGGTGGCTCCGAGGCGTTGCATTATCTTGCCTTCTGGCTGCGGAAGGGACGCCTCCATCGCGACCTCATCAAAAGTGGCCGCACCATCCTCAGACATCCCGCAGCGTCGGTCGCGTCAGCCATCGAGCGCCTTGGGCACTCACGCGGGCGCGTAAGACATTTTCATTTTGACACGATCCTCGAACAAGAGCCGGACCCGGAAAGCCGGGTTACGCTCGATACAAGACTTGACGAATTCAATCTTCCGCGCGTGAAGCTGGAATGGAGGGTGGGGCCTCTCGTTCGGCGTACACTCGAGCGCGTGCAGACAATCATCACCGACGAGATGCGGCTGCTGGGCCACAGAAGCGACGTTCGATCGAGCACCCACGAGACCCCGACTTGCGGAGACGATATCCCATACCGATGGGTGAGGCACCACATGGGCACAACGAGGATGAGCGCCGATCCGCGGACTGGCGTGGTCGATGCCACGTGCCAGGTTCACGGCCTCGGAAACCTTTTTGTCGCCGGGAGCTCCGTTTTCCCAACCGGGGGAAACGATATGCCCACCCTGACGATTGTCGCGCTTGCCATTAAATTGGGCCGACACCTGCGGCAATGGCTCGAATAGAGGTCAATTCCATATTGGAGGAGCTCACGGAGGCCGCGCTCGGAGGCTTGACCAGCCTGACGGCTCGTTGCTCGGAGTCCGGCATGAGATGTCTTCCAAGATACACTTTACTTCACAATGGCATAATTTCAGGTTTACTTTACGTGCTTTGGATATGGATGTGAAAATTTACAGTTTTAAAAGCGACGTCACGTAAAATCCTCCTTTGCAATTCGTTATAGATTGCATGCGGATCAACCCCCGGCATCCTTTTCGTTGAGGATACACCTTTTGGTGGAGGCAGCCTTGCCACTACGACATTTTGCCGTCCCGGCTCTAATCCTGCTAAAAATATGCGATTATATTCAGGGTGTGCGTTTTGTCACACCGCCTCATCGATCTGCAAGTTATTACTAATACCTTAAGGAGGTGGGTATTCGAAGCGGATTCTCCGTTGGGGTGAATTCCGTGGGTACTGGAGTTGAACCTTTGGGTTGGGGATAAGCTATGACAATTCTGTCCATTACCGATCAGCCGGTCAAAACCGACTTGGCTCCCTATTCATCTGTCGCAAATGCCAATCATATCGGACCTGCTCCCTCACGGGAGGAGATGGAGATAGCGATCATCGATGACAGACCGCTGATGTGCGACTGTTTCGCCAGAAGCCTCGAACTCATCGAGCCATCATTTCGTATCCAACGCTATCCTACGGTCGAAGCGTTTGACGCTGCCAGCCCGGAGGAGACCGAACGCGTCTCGACCGTGTTGCTATGCGTCATGTGGTCGAATTCTCAGGCGGACTATCATCTGTCGCGGATTGCCCATCTCAAGGCAACCAGACCCTCTCTGGGAATCGTAATGCTCTCGGATATCGAAAGCTTTGACGATATCGTCAAAGCAGTGGAAAGCGGGACACGCGGTTACATCCCAACAAGCGTCAGCTTGCAGGTTGCGGCAAAGGCTATTCAGCTTGTCGCGGCAGGAGGGACTTTCGTACCGCCGAGCGTCCTCTTTAGTTCGAGCCAGGCGATCAAGGACAGCCAACCCGCGAAGCAGCCGCAGGGCGACAATGTTTTCACGTCGCGCCAGATGGCGGTGATCGAAGCGTTGCGGCGGGGCAAGGCAAACAAGGTGATCGCATACGAGCTCAACATGTGCGAAAGCACGGTCAAGGTGCATATTCGCAATGTCATGAAAAAGCTTCGCGCGAGAAATCGTACCGAGGTAGCCTACATCCTCAACACAACGCCTTATGATGGTGTGAGCATACGAAATTGAGGCATGGCTGCCGCCTCGGTCAAAAATGATGATTTCTTTTGCCCGCGGCAACGGTGCCGGTTGGCTTTGTCAGGCCCTCGAATTGGAGAGCCTGACAAAGACTCGACATTTTGCAGGGTGCGAGGAAAGTTGAAACAGCCGCTAGATCGATATGCTGTTCCGCAGACGGAGAGGGAAACCACTCCCACAGCCGAAAGGAACACATCGCAAAGCCCGGACTTGAGCGATATCGAGCATTTCCATGCCGTTCGCCCTTCTACGCTGGCCGAGATGAACCGACGCTGTCATTGGTTCCATCTCGAAGACGGCGATGTCTTGATTCCGGCCGGCGAAAGGGTCGATCGAGTATTTTTTCTTCTGGAGGGTGAGCTTCGCTTCCCTGTCTATACCCGTACAGGCAAAATTGTATGGCTCCCATCGGCGCACGAGGGATCGCTCGTCAATGAAGTGGCTTTGAGCGGGGACCTTCTTGCGGTGCCTTATTCAATCGAAGCCGCAGGACCATGCACCATTGCCTCCATCGGCAATCGGGCCTTCCTGGATATAATCAAGAACGATCCCGAGGCGCTTCAGGCCATCGTCCAAATGCTGGTCGAGCGCCAGCACTCGTTTGTCGAGCATATCGTTGAACTCTCGACACTCAGCGTTCGATCACGCGTGCATAGCGAACTGCTGCGCTTGTGTGTTGAAAGTATCGACACTGACGGTTCGGCGATGATTTCTCCCATTCCCACCCATACGGATCTGGCCAATCGCATCGGCACGCATCGGGAAGCGGTGGCCCGCGAACTCAGTTATCTGCAGAGTGTCGGGATTGTGCTGCGCCGCGCAAAGGAACTCTTTGTGCCCGACGTGTCTCGCTTGACGGACCTGCTCTCCAAGTCCGACGATTAATCTCTCATGATCAGCCATGGTCTCGGGCCATGGACCGTCGCAGCCCTGCATTATCCCCGCAGCCATGCGAAGCGTTTGGTGCCTAAGCCAAGCCACGTCCGAACGGCATTATGCTGCGATGTCGAGCGGTAGATCTTCTGATGATAGACCAGCTCATAGGGCCACAGTTCGAGGCTGCGGTTCGCGAGATGCGTGAGTATCCAGGTGATAGCGCTTGCAGCGACAATGAAGGCGCCCATCGAGACGACGACGTTGGCGGTGAACAGGTGAGCGTGTGAAAAGAGGGAGCGGGTCAGAAAATACGTATAGGGATGCACCAGATAAAGGCTGTAGCTGACCGTCCCGAAGTAGCGAAGAAGCCGATTGCCGAGAAGCAGCGCAGTCAAGCTGTTTCGCGACACCGCAAGGCCGAAGTAAAGCGCCGTCGCAGCGACCAGCAATGGCACTTCGGCATTCTGGAAATCGGACCAGTGATAGTCGTAGTGGCCGCGGGTGGATATGAAGACGCACGTTGCCAGCGCCGCGCTCTCGGCCAGTCGATGGCGACCGACACGCATCCAATCATATCGATCGTAGGCGAGACGGATCAGGCCGCCGGCAACGAAATACAGGGCAATCGGATATCTGCCGATAAAGAGCACCGCGAGAAGACCCAGAGCGGCCAACCCAAGCTTGTTGGGGCGACGGATGGCGAAGAACACGAAGGCACCGGTGAACACATAGAACCAGACTTCGAACGTCAGGCTCCAGGCATTCGGCGTCAGCTGCTCTGTGTGGGCGAAAAGATTCAGGAACGTCAGTCCGGCGAGAATTGCGGTGAGGTTGTTGGTCTCGGGGTAGAGGTTTGTCGCGGCGTTCAGTGCGACGTAGAGCACGCTGAGAACGAAGAACAGCGGGTAGACGCGCAGGAACCGTCGGGCGGCAAACTCACGGGGACTGTAGTGCAGCGCACTCGGAAGGATCACGAAGCCACTGATGGCGAAGAAAAGGCACACACCGAAGGTGCCGAAATTCCAGAAAGGCTCAATGGCCGCTACATAGGCGGAGTTCGAGGCGTAGATATGCTCCGCCGTGCCGCCCAGGAGATGCGCGAAGAACACCATAAGCGAAGCGACACCACGAAGCCCATGCGCAGCCACATTGAATGACTTGTCGGAAACTGGTTTCGCGGATGCGTCGCGCAGGGCATGCGGTGCGTCCGATGGTTTTAGGGAAGGTGGATGCGCAACAGCCATTTGAGCCTTCAAATTGGACCCCGCAGACCATTCCAACCTACACCGATCCAGATTTTGCAATGCTCAGGAATTCGAAGGACACCCCTGCCCAAAAGTAGTGGGCTGGCGTGGGAAAACTCCACCCGATGATCAAGCAGCCGCGTTGCGGGATCGCGGACATTAACGGGATCCGTCTTGGCCGCAGGCGAGAGCTGAACCGCAGCCGGGGCGGGGCGTGACCTACACCGGGTCGGAATTGGCGGGCTTTTTCGGCAGCCAGGACGCCAAAACGGCCGCAAGTCGCCACGTCGAACCGCTCCGCTTGGCAAAAGCCCCCGGCCTTCGCGCCTCCCTGTGGTCCCAGAGGCCATTTCGATCTTGTTCGCGGGGGCCACGGCTAGTCCGATTTAGCCGCAGGTTACCTCCTATTGCGGGCGGACAGTGGCGCGAGAGTGCCGTTATACAGCATCGGTATGTCACGCTTTCAGGCTCATCGGCTCAGCCTCGCTGCCGGCGTGATGTTGGACGGTCGAAAACCCTCTCGTCCGGCATCGCTCCATTCAGCACAGGCGGCTCCAACCTATCGAGCCGACATCGATGGTTTACGTGCCATCGCTGTCGTGTCGGTTGTGCTGTTTCACGCCGGTTTCACCAAGGTCGGCGGCGGCTATGTCGGTGTCGACATTTTCTTTGTCATTTCTGGCTACCTGATAACGCAATTGATCGCCAGGGATCTCCAGACAGGCGAATTCTCGGTCTGGCATTTTTACGAGCGGCGCATACGCCGCATTTTTCCGGCGTTGTTCGCCATGCTGGCGGTCTGTACGCTGGCCTGCGCCCTCATCTTCTTACCCGATGACTTCAGACGTTTCGGCCGTAACTTCGTCGCCACGGCTCTCTTCTCGTCCAATATCGGCTTTTGGCTGAAGACGGGCTATTTTGATGGAGAAACGTACGACCAGCCACTCATCCACACCTGGTCACTGGCGGTGGAAGAGCAGTTCTACATCCTGTTTCCGATATTCCTTGTCTCAATCTGGCGCCTGGGAGCCGGCAATGTTCGCAGTCTCATTGCGAGCCTCGCGGGAATTTCGTTCATCGCAACCATCGTGGTGATGCAGTACGACGATGCTGCCGCTTTTTACCTGACCCCATTCAGGGCGTGGGAGCTTCTGTTGGGCAGCCTCATGGCGCTCGAAGCATTCCCACGCCTCACCAAGCGCTGGCAAAGTGAGGTGGCTACCTGGGCGGGACTGCTCCTGATCGCCGCTGCCGTGCTGGGTTATTCCGAGACGACTTCATTCCCCGGTATCGCGGCGCTCCTTCCGTGCATCGGAGCTGCCCTTGTCATTCACGGAGGACGTGAAGCGAGCTGCTGGGTCACGCGGCTGATTTCGACAAGGCCGTTCGTCGGCGTGGGCCTGATAAGCTACTCCCTGTATCTTTGGCATTGGCCGCTGATTGTTCTGGGCAGTTACCTGGCAATCGATGAGCTGAGTTCGCTTCAGTCTGTTGGCCTGGTGACTGCCTCATTCACGCTGGCGCTGCTGTCCTGGCGATACATTGAGCGGCCGCTCAGGGTGCCGTCGCGCGTAAGCCGCCCTGTGTCCGTCTTGGCTGGAGGTACTTTGGCCATCGTCGCCGCGGTAATAACCGGTGCCGTGATCTACCACGACAATGGCTGGCCGACGCGCTTCTCCAAGGACGTGAATGTGTTGTCCAGCTATGCTTTCTCCGCCAACCCTGAAGCGGATAAATGCGCAGACGTATTGCTTCAGCTTGCGGCAAAGTCTCCCTGTACAATAGGCACCTCTGAAAATGCCCGCATCTTCCTGTGGGGGGATTCGCACGCCGGAGCGCTATTCGGCGCGATGTCCGAATTGGCTGCAAATGGCGCAAGCACGGTCTACGGCGCCACTCCCCGCTGCCCCCCTCTGCTTGGGGTCGGAACCGACGGAGCGTGCATCCAGGGAAACGATTTACGGCTCAAATACGTCCTCGGTCGCCCAGAGCTGAAGACAGTCATAATTGCTGCCAGGTGGTCTCTCTATCTGGAGGGTCGTGCGGTCGAACTTGGACCGGCAGAACGCAACGGCGACCTTCCCCAGTTGCAGGACCGCAACGGCGTTCAATTCGATCGCTTCTCAAACGAGGCGCGCGAGGCATTCGAGATATCCCTGAGAAAAACCGTGCGTCGGCTCCTCGATGCCGGCAAGAACGTGATCATCGTCTATCCCGTCCCAGAGGTGGGCTATGACGTCCCCTCCACGGCAGCTCGACTCGTAGCGCAGGGACATGACCTGTCTGGCTTCAACGTGTCGGAGCGCCTCTACCGGGAGCGGCAGCAGATTGCGTTTGGCGTTCTAGACAGGCTGGGCCAACATCGCGGCCTCGTTCGCGTTTATCCGACGCAGGCGCTTTGTCCGCAGGAACGGTGCGTTGTCATGATGGGCGGAAAACTGCTGTATTTTGACAGCCACCACCTCAGCATCCCCGGGTCCGAGGCACTCGAGCCATTGCTAGCAAGAGCTCTGCGACAAGGCGCCTGAAGTTCCGAGGCTCAAAGCGCGTAGCGTTTGAACGGAAACGCAGAAAGCCGTCTTACACTTTGCTGGAAATCGCTTTAGCGGAGGTGCCGGCGGCCCTGAGCGTCGACGATGGTGTTGTCCGCGACGTTTGCACTGATGTGCGCGCCGTTGTGGATCAGGCAACCGGCACCGATCTGGACGCCCAGCAGCACCGTTGCGCCCATGCCCACGACAGACATCGCCCCGACGCTCACCCCGCCGGCGACGATGGCGCCCGGGGTCAGGTGCGCATGGTCCTGCACGACGCTGTCGTGGCAGACGATACTCCCCTGGTTGACGATCACGTTGTTGCCGATCGTACAGCGGGGACCGATGCTCGTGCCGGCCAGAATATGGCAGCCATCTCCGATCCTGGTCGCCTTGGACACGACCGCGGATGGGTGGATCACAGGCGGCAGAATGAAGCCCATGGCCGCGGCGCGTTCGAACATTGCCCGCCGCGCTTCGCTGGACTGGGCTCCGCCGATGCCGATGAAGGCGTAGCGCGTGCCCTCGGCAAGCAGACGCTCCAGGCTCTCCTGCGTACCGATCACCGAAATGCCGGCGCAGACGTGGTGGCCAACGGGCAGGGCCTGATCGGTGCAGCCGAGGATCTCGTATCCGGAGCCATCGAGAGCATCGATCAAGCAGGCGGCGTGGCCGCCGCCGCCGATGATGACCGCCCGCCGCGTGGACGCGGAAGGAGCGGCGGACTGCGCCCCGTGCGAACCTGCAACTATTGCCTCGGATCGGCAGCTGGCCGCCGCGCGCACCTCGGCTTCGCCGATGCGGCCGTTGGAGGGCCTGACATCCGCCAGGTCGATCCCGAGCTCGGACGCGGCCTTGCGGGCCTTGGCCGTTATCGCGACCTCTTTGACAGCGCTATCGGCTGGGCTGGCCGCTGCGGATGCGCTCGCATTATCGTCGACGATCTCGCACAGCGTTGAGCCGACGGCGACGAAGTCGCCGATCTTGACGTCGAGCCGGCCGATTACCCCTGCCTCGGGGGCATTGACCTCAACGGCAGCCTTCGTGGTCTCAAGGACAAAAAGAAGAGCCCCTTGCTCTACACTTTCACCCTGCGCGACCTTGATCTCGATCAACTGAAGATTGTCCTCGTTGGCGTTAACCCGCGGGGCCTCGACAAGCACAGTCATGAAAGCTTAGCCTTTCTTGAACAGATCGATGCAGGCCGCCTGGATGGCGTTCACACCTGGCAGCAGATCGTCCTCCCATTCGCGGCTTGAGGGAATAGGGTGGTTTGGTCCGGCCAACGCGCTGAAGTGCTTGACCCGGCCGATCAAGGCGCGCGCGCACTCGGACGCGAAGCCCCAGCCAGGAGAGCCTTCCTCCACGACGAGAACGCGGCTGCACTGGCCGACCTGGCTCAGGACCTCCTCGCCAGGAAAAGGCGACAGCTGTTCAACGGCCACCACGGTGGTTGCGATTTCCTCCTCTTCGGCGAGCTTGTTTGCGGCAGCAACCGCGTGCTCGACGCAACCCCCATAGGTCAGGATCACGATGTCCGAATCCGCCGGATGTGGAAGTGCGGCCGTGCCGAGCACGGGCCTCGAATACATGACCTTGTTTTCGATTATCAGGTGAGGGGACCGAGAAGCGAGAGCCCGGTGCAGGAGCGCCCCTGGATCCGCATACTCATGCGTTGCAAACACGGTAAGGCCCGGCACGCCGCAAAAATGCTTTTCCAGGCTCTGCGAGTGCGTCGGCCCATAGCCACGCCGTCCACCCATGGGCGCGCGAATGATGATCGGCACCTCGACTTGATCGTTGTACATCCAACGAAACTTGGCCGCGTGGTTGATGATCTGGTCGGCGGCAAGGGCGATGAAATCTCCGAACATGAGCTCGACGATCACAGGCCTGCCCTTGAGGGCCATGCCCGCCGCCATGCCGACGATGCCACCTTCGCTGATCGGCGTGGTCCAGACACGATCCTGATAGGCCGTGGACAGGCCCTTGGTCACTTTGAAGGCGCCGCCATAGGGGTCGAGGACGTCCTCGCCCATAACCACCAGCCGGAGATCGGCTTGCATGAGATCGTGGAGCGCACGGTTGATCGATTCGACGACGCGCATGGTCAGCCTCGCGCTAAGGCAGCCGCGGCTGCTGATTCGACGGCACGATCCACAGCAGATCGACAAAAGGCGTCGATCTCCTCGAACTGCGCGACGCGCTGGCGCATCGGGGGGATCGGATCGCGGGCGCGAGCCTGTTCAAGCCGCAAGGGCGGCCGGGTATCATCTCCCTTGCTGTGGGGACCAATCCGTTCGGTCCGCAAATAGAGCCAGCACGGGCGGCCCTCGGTGCGAATATAGGCTACAGCCTCTTGGGCAAGCTCACATATTTCGACCGGATCGTTGCCATCATAGGCGAACGTGCGGATGCCGAAAGGTTCGGCCCTGGCGATGATCGAACCGGAAACGGTGAGATGTTTTGGGGTGGTTTGGGCGATGTCGTTGTCCTCGACCACAAAAAGCACCGGGGCACCGAAAACCGAAGCGAGGTTCAGGCTCTCGTAAACAGCCCCTTCACCCATCGTTCCATCGCCTAGGAAAACCACTGCCACGGCGCCATCGTCCTTTCGTGCCAGCGCGCAGCCAACCGCCACGGGCGCTATGCCGCCTTGGATTCCATTGGAGTGGAAGTTGCGGAAACACAGGTGCTGACTCCCGCCGCGCCCCCCGCAAATGCCGGTTACACGCCCCATGATCTCGGCAATCAGGCCCTCGACTTCACCCGAGTAGGCAATGAAATGACCGTGGCAACGGTGGTTGCTCCAGACAATGTCACGATCCCGGTCAAGAGCGTTCACCACCCCCACCGCATTGGCTTCCTGTCCGATGGATGTGTGCGTGGTGCCGAACAGCAGCCCTTGGGAAAACAGCTCCAGCAAGCGCTCCTCGACAAGCCGGATGAGGATCATCTGCTGATAAAGCCGGGCCACGGTCGGCAGTTCGAACCCGAGCAGCGTTCTTTTTTCCTGAGGAAGGGTGAGGTTCTGCAATGCTGAAAACGGCACCAATTTCAGCTCTCCAAAGGAAGACGCCGGAATGGTTCCATCTTTCCTGATCGCGTGCTCGTTCATCAGGCCGCCTCGAGCTGGCGCGCAGCCGCGACAAGGATGGACCGCGTCGTCGACGCTGCCGCCGCCGTTTCCTCGACCGTCCAGGACGGGTCGACCAGGAACGCGATGCTCGTTTCACCGAGCTGCCGCGCGACGGGCAGTCGCTCGGACGGCGCCACGCCGGCATCGGCGAAGGCATGCTCGAGATAGATTTCGGAGCAGCTGCCCGAGAAGCACGGAACGCCTGCCGCGTTGACGGCCGCGATCAGTTCGTCCCGCGACCATCCCGAAGACAACATCTCCGGCTTGATATAGAAATAGCATCGATACCAGGCATGCCTGTGTGCCGGATCGAGCCGGGGCGTGTACAGCATCGGCAAATCAGCAAGCGTGTTTATCCAGATGGCGGCATTGCGCTCGCGTTGGTGAATCCAGTCGGGCAGATGTTCGAGCTGCCGCAAGCCAAGCACGGCCTGGATGGACGTCATGCGCCAATTGGTGCCGATGCTGTCATGCAACCAGCGGAATCCGGTCGGCCGATGAGGGGCAAAGACCACATTATAGTTCTTGCCGTGGTCCTTGAGGCTCCAGGCGGCGAGCCACAATTTCCTGTCGTCCATCGCGACAAGCCCGCCTTCACCGCCCGTCGTGATGATCTTGTCCTGGCAGAACGAAAATGCCGCTATGTCACCGAAGGAGCCGATCGGTCGCCCGTTATATTCGGCGCCATGCGCCTGGGCGCAATCCTCGATCACCTTGATGCCGCTGCGCTTTGCAAGTTCCATGATCGGCGCCATGTCGCACGGCCATCCGGCGATATGCACGACAATGACGGCCTTTGTCCGCGCCGTTATCTTCGGCGCGATCGTTTCGGCGGAAAGATTGCCCGAGGTCGGGTCGACATCGGCGAAGACAGGTGTCGCACCGGCAAACATGACGCAAGCGGCCGACGCGACGAAACTGCGGGGCGTTACGATCACCTCGTCGCCGGCGCCGATGTGGAGGATCTTCATCGCAAGGTCCAGCGCGAGGGAGCCATTGGCCAGCGCCACGGCATGACGCCGGCCGAGGCTGCGCGCGTAAGCGCGTTCGAAGGTCTTCACATGGTCGCCGGTCCAGGCGTTCACCCGGCCAGACCGCAGAACGTCCACAACGTCGGCTATCTGTTCTTCGTCGTAAATCGGCCAGCGTTTCATCTCGGAACACTCCAGCTAGAATTCAGATGACATTTCTCAGAAGGACAAAGGCCTCGGCCGCCCTCAAATGGACGGCGGTGCCCCTGACGATCGCCAGCGCCCGTAATGTTTCGATCGAACGCTCGTGCGGGAAATTCTTGATCTGCGAAGCGAACATCGACGCGGCTTCGAGTTTGCGGTCGAGTGTCGCCTGGATGTCTATGAAGACATTCGGCACGAAGCTCGGCGTGACATAGGGTGCATTCCAGTTCGTTTCAGACACCGTCTCGTAGGCCATGATCGTCCGCGGGTAGTGGGACTGGGTGGGACGGGCGGCAACCAGCGACGACAGGAAGATCAGCTGGTGGTCCATATGAACATCGCCGACGAAGGGGATGAGCAAGGTGTCCGGCTTGACCGCCTGCAGCAGAGCTTGCAATGCAGCATTGACGGTCGAGTGCGGTGTCTGGCCGAGCTGCGCGGCGGGCAGATCAAGCCAATGCGTGTGTCGCACGCCCAGGCCGGCATGGGCCGCCTTCGCCTCACTTCGGACCTGCTGCGTCATCTCCTCTGTGAAGGCAGGCGGACAGCCTCGCGTAACCACTGCGACATGGACTTCCCCGCCTTCCGCGGCGACCCGGGCTATCGTGCCGCCACACCCCAGAACCTCATCGTCGGGATGCGGCGCGATCACCAGGAGCCGACCAAGGGCCGGGCTCATGACCGAACCGTCCCGGCGGGCATCGCCTTCAACGCGTGATCGACATGGCGGCGATCGATGCGTTCGCCCAACAGGGCCACAAGGACGGTCAGGATCAGTATCTGCAGATCGAGCCAGAGATTGCGATTGCGCACATACCAGAGATCAAGCGCCAGCTTTTCACCGTTGGTGAGGCGGGTATTGCCGTTCACCTGTGCCCAGCCGGACAGGCCCGGACGGACCGTGCAGCGAACACGTCCCAGGTCGCCGAACTCGGCGATGGTGGCTGGCAGCAGCGGACGTGGCCCTATGAACGCCATGTCGCCCCTGGCTATGGAGATAAGTTGAGGCAGCTCATCGATACGGATGGCGCGCATCAGCCGGGTGGCGGGCGTCTCGCGCAAGGCGTCGGGCAGCAGCACGCCATCCGCATCGCGCCCTTCACGCATCGTACGAAACTTGCAGATGACAAAGGGACGGCCTGCCAAGCCGCTGCGGGTCTGGCGGAAGAACAGTGGGCGGCCGACACTCGCCCAGACAATTGCGGCGGCCACCATCCATAGCGGCAGGCTGAGGATCAAAAGCACCACCGCAGCGATCCGGCTGGGCATCGCCCGGCCTATCGGCACGCGAGCGGTCAATTCGGAAGACCGGGCCATCGGATTGCTGAGGCCGATCATTGTGACGGCCCCACCTGGGCGGCAGGGGGCGCCGCGACAGGAGCGTCCAGACGGCTGGCCAGGTCCAGGGCGTTGTCCAGACGGTTTATCGACACCAGGATCGTGTCTCCGGCTACAATCGGATCGTCGAGGGTCGCCACCCTGGTGGCGATCTGGCCGTTCTGCTTGCGGCGGATTTGGTAAGTGAACGCGATAGTGTTGTTGGTGCGTGTCTGTTCCGCCGCCAGCGTGCTCAGCAGCAGGATCTGCTCTTCGGTCGACTCGCGAACCGAGACCAGGCGCTCGATTTCAGAGTTGTGGGCCTGAAGCTCCGTCAGCGCTGTGTGCGTCCAGGTCTGGGTGGCGTCGTCCAGGTCACGCTGCAACTGGCTCAATTCCCGGCGAACCGTCGACGCCTGATTGTAGATTTCAAGCAGATGCGACTGCTGCGTGGTCGCCTCGCGCTCGGCGTTCGAGAGATCCGTAAGCGTGACGATGCCTTTCTTGTTGAGGGCCCTGACACGCTCGAGATCGGCTTGCGACGAAGCGATCACAGTCTTCTGTATGTCCGATAGCTGTTCAATATTGGCGAGGGCGATGTTCACTTCGTCGATTCCCGCCAACAGCTGCTTGCGACGTGTGGTCAGTGCGTGTTGATCCGTTTCAAGGATCCGCTGCTCCGTCGGAAGCAACGTTGCGAGCAGATTGGCATTCATGAGGCCTCTGATCTTGGGAGGCAAATCCAGTTCCGAGATCTTGTCGTTGTTTGCCAACTGAGCCTTGATGCGCGCGGCGGCGACGGCTTCCTTGGCAATCTGCACCACGCTTTCATCAAGGGTTCCACGCAGCCGGGCGCGCGTCACCACGCGATCCTCGGCAGTGGCCCCGCCCGTCGATTGACCACCGGCAAGCGCCACCGCCTGCTCCACGGTCAGTGCTGGCTGGTACGGAAACGAGCCCGGCGCCTTGACATCCCCAAGGACAAAGATCGGACGGAAGCTGACCACCGCCAGGGCTATATGCGGGTCGTTGAAGAACTCTCGGTCGATGAACGCCTTGCGGATATGCTTCAAAGCGTCAGGCACCGTCAGGCCGCCGACTTCAAAGCTGCCGATCAGCGGAATGTTGACCGCGCCATCGCTGGCCACTGTCAGCTGTTCGGCAGGAAGCGCATCGTCGATGAAGTCGAACGAAACCACATCGCCGACCGAAAGCTTGTAGCCGTCGTCAGCCGCGGCCCTGGCCGCGATCGGGCAAGCCAGGATCGCAACAACTGCGGGGACCGTGATCCGGGCACGTTTCAACGCTTTCGCGAGGATACTGGTCCACGAGCCTATCGATCGCCCGCTCCGTGCCGGATTGCAAAAAGACGCCATGGAAGCCCACCACAGAAATTTCCTGTGAAGACCTTAGCGACACCTGTGCGCGGACAATGAGTCATACCTTTGGTGGAGCAGAGACAACCTTCGGTCTCGTGCCCACCCAATTTGGCTAACTGGATGTCGATCGTAACCAACGTATGGTGCGGCTGGATACTGTCGGCCGATTGAACGCTTCCTTGTGGCGGAGCGCCGCAGACAGCTGGGAAGCTTGCGTGCACACAAGTGTTCTTCACACGATCACCAGTCTCGACGTTGGCGGCGCCCAGGTCATGCTTGCCCGTTTTCTTGGCCGGATCGACCAAAACCGCTTCTCGTCTTCGGTTCTATCGCTGCTTTCACCTGGGCCGTTGGCCGCACAGGTGAAGCATGCAAATTCCGGGCTCGTGTCGATCAGCATGACGGAGCGGCCGCGGCCGCGCGATGTCTTTCGGCTGACCCGGTCGATAAGCAGGGCGGCGCCCGACCTTCTTCACGGATGGATGTATCACGGCAACGTCGCGGCAACGCTCGGCTCGGTGCTGGGCTTCAACTTCTCGCCGGTAATCTGGAGTATCCATCACACGGTTCGCGACCTCGCCGACGAGAAACCATTGACGCGCCAGCTGATCCGGCTCTCGGCCCGGCTATCGAGCCGCGCCAGCGCAATCTCGTATTGCTCGCGCGTGGCCGCCGACGATCACGAGCGTCTGGGCTTTGATCCGCGCCGCAGGGTGGTGATTCCGAACGGAACGGATTGCGATCAGTTTTCTCCCGCGGCCGACGCCGGTGCGAAATTGCGCCATCTGTTCGGCTTGCCGCCCGAACGGCTGATCATCGGCCATGTGGCACGGTTTCATCCCATGAAAGACCAGATCAGCCTGGTTCGGGCCATCAGCCGTGTGCTGGCGCAGGGGTACGACGTTCAGGGCGTGTTTATCGGGGAGGGGCATGCCGATGGGCCGGTGCGGCGCGCCGCCCGCGATCTCGGCATAGATGACCGTATTACGACGCCGGGCATCCGCGGTGACGTTGCCGATCTTATGCCCGGCTTCGATGTCTACGCGCTTTGTTCAGCGTGGGGCGAGGCTTTTTCCCTTGCTGCCGGCGAGGCGATGGCAAGTGGCGTGCCGGCGGTGGTGACGGCGGTCGGCGACTCCGGCTGGCTCGTCGGCGACAGTGGAGTGGTCGTTCCGCCCCGGGACAGTGAGGCACTGGCCGCCGGCTTGGTCAGGCTTGTCGGCCTTGAACCGGCCCAGCGGCGCGCTCTGGGCCAACAGGCGCGTCGCCGCGTCATGGAGAACTTCTCACTATCGCTTTACGTCGATCGGCACCTGGAACTCTACGCAACAGCTCTGGGCCGTCGTCGCCATATCTCGAGCTGACAGGAGTGACTGGTGGTTGTCATGCACGCGAATGGTCGAGATCATTTTCCCGCCGGCGGGAACGATGCGATGCGCCGCAAGCGGATCGTCGTCATCGCAAGCCTGACGCGTTCGCTCGTCAATTTTCGCCTTGAATTGTTGAAAGCGATGCTCGCCGCCGGGCACGAGGTCATCGCGCTCGCCCCCGACAATGATGAGCAGGCCATCGCCAGGCTGGGTGCGATCGGCGTCAGCTTCCAACAGATTCCGATGGCCAGGACGGGTACCAATCCGCTGGCCGATCTGCGAACGCTCAAGGCGCTCTACCGGCTGATGCGCCGCCTGGCTCCCGACATCGTCCTGCCCTACACGATGAAGCCGATCATCTATGGCGGGCTGGCGGCGCGGCTTGCCGGCGTGCCTCGGCGGTTTGCCCTCTTCACGGGATTCGGCTTCATATTCAGCGGCAGCGTTACGGGCCTGCGTGCAACTGTCCTGCGCCGGTTGAGCATTGGTCTCTACCGCTCGGCCCTGAAGGGCTGCGAAGCTGTTTTCGCCTACAATGAAGCCGATGCTCTCGACATCCGGTGCCACGGGATGGTTTCCGCGACCACGCCGGTGATCAAGGTTGCGGGTTCCGGGGTGGACCTGACACTGTTCGCAGCCAGCCGGCCCCCACCCGGGCCGCCCATCTTCCTGCTGATTGCTCGCTTGCTGCGCGAGAAAGGGATTGCCGAGTTTGCCGCCGCCGCGCGCATCCTGAAGGCCAAGCACCGTACCGCGCGTTTCCAGATTCTCGGTCCGTTCGATCCCAGTCCTCTCGCCATCTCGAAAGCCGAGATGGACCAGTGGACCAGGGAAGGAGCCGTGGAGTATCTCGGCGAAACGCACGACGTCAGCCCCTATCTGACCGCATCCACGGTGTTTGTGCTGCCGTCCTACTATCGTGAGGGCATTCCCCGCAGCGCGCTGGAGGCCTTGTCGACGGGCCGGCCGATCATCACGACCAACGCGCCTGGCTGTCAGGAAACGGTTATCGACGGCGAGAACGGGTTTCGGATCGAGCCACGCGACGTGAATGCGCTTGCCGCGGCGCAGCGGGCTTTTCTCGAAGACGAGGAACTCGCCGCCAGAATGGGTGCCAGCTCAAGAAGGCTCGCGGAAGAACGCTTCGATGTGCACAAGGTGAACCGTACCTTGCTCGAGTCGATGGGACTGTAACCGGCCGAGCGTGACCGGCTGTGCGGTCACGGGCTATCAGCGAAGAAGTAACGCCGGATCTGCTGCCGCCTCATGTAGGCCCTCCGCAGGGCGCCGCGAGCCTGTTGGAAGGGGTCGACGCGGTTGAACACCCAGCCAATCGATGGGCCGCCGGCGAAGCGCAAGCGCTCGACAACCTGGGAAAGAGCCTCTTGAGTGGTGCTGTCGAACGCGGCCACGACGACGATTGTGTCGACCGAGGCGGCAATCCTGATCGCGTCTTCAACAACGAGCACCGGCGGAGCATCGATGATCACCACATCGTACTCAAGCCGGAACGCCTCCAGCAATTTGGTGAGCTGGCCGGAATTGAGGAATTCCGGCAGCGTCTGGTCGTCGGCGGATGGCGCTAGAACATCGAGCTGCGGGATATCAGGCAGCGTCTGGACGATTTCCGCCAGAGCGCAATCGCCTTGCAGATAGTCGCCGAGTGTCCTGCTGGCGGAGCCCAGCTCCATGGCTGTGTGAAGGCTGCGGGTTCGTAAATCCAGATCGATCAGGGCGGTCAGCGCGCCATCCATGCCCGCTGCCATGGCAAGGCCCATGGCTGTTGTCGTCTTGCCTTCCTGCGGCAAGCCGGAACTGACCAGAACGACATGTTTGCTCCGTCCACCGTTCATCCGGGTGCAGGCATTGTAAAGCGATCGGAAAGCGTCGGAGAAAGCAGACCGCGGCCGTGACAACAGGGTTTCGAGAGGGGGCAGGGCGGGACGCAGGAATTTCTGGGGCAACCGCGGAATTGACGCCAGCAGGGGAGCGCGTATCAGCTTCGATGCCCTCCGCAAGTCCCGTATCCGGACTTCCATGCTTTCAAGTGTCAGCACCAGAATCAGGGCCAGGACAAGCGACGCGGCCAAACCGCCCGCAAGCATCAGACGAAGCTTGGGAAAGGAAGGGCTCGTCGGGATCTCGGCCGTGGAGACGGTTCGCACGCCGGGTTCGACCGCTTCCGAAAACGGATCGAGACTGCCAAGTTTACCGGACACGAGGTCGTAGAGCTTTTGCTCGGTCGCCAGATTGTTGTTCAGTTCACGCAGCTTGGCCTCCGCCAGGCTCCTTTGACGCAGCTCCTCGTTGGAGGCCTCCAGGCTTTTGACAAGTTGGTTCACCCGGCCTTCGTCGACGCGCACGTCATTTTCCAGGACTGCGATCGTTCGCAGCATCTCTTGGGAAATCATCGCACGGACGGCCGCTACTTTCGCATCGGCCTCCTGGACCAGGGGATGATTGCGGCCGTAATTGCCGGCCAGCTGCGCGCGATCCCTCATCGCCGTCGCTTCATCGTTGCGCAGCGACGTCAGGAAGTCCGAAGTGAGCAACGGGTCGACGCCGGCCCCGGTGTCGCCGTTCTTGGCCGCTAGCCTGACCTGGGCAAGGCGCGCCTGTGCTTGCGTGTATTCACCCCTGGCGGTGCTGAGCTGTTCATTGGCCTGCTGGATTGAGGCGCGCAGCAGATCATCGCGTGGATCACTGGAGACGCCATGCTCGGTCGCGTATTTGGCGATCTGACCCTCGATCGCGGCAATCCGTGATGCGAGCTCGGTCGATTGCTGCCTCAAAAAGCCGACGGCATCCTTGATGTCCTGCCGCTTGTTGTCACGAGACCATTCCACGAACAGTCTGGCAGTTGCATTGGCAATCTTGGCCGCGGTCGCTGCGTCGTCGTTGAAGAACGAGATCGTCATGGCCGCGCTTTCACCGGAGCGATCGACTGACAGGTTCGCCAGATATGCCGAAATTGCCCGGTCTTGCTGAACATCCTTGGGCGGCAGGGATGTGGCATCCTGCGGGCCCGAGCCGGCGACCAGCGAGAATAGCTTTTGCGGTATCCAGACAATCAGGCCGACTGCCTGTGACAGCACACCGCCGCTCGAATCCGAGGTTCCTCCGGCGACGGCTGGCGGCAGATAGGTGTTGAAGTCCGGATCCTGGATGAGGTCTAGCCTGTCGACCACCAGGCTGGCGAATACGCGAGAGGCGATCAGATCCGCCTCGGTGTCCATCCGCGACTTGTCAGGCTGCTGGTTCGGCTGCGCCTGCGTGGTGTCGAGAGGATTGGGATCGTCGGTTTCGACGACGATCATGGAACGAGCCGTATATGTCTTGGGAAGTTCCACCGCGGCGATGAGTGCGAGTGCGGTGCCTGCAATGACGATCGCAACGATCAGGAGCAGGCGTCTGCGGAAAAGACTGTAAAGTTCGCGCGCGCCGAACGTCCGTTCTTCCAAGGGTTCGGGTGACTCCTGAAGGAATGGCCCCAGTCGGTTCCACACGCTGTTTTCGTCTACCAAGCTCACTGATCGCGCCCCTATTCTTATCGATCTCACCGGGTCTTCAAGCCGAGTTCGAGACCCAACCAAGCGACAAGTTTTTAGCACGGATACACGGACGCCAGCGCGTTCAAGAGGCTTAGTCGCGGCCATGGGATTATCCGAAAGGATAGCGTAGGTGGCCGCGGGCATATCTTGGCATATGTACCGAACTGCACGTCCATGGAGGCTGGTGAAAAGATAGTTTTCAGGAGTGACGATGAATCATGCCGGGGTCCCTCGCGGGTACTGGGCAAAGCCCGACCGCAGGCCGGCTGCGGCGTCGTTGTCAAATGGGACCGGCAAGATCGGCCTCTGGCTGGCAATGGCCTCCGTGTTTCTCACGCCCTTCAACATCCTGCGGGTCGACACGTTCTACTTCACCGCCAGCGATGCCTTCGCCCTGGCCGCCGTCTTTGCGATGGTGCTGGGGAAATCCCTTTCGCCCGCCCCCCTGGCAGCCGGGACGCTTCTCTGGAACACCGGGGTGGCGCTGCTGTGCGGCATGCTGCTGCTCAGCAGCCTGATCAATGGTGATCCGCAGCGCGGCTTCATCATCTCGGCGCAGTATCTGTATGCCTATTTTCTCCTGGCCTTCATGCTGGCGTCGAGGCCCTGGAGCGAAACGGTTCTGCTTACGAAGGCGCTTATCTGCTCGATCGGCTTGATGTGCATTCACGGCATTGTGGTCATCGACATCCTCAAGCAACAAGGCACATACCTGACCAGCGGCAATGGCCGTTTTATCGGCTGGGTCGAACGCGAGAACGAATGCGCGACACTGATTGCACTCGCGGTCCCCCTGTTGTTGTGGCTGGTCGCTTCAGGGGGCGCCCGGCCGCGCTGGGCCTGGATCGGAGTGCCGCTCTTTGCGTATGGCATTGTTCTGACTGGTTCCAATACCGGGCTGATCGGCCTAGTCGTCGCGCTCACCGTCTTCGTTGCCATGACGGGCTCGTGGCGCCGCATCATCCTGTTGGCGGTGTCGTCGCTCGGCGCGTTCTTTGTCGTCGTCACGTGGGGCCGCGACTTCCTGCCCCCGATCTTCCAGCGCCGCGTGCTGAATGCGCTGCAGAGTGGCGACATTGACGAGGCTGGCACGTTTGCAGACCGCATGCGGCTTATCCACGAGGCCATCACCAAGGCGGACAGCAGTTCGCTGCTTGGCATCGGCGCCGACCAGTATCGACATTTCAGCGAGCTGCATGCTCCAGTCCACAACGTCTATCTCTTGATATGGGTCGAGGCGGGACTACTTGGGCTGATCGGCTTTCTGCTCATGCTGGTCGCCGGAATAATCATCGGCATGCTCGCCGCGCGGCTTCGCCAAGGACGAATATCCGCCATCTGCACCCTGACGACAGTGCTTCTCTTCGCCGCGTTGGCCAACGCGCTGCCGCATCTCTACAGCCGCTTTTTTGTCGTGCCCCTGCTGCTTGGAATAGCGCCCAGCGTTGCGATTTTGCGCGGGGGACCAGTGCCAGGAGCGGTCGTGGGCTTCCTTCGTAACGCCCGCTCCACGCGTGGCCGGCTACAGCTTCTTCAACGTCGATCAAACTAGGTCACACTGCGGCTGAGTTTGCCGGCCTGACACGGCCAGTCGGCGATCGCGAAGGCCCGGTCGAAATCTCGATATGGATTAGAGCGGACGACGTGCAGCTACTTCTCCGGCGCGGACGCCTGCGGGGAGATAAAGCGACCGAGAGCGAACACGCCGTCGATGAAGTCCTGTCCCATTACAAAGCGGCCCTCGACCCAGCGCCCCTGGGCATCCTGACTGTCGATGAGCTGACGCACCTTCGAACTCAGGTCGCCGGCGCTCAACTCATCCATGCCACTGATCCACAGCTGTTGGCGGGAAACCGGCAAGCCGCGCCTGGCAAGCTCCAGCCGGGCGAACACCGGCTCGATCTCGGGCCCCGTTTTCATCCCGTAGTGGTGCAGGAGGTTCTTGTCGTCGAAGGTCACCTGGTTATCATCGTCGATGTAGAGCGGGCGGTTGGTGTTGAGTTCATAGAAGCGTGCCCACTTGCCGTCGGGCAGGCGCGCCGCCAGCAACCATTTGGCGGCCGACTCCGCCGCGTCCAGCAGCCGCGCATCCTTGTTCTGCTCGTTCAACTCGATCAGGTAATCGATGTTGCCGGCGGTTTCGCGCGAGACCACGCCTGGTGGCTCGAACTTGCGGCCCCACACCGGCTGCATGGAACGATCATACCCCTGGGCCCAGCCCTGTTGCGGCGCAGGGAGCTGGGCCGCGAGGAGAAAATCGCCGACCTTTTCGGCTGCCTGGAGATATTTGGGATCACCATATGTACGGTAAGCGTTGAGAAAGAGACGGCCCATATCGCGAGGGAGATTGTCATTGACGATGAAGTAGGGCGGACTGTCGGGCTTCTGCCACTCGTGCGACCAACTGGCCGGAATGCTCGCCTTGGCGGCCGTCTCCACATCCGCACCCGGCGCGGCTCCCTTGAGGAAGACCGGAAAGGCCCCGTTCGGGTACTGCACCCGCATCAATCGATGAAGCGCCTTGTCGATGCAGGACCGGACATCCGGATCCGCGCCGCCGCTCGCCCGGTCGAACCACATTAGGAAATTCAGCACGCTCTGTGTGTTGTTGTCGTCGAGGACGGTCTCGTTGCGATGCGGATTGTCCTTGATGTCGTGACAGGCGTTTCCATCTGTCTTCAGTGAGCGATAACACCAGGTGGCCGCCTTTTGCGGGTCCGTCTCGATGCTGTAAAACCACCCGCCGGACTCCAACTGCGTCTTGACCAGAGCCGTTGCCACGAGCTGGGCCGACTGAAGCCATTGCTTGTCCCCGGTAACCTCGAAAATGCGCAGGAAGGCAGCTCCGACCGCCGGAGTCCCGGGTGGCTGCACCCAGCCAACGCTGGTGGGCACGGCGCCGCCTTCGCCCATCCTCCTTTGGCCATCAAGCGAATATTTCCATACATAGGTTCCGGCCACACCGAGGTGATCGCGGAAGTACGCGCCCGCGTGCTCGATCGCGCCCCGTGCCTCGGCGACGGTCGGTTGAGGCTCGCCGGCCAGTGCGGTGCCGCAGGACAGCGCGACAACCAGAGCCGAAGCGATATGCCTTAGCACGGCCGCGCTCCCGCCGGCATCAGGCTGCGGCTTCGCGTGGAGGCGTGGCCGCCTTGGCCGAGCCGCGGATCACGTGAGGCACGAATGGCGTCGCCGTCGCCGCCGCAGGTTTTGTTTCCTCTCGGTGGTAGCTGGGAAGCAACCGGGCAACAAGGTCCAGCACGCCCCCGGTGTCGCCGGCTTTCGCCAGGCGGCGCAGTTGCGAAAATTCCTTGCGAAGGGTCTCGAGCGGCACCGGATTGGGCACAGCGCCCAAGACCCCGGAGATCGGAACGTCGACACGTCTTTCTCTTTCGTCGAAGAGTTCCTCGAACAGCTTCTCTCCAGGCCGGCAACCGACAATCTTGATCTTGATGTCTTCATCCGGCCGAAAGCCGGCGAGTTTGATCATGCGGCGCGCCATGTCGATGATCTTGATTGGCGCCCCCATGTCCAGAACGAAGATTTCGCCCTGTCCCAGGCTTTTCTCCAAGCCATGGGCCGACGCCTGCAAGGTGAGCTCAACCGCCTCCCTTATCGTCATGAAGAAGCGCTTCATCTCCATATCGGTTACGGTCAGCGGACCGCCATGGGCGAGTTGGCGCTTGAACAGCGGGATCAGCGACCCACTGGAACCCAGAACATTGCCGAAACGAACGGTCATGAAGCGGGCTGGAGTTTCGCCGGCGACGAAAGCCAGGTCCAGGGACTGGCAATAGAGTTCAGCCAGGCGTTTGGTGGCGCCCATGACGCTGGTGGTGTTCACGACCTTGTCCGTGGAGATCTGGACCATCGCCTTGGCACCGCAAAGGCGGGTCGCCTCTGCCACGTTCATCGTACCGATGACGTTGGTGAGAATGCCCTCACAGGGATTCAATTCGACCATCGGCACATGTTTGAGCGCCGCTGCATGGAAGACCAGGTCGACGCAATGCCGTTGGAAGATCTCGCCCAGGCGAGCCGGGTCGCGAACATCGCAGATGTATGGCTTGCGGTGCACATTCGGGAACTTCTCCGCCAGCTCCAGATCGATGGCGTATAGATTGTATTCGCTGTTATCGATCAGGATCAGTTCCGCCGGGCCAAGCGCGGCGATCTGCTGTGTGAGTTCGCCGCCGATCGAGCCTCCGGCGCCGGTAACGACGATGCGGCTGTTTTCGATCATGCGGGACAACGCAGCTTTGTCGAGCACTGTCTGAGGCCTTTCCAGCAGGTCGGTAAGCTCGATCGGGCGCAACTCGAAGCGGCTCTCGTGCTTGGGATTGCGCAGCTCGAGGACGGGGGCCGGCCGCGAAACCGCAATGCCCAGGCGTTCGGCCCGGTCGATCAGCGCTTCGAGCGCCGGGTCGACGAGACCAGGCATCCTTTCGGTAAAGATCACGTGCCGGGGCTTGATGCCGCGGATTTCCAGATCGCTGATCACCGTATCGAAGTCTTCGATGCTGCCCAGGACCGGCACGCCGCGCAGGAAATACCCCTCCGTCGTCGCGGCGTTGTCGAGCAGGCCGACGGGCCAGTGGCGTGCATCCGGATCCCGCTGCAGTGCCCGGACATAATGATCAGCCGCATCGCCTGCGCCGATCAGCAGCACGGGAACCATGTCGCGTCCGTTTCTCGCCCTGTTCGCGGCCGGGCCAAAACGGCCTGTCTCGATGAGCTTGGAGCGGATGCGGACCGAAATGAGCAGCGGCACGAGCAAGAGAACCTCGATCACCATCACCGAGCGCGGGATCGAATCGAGCCGTGTCGCCACGAACATCATGAACACGAAGGCGAGCGATGCGACGATCACCGCGCGCAGGATGCCGAGCATGTCGCCGACGGAAGCATATCGCCAATTGCGGGTGTAGAGGCAGGTCACCGGGAAGACCACGGCGCATGTAAACAGGAAGCATGGAAGTGCAAAAAGCAGCGAATGGTAGCTTTCCGGACTGGTGACCTCTCCATCAAGGCCCAATCGCATGAATGAGGCAAAGGACAGGGCCGCGAGCGCCATCGCCAGATCGATGATGTAGAGATGAAGATTCTTGCCGACGGCCTTGGCGCGCCCGATCACCCTGCGACGCAGGTACGACAGAACATGGACGATTGTACGTGGTTTGCTGACAAGACGGCCGACGGCGATTGCGGTGGCTATCAAAAGCGATTGGCCTCCGAGGGGACCGATTGCCTCAAACGGCTGATCTAACTGGCTCATCCTAGGACCTCGACAAAGCTTAGCCGCCGCGCTCCAGGAGCACGTCAAGATTATCGGCTGTTTGAACCCCGCAGACACAAATCCGCGCTTGCCAGGACCTTGTTCAATCAAGAACAGGTTGGCCTGCTATCGTTCGGATTCGAGGCTACGATTTATCGTTGCTATGGAGCGCCTTGCCTGCTTTTGGCGCAACACCTGCTTTTGTGCAGGGAGTAGCTATCGGAACCGCGAGAGGAACTTTCGCGAGTTAATCCAAAGAGGTACTTCCGCCAGTCTGGACAAGCCAGCCAGACAGGTCCCGCTGCACCAGTGCGCCAAGCTGCTCGACATCGGCTGCGTAAAAGTCGACGAGCTGGGATCGAAGCCTTGGGGGGAAAGGCGGATAGGCAATCTTTCCGGCCAGGGCACCCCGGGCCGCCTCGAAGAGAGAGGTGTTCCGGAAGGGACGAACCAGAGGTTTCAACGGCTTCATCATGTTGCGCAGCTGCGGTCCAACCATGGCTTCGCTGCGGTCCTTCACTTTTTTCGCCACTGGCAAAGCCACGTCGCTCGCGGGGAGGTTCAAAAACGTCCTGACCTTGCTCAACTGTTCGACAGGCCTTGCGACCGTTTCCTCGAAAAACAGAACCAGCAGCCGATCCTTCGGATAAAGATCCAGATAGGCCTGCAACTGTGCGCTGTAGAGGCCGCCGGCGAGAAAACGCCCAGGCGAATCCCTGCCCACGTCAAGGTAGGATTCTATGTCGCGGTCGACCTCGCCACGGCGAAAGAGCATGCAATAGTCCGAGTACGCACGTTCGACCGGATTGCGAAGCTGCACGATCAGCCTGACATGGGGGAGCAGCCGGTGAACCCGTTGCGGTGCCGACGGAGTGTCCAGGTAGGAGTTCGACTTCTCACCGACCAGCTGTCCAGGACGAGTTTTATGAAATTGGCGGAAGTACCAATCGTCGCCGCGATCGTAATGGCGACTGAAGTAATGCAGCTCGGGATCCGGCATGCTGACGTCCGGATCGGCCTGCAGCGACTGCTGCAGCCAGGTCGTGGCGCATTTCGCAGCGCCGATGATAAGGAAGTCGATATCCTCTGCCTGCATTGTCGAACCCTCTTGGATCATTTCTCACCTGTCGTATTGCAAGCCAAGCTGGCCGCCGCCGGAGTGCGGAGTGCTTGCCCATAAACTTCCATAACCTTTTCGACGTGCTGCTGCGTGCTATAGGAAAAGCAAGCTTGCTTGCGGGCCGCCTGGCTGATGCGTGCCCACAGCGAAGGGTCCGAAAGCAACCGCCACAGCGGCTCCATGAAAGCTTTGGTGTCTTCAGGGGCGACCAGAAATCCCGTCCGTCCATTCTCGATGGCTTCCGGGTTGCCGCCGTGATCGGTCGCAACCACCGGCGTGCCGAGAAACATCGCTTCGATCAGGGTCCTTCCAAAAGGCTCCCCTATCGCGGGAACGACCAGAACATCCGTCGCCGCCAGGAATGGCTCGATAGGGCTGCGAAAGCCCATGAAACGCACAATCCGATCCAGCCCGCGCTCGACGCAAAGCGCGCGAGCGGCAAATTCAAGATCATGCGAGCCTGCCGGCGAGTTGCCGAACACGCAGCCGACGATCGGGATGTGCGGATGCTCGCGTCGGAAACGTTCAATGATGTTGATGAAGAGAAGCGGGCGCTTTCGCTCGATCAGGCCGCCAATGAAACTGAGAACGTGCGTGTCTGGCGCGAGGCCAAGCTCTTCCAGAAGCTTTGCCTTGGCCGCAGCCCTGTCAGGGATGTCCAACGGGTGGTCGAAGGGGCTATGGATAACGCTGAGGCGTCCGTTGAGGGATCTGATCGGATGCTTCGGCCGCGAGAATCGCGACACCGTCACCATGCGATCCGCAATGAACGGCCCGAGAATATTGGCGCCTTTTGCATCGGGATCGCCGCGATGATGCCAGACCAGCCGGGCACCCGCAAACCGTGCGGCAATGCCCCAATTGATATGCGTTCTTCCATCATTGGTGTGAATGATGTCGAACCTCTGCTCCCGGATGAAGCGGCTCAAATGCGGCAGCGTGCTGGTCAAATAGGTGGCGACACCTCCCCAGGTCGTTCCTTTCGCGGGCAATGTCGTCAAAGGAGGCAAACCCATGAAGGGCTGGCCCTCCATCTTCAGAAAGTCTGCGAGCGGCCCCGTGATGTCCTGAAGCACCAGGACGGGTGCGACCCTTGAGGTGTCGAGATTCTGGACAAGCTTCAGTGCCGAGATGTGACTTCCGCCGACATCGTCACCGACAAATGGAAAGCAAACCCGAATTCGACCGGTCTCAGCACTCATCGCCTGCTACCCGGTTGCGCTTCCAAGATAGCTGCCACGATCAAGGTAGCTGACGATCAGTTCGGCGGCCTCCTCGGCGCTCAAATCTGGGGTGATCGTGATATGAGCAGCCTCGGGGCGCTCATAGGGACTGCCGATGCCGGTGAAGTTCTGTATCAACCCGTTTCGGGCGCGTTGATACAGACCCTTCGGGTCACGTCGCTCCGCCACTGCCAGCGGCGTATCGACAAAGATCTCGATAAACTGTCCTTCGCCGAAAAGGTCGCGGGCCATCCGGCGTTCCGCCCGGAATGGTGAAATGAAGGAAGCCAGCGCTATCAAGCCCGCATCAACCATCAGCCTGGCGGTTTCAGCGACACGACGAATGTTCTCGACGCGGTCAGCGTCGGTAAAGCCGAGATCCCGGTTCAGGCCGTGGCGGACATTGTCGCCATCCAGAAGGTACGTGTGCTTGCCGATCGCGTGAAGGCGCTTCTCAACGAGATTTGCGATCGTCGACTTGCCGGCGCCGGAGAGGCCGGTGAACCACAGCGCCGCCGGCTTTTGGCCCTTGGCGATCGCGCGCGCGTTCATGTCCACGTCCAGCGCCTGCCAATGAATGTTGCTTGCCCTGCGCAAGCTGAAGTCGATCATCCCGGCGCCAACCGTGTGATTGGTCATACGGTCGATGACGATGAAAGCACCAGTCTCATGCACCCGGCTGAAAGGATCGAAAGCAAGCGGCGCCTGTGTCATCAAATTGATGACGCCAACTTCGTTCTTCTCGAGCGTTTTCGTGGCGAGCTTTGCGAAATTGTTGATGTCCAGCCTGTGTTTGATGTGCGTGACGCTTGCCCCTACGACGCTGGTGGCAAGCTTGATGAGATAGGGACGGCCGGGGATCAATGGCTCGTCATGCATCCAGAGCAGATGCGCCGCAAACTGGTCGGAGACTTCCGGTCGCTCGGCCGCGGCTGCCAGAACGTCACCGCGGGAGACATCGATCTCGTCCTCGAGCATCAGCGTGACTGCCTCGCCGGCGCCGGCTTCGGAGAGGTCGCCATCGAAGGTGACAATTCGCTTCACCAGGCTCGTGACGCCTGAGCGCGCCACCGCCACACGATCTCCCGGCCTCACCACCCCGGCCGCGATCGTGCCGGCAAATCCACGAAAATCGAGGTTGGGGCGATTGACCCATTGCACCGGCATCCGGAACGGGGCCGCACGGCGGTCGCTGTCGACCTCGACGGACTCCAGGTACTCGACGAGTGTCGGGCCCTGATACCAGGGCAGTTTCGCGCTTCTGGAACGAACATTGTCGCCATAACGGGCAGACAGGGGGATGGCCTGCAACGAGAGGAAGCCGAGCGGTTCCGCGAAACTTCGATAGGACGCCTCGATCTCATCGAACACAGCCTGCGAATAGCCAATCAGGTCGATCTTGTTGATTGCCAGAACAACGTGCCGGATTCCGAGCAGGGAGACGATGAAGGAATGCCGGCGGGTCTGGGTGAGGATCCCCTGCCGCGCATCGACAAGGATGACCGCGAGGTCGGCATTGGATGCGCCGGTGGCCATGTTGCGGGTGTATTGCTCATGGCCGGGTGTGTCGGCGACGATGAACTTGCGCTGCTCGGTGGCGAAGAAGCGATAGGCCACATCGATCGTAATGCCTTGTTCGCGCTCGCTGGCGAGGCCGTCAACCAGAAGCGCGAAGTCGAGATCGTCGCCAGTCGTGCCGTGTCGCCGGGAATCGGCCGCAAGGGCCGAAAGTTGATCCTCCATCAGCAGCTGGGTGTCGTAGAGCAGCCTGCCGATCAGTGTCGACTTGCCGTCGTCCACGCTGCCACAGGTGAGAAACCGCAACAGGCTTTTCCGCTCATGGGCATGAAGATGCTGGGAAGCGGCCTGGCTCTCCAGGGAAGCTTCGAGATCCGCGATTTGAGCAACACCAAGCATCAGAAGTACCCCTCACGCTTTTTCTTTTCCATCGATGCCGCCTCGTCGTGATCGATCAAACGGCCCGACCGCTCGGACGTCCGGGTGGCAAGTGTTTCCTGAAGCACCTCGGGAAGAGTAGCGGCCGTGCTTTCGGTGGCTGCGGTCAGCGGATAGCAACCAAGGGTGCGGAAGCGCACCGAACGCATTTCGGGCACCTCGCCCGGGCGTAGCGGCAGACGATCGTCGTCCACCATGATCCACTGTCCGTTGCGCTCCACCACCGGGCGCTTTGCGGCAAAGTAGAGCGAGACGATGGGGATCTTCTCCCTCATGATGTATTGCCAGATGTCGGTTTCGGTCCAATTCGAGAGGGGGAAGACGCGAACGGATTCGCCGGGCCTCAGCCGGCCGTTGTAGAGGTTCCACAACTCCGGACGCTGGTTCTTCGGATCCCAGCCATGGTTCTCGCTGCGAAGCGAAAACACCCGCTCTTTCGCACGGCTTTTCTCTTCATCTCGCCGCGCCCCGCCAAAGGCGGCATCGAAACCGAACGAGGACAGCGCCGATTTCAACGCTTCCGTCTTCATGATCTGCGTGTAGATCGATGAGTTGTGGGTAAACGGTGTGATGCCCTCGGCAAGACCGGCTTCGTTGCTACGCACCAGCAGGTCCAGGCCAAGCCGCGCGACGGTTTCATCGCGGAAGCGGATCATTTCCTTGAACTTCCAGGTGGTGTCGATGTGGAGCAAGGGAAACGGCAGTTGCGATGGGTAGAAGGCCTTCATCGCCAGATGCAGCATCACCGCCGAGTCCTTGCCCACGGAATACAACATCACCGGGTTGCGCAATTCGGCCGCCACCTCGCGAATGATGTGGATCGATTCAGCCTCGAGCCGCTGCAGATGCGTAAGGGTCGGCGATGACGGACCAGGGCGTCGCGACGCTATGGGCACGGTGGTTGAAGCTTGGGTCGCAAGGGTCATCTAGATTGCCTTTGAAGGAGAAAGATCTGCCTGATCGAGGCTGTCCACCGGCCTGGTCAGCCTGTCGGAGTGGGTGGTCTTCAACGCTTGTTTCAATGAAAGGGCCAAGCCCGCGGTCCACAATATGCCCAGCACGATGTGGGCGATGTTGCCGCCCATCGCACCGATGCGCGGGATCAGCAGAAGTGCCGTGATGTGGAAGGCGGCCGTCGCAACGACGACGATCCGCAACACCTCGCGCTGTTTGCCCATGGCCAGCAGTGCTGAGCGGGCAGCGGAGCCCGAAAGCACGAACGCGACCGCCACCATCTGCACGATGACGAGGTTGGCCGCGCCGAGAAAAGCAGGCCCCGCGGTCCACATGAGCAGCGGCCGGACGAACGCCGCGACGACCAATATGCAGAGGATGCCAAAGCCGAACAGCATGGCTTCGGCTTGAAAGACCGCGCGTTTGAATTTTCCGATGCTTCCCTGCGCCCAAAAGCGGGCCACGTCGGGATAGAGAACATTCTGGACCTGTGGACCGACCTGCTGGCCGACGCGCCCTATGCGCTTGGCGATTTGGTACAAGCCCGCTGAAGCCGGGTCGGCGAGGAACCCGACCAGCAGCGTATCGAGTTCCTGAGCGCTCACGCGCAATGTCAGCGAAATGTTCGAAGACCAGGCGAAATTCCAGATGCCGGGAAAGCGGCTTGTGATTCCGGTCAAAGGGGCCCGCAGGATCTTGCGAACACCCTGCCTGTGCAGCGCGCGCATCGTCAGCGTCAAGAGTGTCAGGGACCCGAGGATCTGTGTTCCCGCCCAAACCGCGGTGAAATAGGCGAGATCAGCCTTGAGCAGCACCCCGAGCAAGCACAGCAAAACCCGTAAAACCGCATTGAGCAGCTGCCCGTAGGCCAGGAGGCGGAAGTTGCCGGCCATGCGCTGCACCGCGACCGGAACGCCTGAGATCTGGAACAGCAGGACGCTGGAATACAGGACAAGAAGTTGCACGACTTCCGCGGACCAACCGAAGAACGGCGCGACGAGAAGTGCGGCGCCCATGGCGATGACCCAGGCGCAAACGGCGGCGCCAACATCGATAAGCAGGCCAAATTTCATGAGAATGCGCAGTGCATCGCGATCCGAGGACGCGTCCAGGCCCGCCGCATATTTGATGATTGGCTGCCAGGACTGGAAACTGACAACGCGCTCGACCACCCGGGTGAACGCGATAATCAACGCAAGCTGGCCATAATTCGCCACGCCAAGGGCGCGCGCCGAAAGCGCAAATGCCACGAGCCCGAGCAATGAACCGAGAAAATTGCCGGTCAAAAGGTGTGCGATATTGGCCAGGCGCGTGCGGCCGGCGCTCCTGCGTTTGAGGGCCTCCATCACACGTCCGATCAGGCCTGTGGTCATCGCTATGGTTGCCAAACTCACCCCACACTCCGTCCTTGCGGAGCAATGCAGATCCAGGATTCGCGCCAGATCGCTGCTGGCGTCACCCATCATCGGCGGAAAGGAAGAGCCCGCCACAACCAAGTTTGGCTCTGTGGCAACCTCAATCAGTCAGCATCGGATGGCTGCTACGACTGATGGCCTAGCCCATTAGCGGTAAGGAAATCCCGGGTGCGCCGCGTCTGGTCATGTATTCGACCCGCATAGTGTCTCACCGCAGACACGCCGGCACGATGCGCCGCGTGCCTGCCAGCCTTGCAGATCGAACGATCGTGGGGGTGAATGACGAACACGAAGTTGAGACGCTGAACCAATGCAGAGCGCTTAAGGCTGCCGTCTTCGCCGCAGGCTGCGGCAACCGCGATCCGGACGATCCGGGGGCGAGACAGGCTCGAACTGACGAACCTAGGACAAGACTTCAATTGTACCGCGAGAAGTGGATTCCACCGCGGCAAAGCAACTCCTTGGCGGCCGAGGTCAACCACTCGGAGCAGGTCCGCTCAATCAGTTCGGCTTGCGCGTCGGTGAGGTAGTCGGCGAACCCTCCGACCTTTCCGCGGCGCATGCGCCGGCTTTCGGCGTCGCCTCTGTCATACACATGCGCCGGCAGGCCCCCCGCCACCTCATGTTCACGCATCGCTTCAAAACGGGAAGCCTCGATGGCCTCCTCGAGGTCAGCTGCGGACGGATCGTGCCGTAGAAATCTCAGAATGCGCGAGGACGTGCCGACAGGGTCACCGGTCAGTTCTTCATAGCTCAAGACGGCATGCCTGTGATGTTTCAGGCCCTTCGCCCAGCTGTTCAGATACACGATAAGGGCCGGCAGGCCCTGCTGATAGTCGCAGATGAAAGCATCCATATCGCCTTCGAATCGATGCTTGTGGCGCGTCGCGTGGAAATAGGCTGACACCACAACGTCGCGAGGATCGCGAACCATGAAAATGACCGGCCGGTGCAAGAACAGCATATGCCTGTAGTTGAGGTGCGAAACGAGGATAAGCGGCACCCGGGAGCGCTGTTCAGTGTAACGGAAAGCCGGAATCCCACGCTCCGGATCGAGGTCGAAGTTTGGAAGGACTTCGAACATGCGGAAGAGGTCGACATTTCCGTCGTGAGCCGTCCGGCTGAAGTAGTCTGACAGGATATGCCTGAACCAGGTCCGCCCGGATTTCGGGTAGGAGACGAGGAACGCGTCCGCCCCGGAGGCGGCCCAGGTCATCTTGATGCGCGTTTCCATTTTGCGCAGGGCGCGCTGGGTGGTTAGCATGGCGAGAGCTCTTCATTGCCGCGCGCCGCCAGGACGGCGTGAATGACCTGGTCCCAATTCTGCATCACATATTCAGGCGTGAACCTTGCAGCACTTGCCGCTGCGGCCGCGCCGAGTTTTTTGCGGAGCGTTTCATCGCCAAGCAGCCGCTGCAGGCCCTGCGCGAGCGCGTCGACACTTCCGTTCTCGACGAGAAGTCCATCCCTCTCATTATCGACCATCTCGCGGGGACCCCACTGGCAGTCGAAGGATATGACGGGCAGGCCGGCCGCCATTGCCTCGAGCAGCACGATCCCCCAACCTTCATAGCGGGACGAAAGGACAAAGGCGTCGGCGGTCTCCACCCAGATGCCGGGCCGGCTGGTTACCCCGGGCATTTCAACGCAACCCTGTAGGCCCAGGCGATCCCGCTCGGCTTCCAATTCGGCACGGTCGGGACCTTCGCCCCAGATGACCAGCTTCCATTCGGGAAAATCGCGGCGGATGTTGGCGAATGCCTTCAGCAGCAGGTCGAAGCCTTTCTGCGGGACCAGGCGGCCGACAGCGACGAGCACGGCGCCGTTCCGGCGCGGTTTGCTTTTTGCGGGAAGATCGACGGGATTGGGAATAACCCAGCTTCGCCTTCGCATGGCAGGGCTGAAGTAGTTCAGCGCGCCGGTGGTCATGGTGACCAATCCGAAGGCGGACGGATAGAGCTTTGCCCGAAGGAACCGCCAGACGGGGCCCACGTCCTGCAGTGCAGGATTGTTGCGCTCCGAAACCACGACGTCGAGGCCTAGCCCCCGGCTTGCCGCCAGCGACATCACGTTCGTGCGCGTGAGAAAGCTCAGGACCACATCCGGAGCCAGTTTCTTGAGCGTTCGACGCAGGAGAAATATCCGGCGTGCGCTTGCGCCAATTGCCCCCAGCCTGGACCGCTTCATCTGCGGCAATCCCAACCGCTCTATCCTGACCGCGGGATCGAAATGATAGTAAGGCGGGGGACCGGGGGCCTCGAATGTAACCAGCGTCACATGCCAGCCTCTTGCTGCCCACTGGTTGGCGAGAACGTTGACGACATGTTCGGTGCCGCCGGCGCCCAGTCCAGGCAGGACGATCGCCACGTGCGGCCGGCTGGAGCCGACGCGCAGGGGTTCACCCGCGAAGGCATCGCGATCCAGAAGTGTCAGGCTGGCGCCACAGTCCATCAACCGTTCCAATCTCAACTCCGATCCACCCAACTATCCAGCTTTTTGCCGCTGCGAAGAGTTGCACATTGGGATGCATCGGAGACGACCGGTTACCTCTAAAGTTGGACTTGGGCGTAGGATCGAACCGCACAATAGAAAAGGTCAGTGTCTCACTGTCGCGGCGGCACTGTATTGGAGTCCGGATTTCATGCGCATAGCATTCGTCGGTGCGGTGGAGGGGTCCCGTGTTGCGTTTGACGCCCTCGTCGAAGCGGGCATGGCTCCCTCGCTGCTTGTCACCTTGGCGGACGAGGCTTCCGCACGCCATTCCGATTTCGTCGATCTGTCAGCTCCGGCGCGCGCAGCGGGAGCCTCGGTCCATCTGACCAGGAACATCAACGCGCCCGACACAATCGCCTGGCTCGCGGAAGGGCGCCCCGATTTGACGCTGGTCGTCGGTTGGTCGCAGATCTGCCGAGCCGAATTTCGTGCGATCGCCCGCCTTGGGTCGATAGGCTTCCATCCGGCCCCACTGCCGCGCTTTCGGGGCAGAGCGGTGATCCCGTGGACGATCATCGCCGACGAGAAGGAGACCGGGTCCACATTTTTTCGGCTCGACGAAGGTGTCGATAGCGGTCCCATTGTAATGCAGAAGCTTTTTCCGGTGACGGAGGACGAGACCGCGCGTTCGCTTTACGAAAAGCACAAGCAGGCCCTGCGGGAAATGACACCTCTCGTCGTGTCGGCGATCGCTCGCGACAACAGCGTCGGCGTCGTGCAGGATGACTCGCTCGCCAGCTACTGCGCCAAGCGCTCGGCGGACGACGGATCGATAGATTGGACGCAAACGGCTGAAAGCATTCTTCGCCTTGTCCGCGCTGTCGGCGACCCCTATCCAGGCGCCTTCACTCTCGACGGGGGCAGCAAAATCTTCGTCGACCAGGCACGCATGTTTGCGGGGCGAGGGCGCTACATAGGGCTGAGTGGCCAGGTCCAGGCTCATACCGGCAGCGGTTTTGCAGTGCTTTGCGGCGACGGAGAAACCATTGAGGTGACATCCTGGCGCGGTAGCAAGCCCAAAGTGCATGCCAAGCTGGTGTCGGCCTGAGGGCCATGTTTGCCGCCTGCTTGGAGCGAAGAAATGCCTAGGCGGCGATTGTCGGGCGCGCTGGTCGTTCTTGCAGATACCAGCGCACGAAGGCAGCCACCCCGTCCTCGACGCTGGTCTCGGGGCGAAAGCCTGTCAGGGCCTGCAGGAGGCGCGGGTCGGCATATGTCACCGACATGTCGCCTGATTGCATCGGCAGGCTCTTGCGGATGGCGCGTTTGGCGAGGCAGTTCTCGATTGTCTCGATGAAAGACAACAGCTCCACCGGCTGGCCGCCGCCTATATTGACCACACGCCATGGCGCCACGGGTGACAGCGTATCGATGACATCAGGGCCCGACACCGGCTGGCCGGAAACGGGCGCGCATCCGATGAGCCGAACGATGGCTTCAACAAGATCGTCGACATAGGTGAAGTCGCGTCTCATCGCGCCTTCGCCATAGATTTCAATCGGGCGACCGTTCTCGATGGCGTCAACGAATTTGAAGAGCGCCATGTCGGGTCGGCCCCATGGCCCATACACGGTGAAGAAGCGGAAGGACGTCGTTGGAATCTGGAAAAGATGCGAATACGAATGTGACATCGCCTCCACCGCCTTCTTTGTGGCGGCGTAGAACGTCAGCGGCCAATCGGTCTGGTCGGTCTCAACGAACGGGGTCGTATCATTCGCACCGTAGACCGAGCTGGTGGAGGCAAGCAGCAGATGCCTTGGCTTTAAATCGCGGGCAAGCTCAAGCACGTTGAAGGAACCGACCAGATTGCTGTCGGTGTAGCTTCGCGGATTGTCGATCGAGTATCGCACGCCGGCCTGCGCGGCCAGATGGACAATCACATCGGGCTTCGCCAAGTCTGCTGCCCGCCGCAGGGCGTCCATGTCCTCCAACTGCCCGATGTGGAAGCGAAAGGCGCCGTATCGTTGCAGCAGGGCGTGTCGGGATTGCTTCAAGGCAACGTCGTAATAAGGCGTCATCCCGTCGAAGCCGGTCACGGAGTGACCTTCGCCCAGCAGGTGGCGCGCCAGATGAAATCCGATAAATCCGGCGGTTCCGGTGACGAAATACCTCATTCGGCGGCCGCGGCAAAAACAGATCCGTCTTCTGCCACACCCTCGCCGATGGTGACGTACTCGAAGCCATGCTTACAGACCTCTTCGCGCCTGTAGATGTTGCGAAGGTCGACCACAAGCTGCTTCGACATGGAGCGTGACAGGCGTTCAAAATCCAGGGCGCGGAACTGGTTCCACTCGGTGACGATCACCAAGGCATCAGCGCCCTTGGCACATTCGTATGCTCCCTTCGCGTACTCGACGCTCGCACCGAGCATCAGCTTGGCCTGTTCCATGCCTTCCGGGTCATACACGCGGACATGCGCTCCAAAATCGATCAAAGCCTGGATGATCGAGAGGGAAGGTGCGTCACGGACATCATCCGTGTTGGGTTTGAATGTGAGGCCGAGCACGGCTATCGTCTTTGCGCGCACGTTGCCGCCGCAGGCGAGGACGATCCTGCGGGCCATGGTTCGCTTTCGCTGGTCGTTCACGGCGACGGTTGTTTCGATCAGCCGGAGCGGCGCACCGCTATCTTGCGCCGTCTTGACGAGAGCCAGCGTATCCTTGGGAAAACAGGATCCTCCGTACCCTGGGCCTGCATGCAGGAATTTCGAGCCGATGCGATTGTCGAGCCCGATACCGCGCGCCACCTCCTGCACGTTCGCGCCCACGTTCTCGCAAAGATCCGCCATCTCGTTGATGAAGGTAATCTTGAGCGCCAGGAAGGCGTTGGCCGCATATTTTATCAGTTCTGACGTGCGACGTCCGGTGAACATGATCGGCGCCTGGTTGAGATAGAGCGGCCGGTAGACTTCCGCCATCACCTCGCGGCTGCGTTCGTCCGATGGCAGGCCGATAACGATCCGGTCGGGGCGTTTGAAATCGTCGATGGCAGCCCCTTCGCGAAGGAATTCAGGGTTCGACACAATTGCTACATCCGCCGTCGGATTGCAGTTGCGGATAATCCGTTCGACTTCATCTCCGGTGCCCACCGGCACTGTGGATTTGACACAGACCACCGTGAAGCGGCGGACCGCGGCCGCGATTTCCCGCGCCGCCTCGTAAATATAGGAAAGATCGGCATGACCGTCGCCTCGCCGCGAAGGCGTCCCGACGGCAATGAACACCACATCAGCGTCTGCGACCGCTGGCGCGAGTTCGCTGCTGAAGGCGAGCTGCCCTGTCGCGGAATTCTTGCCGACGAGGTCTTCGAGACCAGGCTCATAGATCGGCATTCTTCCAGCCTGAAGATCGACAATTTTTGCTTCTGCCTTGTCGATGCAGACGACTTTGTGACCAAAGTCAGCCAAGCATGCTCCAGACACGAGACCGACATACCCTGAGCCGACAACCGCAATGCGCATGAGTTCGCCACCCTGATTATGATGCCGTCCGATTAAGCCTGCAGCGATCAAGAAAATGGAGCGCGAAATCGGGTATGGCATTACCTCTTCCGAGACCGCCGCAATCTGAAAATGTCGGTCAGCGCGGTTTGACTACGCTTAATGTGGATGGTCTTCCCGCTGGACTGGGCCCGAGCGATACCTCGGCGCCCATTCGCAAACGCTGTTGAAATGGTTCACTGTTGTCCGTCTCCGTTCAATGCTTTCACGAGAGTGCATTGAGATGGGCGGAATTTCGCGGTCGATGCAGCGGTGAACGCTTGGTCCATGGCTGATTTCCGGCTCAAGCCATTGTGCAGGAACATCTGACCTTTCTTTCGAAAGAGACCTCGCTGTTCGCAAAAAACGGCAGCAGACCACCCTGGGCCACTCCGATCAACGGAATTGGATACGTACGAACAATCGTCGGGCCGAGACGATTTCTTCTGGCACCCCGCCAAGGCCTTTTTGGCTGCTTCTACCCCGGAGCGATGTCCCCAAACCGCGATCCAGGTCCCGTCCGTTGAACCGGATATCGCTTCCCAAGCGTGTTTGCCGGGATCGAAACGCATCAGCTGGTCGAACTCTTTCTTCGTCAATTCCGCGGTCTGCGGCCGCTTCGCCTGTAGCTGCCAGGCTCTCAGAGCATCCAACGTCCGCTGACCAATCCTGCCGTCGGGAATACGAGTCAGGAAATTGCTCTCGAACAGCCGCGCCTGGGCTCGATAGATTTCTGCCTGGCTTAGTTGGGACTGCGCAATGGAGTGTTCCGACATCATCATCAGCGCCAAGCACAGTGCGCCGGCCCTGGCACGGTGACTTTTCATCGATCTCTCCACTGTGGCGGTATTGGCTGGAGCGCCCCCTCATTTCCGTGGCCGCAATGGAGACCTGCCGACAGGCCCGGCTCATGCGACGAAGTCAATGCGCGTAGTTGGGAGCCCGGTTTGTCTTCGAACCAGCAGTTGCAATGGTGGCCGGTTTTGCGAAGAGGAAAGCTCCATCCTGGGAAAACAGATCCACCGGCATCATTTGGAATTCGCGCTGCGAGTGCGGTACGTCCAATTCCCTATCGACAATACGCCAGAGGTTGTCGAAGAATGACCCGTCGGCAAGCCGTACACTTCCCCCCTTCAGCGGCTTGGTGGAGGAGAAGACCGTTGCGGGATTGGCCCACATGTCGGCGATTGCCACGTCATAGTAACCAGGATGGGTGGCGTTGGGCTTGATGATGGCGAAGGGCGTGTTCTTTTCAGGCCAGCCTATCCGTCCGACAGTCAGGCATTCGCCCGGCTCGGGCAATCTTGCCTTCACCAGGTAGGCCAGCGCCGCATCGATGCCGCCGATTTCGGAAACGACGTGTGCCGTCAATCCCGCGCGGGCCAGGTGCATCAACTCTTGCGCCTGTCGCTCATAGATATCGGCCAATGTCAGGAAAGCCAGCCATTGCTGGTGTGGGCAGTCATGCTTGGCTTGGCAGAGAAGCCGTCCCGCCTCCAAGGCGGATTCGATCCTCCTTTTATCCGCTTCAGCGAACGCTTCTCGCGCCGGGCGGATGTGTTCTGCCAGTTTCATCAGTTCTTTTGAAATGCTCTCCATTTCCTTCTCCTCCCCGATCGATATCCAGCCAGCCCCTTTATTATTACGTTGGCTTGGCCCTACGCAGAACTCCTCCAAGGGTATTGCGAGAGATGCTATTAAGGCTCACCCCACCTATTCTGTTGGGGATGGCTATACTTTCGGCTTCACCTGCCTGTTGCCTTTCGTGCCGACATTCAACAGCGGAGCGCTGCAGATCGACATGGTGGTACACGGCAGGACACTTTCGATATCGCACCCGCATATGCAGGCGCGTGTTCCAGCGGTGGAGTATGAGCCGATTGAAAATGGGGTCGCCCTTATCATTTCGGGGAGGGGCCTACCCGGCCTAGCCCGATTATCCGCTCACTAAGTGGTAGCTGTACGACCGCAAAAATTCCGAATGGCAACGGAGGCGAAATTCCACTGAGCGAATAGACGTAGTGGCAGGGATCGTTCAAACAACTTGCGCACGCCAACCTCTTGGAGCTTTTAGCGGGGGCAATCCTGGTTGAGCGGGAGGGACTCCCCTGAACTCGATGACCGCAACATTCGCGACCACAACACCCGCGCAGGCGGGGTGGCGGTTCAGGCAGCCGAGCGTCATTCCGGGTTTCGGATTGACGCTCGGCTTGTCGCTTGCCTACCTCACCCTCATCATCCTCATCCCNCACAGCACCCGCGCAGGCGGGGTGGCGGTTCAGGCAGCCGAGCGTCATTCCGGGTTTCGGATTGACGCTCGGCTTGTCGCTTGCCTACCTCACCCTCATCATCCTCATCCCTCTGTCCGGGCTGATCTGGCGCTCGGCCGCGCTTGGCTGGGTTGATTTCTGGGCGATCGCCACCGACCGCCGCACCATCAACGCGCTGGAGATCAGCTTCGGCACCGCCTTTGTCGCGGCGATCGTCAATGTCGTCTTCGGCACGCTGGTCGCCTGGGTGCTGGTGCGCTACCGCTTTCCCGGCCGCCGCATCGTCGATGCCATGGTCGACCTGCCCTTCGCGTTGCCGACGGCGGTCGCCGGCATCGCGCTGACCACGCTCTATGCGCCGAACGGCTGGATCGGCAAACTCCTGATGCCGCTCGGCATCAAGGTCGCCTACACGCCGCTCGGCATCGTCATCGCCCTGGTCTTCATCGGCCTGCCCTTCGTCGTGCGCACCGTGCAGCCGATCATGGAAGAGATCGACAAGGAGGTCGAGGAGGCCGCCGCCACGCTTGGCGCCAGCCGCTTCCAGATCATCACCCGCGTGCTGTTCCCGGGCCTGGCGCCGGCCATCNGGTCTTCATCGGCCTGCCCTTCGTCGTGCGCACCGTGCAGCCGATCATGGAAGAGATCGACAAGGAGGTCGAGGAAGCCGCCGCCACGCTTGGCGCCAGCCGCTTCCAGATCATCACCCGCGTGCTGTTCCCGGGCCTGGCGCCGGCCATCATCACCGGCTTTTCGCTGGCCTTTGCCCGCGGCGTCGGCGAATACGGCTCGGTCATCTTCATCGCCGGCAATTTGCCTTACAAATCCGAGATCGCGCCGCTTTTGATCGTCATCCGGCTCGAGGAATACAANCTTCATCGCCGGCAATTTGCCTTACAAATCCGAGATCGCGCCGCTTTTGATCGTCATCCGGCTCGAGGAATACAATTATCCGGCGGCGACCGCGATCGCGGCGATTATGCTGGCTCTGTCGTTCGTCATGCTTCTGGTCGTCAATCTGGTGCAGACATGGAGCCGCAAGCGCTATGGCTGATCCCGAAATCAAATCCTGGGAACCTTACCATGAGAGCCGCTCGGCGGCGGTGACCGAAAGCCGTCCGGCGCAGGCCGTGCTGATGGCGATCGCCTTTGCCTTCCTCGGCGTCTTCCTGCTCTTGCCGCTGATCATCGTCTTCCATNCTTCATCGCCGGCAATTTGCCTTACAAATCCGAGATCGCGCCGCTTTTGATCGTCATCCGGCTCGAGGAATACAACTATCCGGCGGCGACCGCGATCGCGGCGATCATGCTGGCTCTGTCGTTCGTCATGCTTCTGGTCGTCAATCTGGTGCAGACATGGAGCCGCAAGCGCTATGGCTGATCCCGAAATCAAATCCTGGGAACCCTACCATGAGAGCCGCTCGGCGGCGGTGACCGAAAGCCGCCCGGCCCAGGCCGTGCTGATGGCGATCGCCTTTGCCTTCCTCGGCGTCTTCCTGCTCTTGCCGCTGATCATCGTCTTCCATGAGGCGCTGGCGAAAGGCGTCGGTGCCTATACGCAGGCCCTGGGCGAAGCGGATGCGCGCTCGGCCATCCACCTGACATTGCTTGTCGCCGCGATCTCGGTGCCGCTCAATGTCGTCTTCGGCATCTCCGCCGCCTGGGCGATCGCCAAGTTCGAATTCAAGGGCAAGGCCTTCCTGACCACGCTGATCGACCTGCCCTTCTCGGTCTCGCCGGTGATCTCGGGCTTGGTCTATGTGCTTTTGTTCGGCGCGCAAGGGTTGCTCGGCGAGTGGCTGAAGGGACATGGCATCCAGATCCTGTTCGCCGNGAAAGGCGTCGGTGCCTATACGCAGGCCCTGGGCGAAGCGGATGCGCGCTCGGCCATCCACCTGACATTGCTCGTCGCCGCGATCTCGGTGCCGCTCAATGTCGTCTTCGGCATCTCCGCCGCCTGGGCGATCGCCAAGTTCGAATTCAAGGGCAAGGCGTTTTTGACCACGCTGATCGACCTGCCCTTCTCGGTCTCGCCGGTGATCTCGGGCCTGGTCTACGTGCTTTTGTTCGGCGCGCAAGGGTTGCTCGGCGAGTGGCTGAAGGGACATGGCATCCAGATCCTGTTCGCCGTGCCGGGCATTGTGCTGGCCACCGTCTTCGTCACCTTCCCGTTCGTCGCCCGCGAGCTGATCCCGCTGATGCAGGAACAGGGCAATGGCGATGAGGAGGCAGCACTTTCGCTCGGCGCCAATGGCTGGCAGACCTTCTGGTTCGTCACCTTGCNGGGCAATGGCGATGAGGAGGCAGCACTTTCGCTCGGCGCCAATGGCTGGCAGACCTTCTGGTTCGTCACCTTGCCCAACGTCAAATGGGGGCTGCTCTACGGCGTGCTGTTGTGCAATGCGCGCGCCATGGGCGAATTCGGCGCGGTGTCGGTGGTGTCGGGCCATATACGCGGCCTGACCAACACCATGCCGCTGCATGTCGAAATCCTCTACAACGAGTNGGGCAATGGCGATGAGGAGGCAGCACTTTCGCTCGGCGCCAATGGCTGGCAGACCTTCTGGTTCGTCACCTTGCCGAACGTTAAATGGGGGCTGCTCTATGGCGTGCTGTTGTGCAATGCGCGCGCCATGGGCGAATTCGGCGCGGTCTCGGTGGTGTCGGGCCATATACGCGGCCTGACCAACACCATGCCGCTGCATGTCGAAATCCTCTACAACGAGTACAACGCTGTCGGCGCCTTCGCCGTCGCCTCGTTGCTGGCCGGGCTGGCGCTGGTCACGCTGGTCCTGAAAACACTGCTGGAGATGCGCTACGGCGCCGAACTCGCCGCGACGCGCGGGCATTAGAAGGTTCTTTAAATGGAAGTTCGCGTTGCCAATGTGCGCAAGGAATTCGAGCGGTT
>NZ_AYWR01000036.1:0-46342 GCF_000502935.1 Mesorhizobium sp. LNHC221B00 | reverse complement strand
TCATTTGGCGGTGAGGAATATGACGCGGGGTGGAGCAGCCCGGTAGCTCGTCAGGCTCATAACCTGAAGGTCACAGGTTCAAATCCTGTCCCCGCAACCAAACTTAAAACGGCCCGCATCAATGCGGGCCGTTTGCATGTCTGGCGGCAAGTTCCAGACCATGAGGAGTGCCTCTCGTCGGCAATCGAACGGCACGGCTCCGCGCGTGAATGTAAGTTCTTGCTGACGATGTCGCGCGCCCGGCGGCGTCATGCCGTTTCGAGGCGGCGCGCGCGCTTTCTCTCGACCGCCGCGAGCAAGTCGACGAAGGCGCGCACCTTGGCGGGCCGGAAGCGGGCCGGCGGGAAGACCGCGTGGATACCGCCGGTCGGCAAGGTCCAATCAGCGAACACCGGCACCAGCCGTCCCTCGGCGATGTCATCATTGACACTGTAGTCCGGGAAGATGCCCAACCCGATGCCGGCGAGCACACAGGCCAGGGCGGCCGGGCTCTTGTCGCACATGATGATCGGATTGAGTTCGGTCAGCACCGTTTCCCCATCCCTGGAAAACAGCCACTGGCCGATGCCGCGCAGCTGCGCGTTGCCAACCCAGGCCAGCGATCTTGCCTGGAGCGGTCCGACGTCGGACGGCAGGCTCGCTGCAAAGGCCGGGCTCGCCACCACGATCTGCCGTATCGTGCCCAGGCGCCGTGCCTGGTTGGAGGAATCGGCAAGCCAGCCGACGCGGATGCCGAGGTCGATCTGCTCGTCCACCAGGTTGCTCACAGCGTCGTCGAAGATCGCCTCGACACGCATCTGCGGATAGGTCTTCAGATACGCAGCCATCACCGGCGCGACCACCTTAGCGCCATAGTCGAGCGGTGCGGTCAGCCTCAGCATTCCGGCGGGCTCGACCGCCCCGTGCGAGATCTCGCCATAGGCTGCCTCGGCCTCGCGCAAGATGATGGTCGCGCGGTCATAGAAGAGGCGCCCTTCTTCTGTCGGGGTGACACGCCGCGTCGTGCGCCGCATGAGCGTTGCGCCCAATTCTTCCTCAAGCTTGCCGATCTGGTGGCTGACCACGGCCTTGGCTACGCCCAGCCGGTCCCCCGCCACGGTGAACGAGCCGGTCTCCATGACCGTGGTGAAGTAGACGAGCCGATTGAGATTCAGAAGCTCGGCCATATGACCTGCCTTTGTCTGATTTGATCGGACAGTTTGTATTATTGGCTCTGGTTTATCGCAAGGTCGCCGTCTGCCACATATGGCCAGCACATTCCGGTGGGCCGCACCCGATGCCCACAGCAAGGACAGTATGATCGTGAGCAATCCGGACGTGACCTATCTTTTCGATCCGCTCTGCGGCTGGTGCTACGGCGCCTCCCCGATGCTTGACAGGCTGTCGGCCAGCGGCGTGCGCATCGAACTGCTGCCGACCGGCCTGTTCTCCGGCGCAGGGGCGCGGCCGATGGATGAAGCTTTCGCTGCCCACGCCTGGGCGAACGACCAGCGCATCGAGCGCCTGACCGGGCAGAAGTTCACGCAGGCCTATCGGCGCGATGTCCTCGATGTCCGTGGCACCTTGCTCGATTCCCATGCCGCCACGCTCGGCATCAGCGCTGCTGGCCTGGAAGGTCCCGGCGGCCGGCTGACGGCGCTGAAGGCGATCCAGCGGGCGCGTTATGTCGATGGCAGGGATATCGTGACGATCGACGGTGTCGCAGAAGTGCTTGCCGCCGCCGGCATGGCGGATGCTGCCGGCCTGCTGCAGTCGCCGACGGAACGGCTGATGAAGGCGCACCGCGAACTCGTCGGCCAAGGCCGAACGCTGTTCGAGCGCCTTCATGCCGACGGCGTGCCTTCGCTCGCGGTCATCCGCAACGACGCGCCCCGGCTCATCGGTTCGAACGCACTGTTCGGCAGCTTCGACAATCTTGTCGCCCATATCGCGGCGGCGTGATCTCTCCCAACTAACCCCAGCAAGGAATGGAAAAAGACATGGCAAAAGTCGCTCTCATCGGTGCATCGGGCGCCGTCGGTTCGCGCATCCTCAAGGAACTCTCGGATCGTGGCCACACAGTCACCGGCATTGCGCGACACCCGGAAAAGATCGCTGCGCTGCCCGGCGTCACGGCCAGGAAGGGGGATGTCTTCGACAGCCAAGCTCTCGCCGACCTGATCCGCGGCCATGACGTGGTGATCAGCTCGGTGCATTTTCTGGACAGCGACGCCGACACGCTGATCGCGGCGGTGCGTGCTTCCGGTGTGAAGCGCTACCTCGTTGTCGGCGGCGCCGGCAGCCTCGAGGTCGCGCCAGGCAAGCGTCTGGTCGATACCCCCGAATTCCCTGCAATCTACAAGGCCGAGGCACAGAAGGGCGCCGACTTCCTCGACAAGTTGAAGACCGTCGGCGATCTCGACTGGACGTTCCTGTCGCCGTCCGCCATGTTCATCCCTGGCGAGCGCACCGGCAAATTCCGCCTCGGCCAGGACACGCTCCTCGCCTCGGACAAGGGCAGCAGCATCTCCTTCGAGGACTACGCCATCGTCATGGTCGACGAGATCGAGAAGCCTGCGCATGTCAGGCAGCGTTTTACGGTCGGCTATTGATCAAACGGACTGACGTCCTGGTTCAGCCAGGTACATCCAAGCGGGCGGCCATGACCGCTCGCAGCCATGCCGTGATGGCATCGAAGTCGATCGGTTTTGTCGTGTCGACGTCGAAGAGCGGTCCGCGCCGCAGCGGTTCGGCACGCTTGGCGAGCTCGATCAGTTCGGGGATATAGGCGGCACCGGGATGGCCAGCGGGGCGCTGGTCGAGCCGGGCGCCATAGCGCTCGGCAAGGACCTCGCCGGGCGCGTGGCACCAGATTTCGACGGTCTGTTCGACCCCAGCTTTTCGTAGATAGTCCTCAAGAACTTCACGCGGCTGAAAGCCGAACCAGGCATCGATGACAAAGGTGCTGCCTGCCGGAGCTTCGCCGACGGCCGACCAGATCGCCTGATAGCTGGCGCGGCCGAGCGTGCGGTTGAATTCGCGGTCGCCGCCGCCAAGCACTTCGAGGAACGGATTCTTGATCGTGTCGAGCGCGAGCAACGGCCATCCCATGCGGTCGGCGATGCCGCGCGAGACGGTGCTCTTGCCGCTTGCGGGAATGCCGTTGACGAGCACGGCACGCCTGGCGTGGCCGGACTGGGCCAAGCGCGGAAGCGGACCTGTGCCCGGTTCCATGGCGAGTGCCTGGAGGCCAGCGCCGATCACGCCGGCGTCGTCGCCGAGCTGCGCGGGTTTCACCGGGCATTGATACCAGGGCGCCAGCGCCGGCGCTCGGCCGAGTGCTGTATGTGCTGCCCGGCCAAGGCCGCCGCCAAGCAGCACCATGTCGGGATCGAGCACGGCAACGGCCGTGTCGATGGCGGCACGCAACGGTCTCGCCCAGGCGTCGAGTATGCCGCGCGCCTGGATGTCGCCGGCCGCATCGCGGGCAAAAAGCTGATCGACAGAAATGTCGGCGCCGAGCCCGGCGCGCGCAATGTGGCGGCCGAGCGCGGTGCCTGAACTGGTGGTCTCGACGCAGCCGCGCCGGCCGCAGGCGCAAACCTCGCCGTCGACATCGACGGTGATGTGGCCAAGCTGGCCCGCCGTTGCCGAGCCACGCGTGATCCGCCGACCTTGAGCGACGGCGCCGCCAATGCCGGTGCCTATGGTGAACATGACGATGTTGTCCTGGCCGCGCCCGGCGCCGAGCGCCATCTCGGCGGCCAACGCCATGTTGCAGTCGTTGTCGATGATGACGGGCTTGCCTGTCATGTCTTCCAGGCGTTGCGCCAGCGCGACCGAAGCGAGGTTGACGTAGCCACCCGACAGGACGGCGCCGCGCCGCGCATCGACACGGCCGGGGACGCCGACGCCGATGGCCTTCACATCGGGCGTGTCGAGAAGGCGCACCATGTCGGCGATGCGGCCAAGCACCAGCTCCGGGTCGGGCGCGCTTTTTTCGGAAACGCGCTTGAGGATTTCACCGGTCCCGGAGACGCGGGCGGCACGCAGATTGGTGCCGCCTATATCGATCCCTATGCTGAGGGGCATGACGTCCTGCATCTGTTTTTCCGCAAATTCCGGACGCAAAACCGCTTCACACTTTTGCTGGAACAGCTCTAGTCCAAACGCAATTGTCAGGCAGCTGCTTTTTGCCGGTAGTGCCCGATCACTGCCTGGATCTCACGCAGTCGCGGCACTGCGATGGTCTTAAGCCTTTCTCGCTGGATGTCACGATCGAGCGAGATGCAGTCTTTCCACAGCGAACGGCCGGCGATGACGCCCGAGGCGCCGTTCTGCATGGCGATCTCGACCTGGCCGAGGAATGTTGCGTGGTTGACGCCGGCCGAAAGCACCGCCCATGGCACCTCGCCGGCCATTCGGGTGATGTTGGCACAGGCTTCGGGCGTGCCGGGATAGGGAAGCTTCAGCACCTTGGCGCCGCATTCCAGCGAGATTCTGGTGCCTTCCTCGACAAGCCATGGCGTCCTGGCCGCATAGTCCTCGGGGCTTTCGCCTTCGAGCGGATAGGTCAGGAACTCGACGACCAGCAGCAGGTCCTCCTTGCCGAAATCGGCGATGCACTGGCGCAGGATGGCGATGTTGTGTTCGTTGGCTTGCGGCTTGTCGGCCCGCAGATAGACCATGATCTTGCCGCCCGTGCCGCCCAGGGCGCGGACACGGCGCGCATCGATGCCTGGAACCAGGCGTGACAACCGGTAGCCCTCGGGCGAGACGTCGAAACCGGAGGCGTCGAGGCCGATGAGCAGTGCCGTATCGCGGTTCAAGACGCCCTCGTCGACGATGCGCGGCACCGCGCAGAGTGGGTCGAGCAGCACGCAGGATGCTGCACTGGCGAGGTAGCGCGTGATGTCAGCCTTGGTGTCGCCGAGCATGTCGTTGGTGATCTTGGCCTGCTCTGCCGGATCCGATGCCAACAAGGTCCGCATGCCGCCGCGCTGGTCGCAGGCGATGGCCACCATTGCCCCGTCCTTGCCGCATATCTGCTGGTAGCCGCGCAGCTCCGCGGTGGTCATCTTCGTCATGATCTTCAGTCCGATGTTGGCGCCGTCTACCGAGGGCGCGGATCCCGTGGAAACAACAATGTTCAGTTCTGCCCGCCTTTGCCGGCGAGGAGATTTTTTGCCGCGTGGTGCGCCGTCCGCTCTCAAAAACGGTGCCGGCCGACATTGTCGCATGGAAGCGGCCCCACGTTGCGAGTCGGCTGGATTTGCGCGATAACTCCCATCGGCGTATACGTGTGTAACACGTTGCTGAAAGGAATTGCAAGCTGTCTGTTCCCTCCATCCAGGATGCGACCGCGTCGCGGACACTGCTGCACACGGTCGCCAAGCTGCACTATTTGGAGGAGATGTCGCAGGTCGACATCGCGCGGCAGCTCGGTGTCTCCACCGCGACGATTTCGCGACTGCTGCAGCGGGCACGGGCGGAAGGGATCGTGCGTATCGAGGTTCTCGATCTGGCGACGCGGGAGGACATCACCAGGCAGTTGATCGACGGGTTGAAACTGCGGGATGCCGCGGTGGTCGAGACGCCGGCGGCAGGCACGCTGGCGGCGCTGGCGGCACCGCTTGGCGGGCTGCTCAGGCAGGCGCAACTGGTGGCAGGCTCCGTGGTCGCCATCGGCTGGGGGCGCGCCGTGCGCGAAGTGATCCGGGCCGGCCTGCCGCGCATACCGGGCGTGCTCACCGTCGCCGCCACCGGCGGCATGCAGCAGCACGCGGCGCATTTTCAGGTCAATGAGTTCGTGCGGCTTGCCGCCGAGGAGTTCGGCGGCACGCCGCACTTCATCCATGCACCCTATCTGCCGTCCACGGAGTTGCGGGATGTCTTCCTGCGCGATGTCGCCATCCGCGACGCCGTCGCCTTGTGGGAGAAGACCGACATCGCGATCGTCGGTATTGGCCTGCCGCATGCCATCAATGCGCCGGAGGCAAGTGCCGCCACGCCGAGCGAGCAGGCGTTGGTCCATGCGGCCGGTGATGTGCTTCGGCATTATTTCGATGTCGAGGGGCAGCCGATCGCGTGGGAAGGGGAGAGCCGGATGATCGCCATGTCGCCGGCACAGCTTCGCGCCGTGCCGCAGGTGATCGGCCTTGCCGCATCGCCAGAGAAGGCGACGGCAATCATCGGCGCGGCTCGCGCAGGGCTGATCAACACGCTGGTCACCGATACGAAGACGGCGCAGGCCATACTCGCGACGCTTGCGCAGCGATAGGGTCGGCAGGATACTGGCGGCGGGATGGAGCCGGCTGCGGAAACAAGTTGTGTCGCCGCGAGGCGCGGGCAATAGTTTGCTGGGGCTCCACGGAGCAGTCGAATGTCGTACGGTGTGAAAAAACCCGGCGCTGCAAGCTCGGAAAAACCGAGTTGCAATTTATTTCTGCAAAGTGTTACAAGGCAGGATGCCCGCCAGCAAGGCGCGGCGGGGGCACAGTTTGCCGGACCTCGCGGAGGTAGGGGAATGGGGCTGTGGCCAAGTGTACCGGTCTGGCTGACCGGCTGACATATCGACTGGAGGGCGCTTGGGAGGAAAGCTGCCCGTGACGGCAAACAGGCGTTCACGCTGCCTTGTCCCTTAGCGGATGGCGGCCATTCCAATGTCACTTGCAACGGCAGATCTGCCAATAATGAGGAGGATGTCATGAAGAAGATTGTTGCCGCGCTCGCGGCGCTTGCCGTCAGTGCGACGGTGCTGATCGCGCCCGCGCAGGCGCAGGACAAGAAATACACCATTGCGCTCATTCCGGGCCTCACTACCGATGGTTTCTACATCACCATGCGCAAGGGCGCCCAGGCGGCTGCCGATGCGCTTGGCGTAAACCTGGTTTTCCAGGGCGCGCCGGAATTCAACCCGGTCACCCAGGTGCCGGTGCTCGATGCGGTCATCGCCAAGAAGCCTGACGCGATCCTGATTGCGCCGACCGACAAGGTTCAGCTGGTCGAGCCGCTGCGCAAGGCCAATGATGCCGGCATTCCGGTCATCACCGTCGACACCTTCATCGGCAGCGGCGTCTACCAGACCGGCGCGGGTGACGCCGATTTCCCGCTGTCCTACATCGCCTCCGACAATGTGCTCGGCGGCGAGATTGCCGCTCGCGCGCTGGCCACCGCGGTTGGCGACAAGGGCAAGGTCTATGTCTCGAACGTCAAGCCCGGAATCTCGACCACCGACCAGCGTGAAGAGGGCTTCAAGAAGGAGATGGCCAAGCATACGGGCATCACCGTGCTGGAGACCCAGTTCAACGACGACGATGCCAACAAGGCGGCCTCGCAACTGCAGGCCGTATTCGCGCGCAATCCGGACCTGGTCGGCGTGTTCGGCGCCAATTTGTTCTCGGCGCTGGGCGCGGCCAATGGCGTCAAGCAGGCCGGACAGACGGGAACCGTCAAGGTGGTCGCCTTCGACGCTCCGACCAGCATTGTCGACAACATCAACACCGGCCTGGTGGACGTGGCGATCGCCCAGCATCCCGCCGAGATCGGCTATTACGGCGTCGTTTCGGCCTATGCCCACCTGACCGGCCAGTCGATTCCGGTCACGATCGGCACCGGCTTCACGATCATGGACAAGTCCAATATCGCGGATCCGAACATCTCGAAGTATCTCTACTCCGAGTAGGTCGAGACGAGCCCGGCTCTTCCCGGTCCGCCGGGAGGAGCCCGTGCCGGGTTCTCGCCGAAGGCAGGACCTTTTTTGATGGCAGCCGCGGAGTATCCATGACCTCCACATCACCAGCCCAGCCGGCCGAGAAGCATGTCGCCCCTCAGGCCGATCACGGCGATCCGGCCAGGAACTGGATCGCACGCATAGCGGAGGCGCGCGCCTGGCTGTTCCTTGCCGGCCTGATCATCTGCTTCGAAATATGGTCGAGGACCGACTTCGGTGCGACCTTCGTGCTCAACCCGTTCAACCTGCAGTCCATCGCGATATTCGCCGTGGCGCCGCTGCTCTTGGCGACAGGGCAGACCTTCGTCATAATCTCGGGCGGCATCGACCTGTCGCTCGGCTTCATCATGGGGCTGGCCGCCGTCATCGCCGCGCATGCCACCAACATGGCGGGCGCGGCCATTCCCTTGCCGCTGGCTATGCTGGCAGGCATCCTTGCCGCGGTCATTGTTGCCGGCGTGCCGGGCGTCATCAACGGCTTGCTGATCTCGCGCCTAAGGGTTCCGCCTTTCATCGGCACGCTTGGCATGTTCGGCGTCGCGCGCGGTGCCGCCTTCCTGCTCGCCGGGGGCACGACGGTGCCGGTGCAGAATTCATGGTTCGCGCTGCTCGGCAACGGCAAGTTCCATGGCGTTCCCTATCTGGTGATGATCGCCGCCGTCTTCGTCGTCGTGATGCACTATCTGCTCAGCCAGACCCGGTTCGGCCAGCACAATTATGCCATCGGCGCCAACGTGCAGGCGGCGCGGCGCGCCGGCATCGACATCAGGGGCCACATCCTTCGGCTCTATGTGCTGTCGGCGATGTGCGCCGGCCTTGGCGGCGCGCTCTATGCCGCGCGCTTCACCGCGGGTGCCGCGCAAGCCGGCGAGCCTTTGCTGCTCGATAGCGTCGCGGCCGTGGTGATCGGCGGCGCCAGCCTGTTCGGCGGCTCCGGCACTATCTTCGGCACCGTGGCCGGTGCGCTGGTGATCGCGGTCATCCAGTACGGACTGGTCTTCGTCAATGTCGAGCCGTTCTGGCAATTCATCGCCGTCGGCATCGTCATCATCATTTCCGTTCTCATCGACCAGGCGCAGCGCCGGTTCAGTGGAGCCCGTCAGGATGAATAGCACCAACCAGAACGCACCCCTGCTGGAAGTCCGCAACCTGTCCAAGCACTTCGGTGCCGTGCGTGCGCTGAACGACTTCTCCATGGCCGTGCGGCCCGGTGAAGTGGTGGCGCTCGCCGGCGACAATGGCGCCGGCAAGACGACGCTGATCAAGGCGATATCGGGCGTGTTCCAGCCGACCGGCGGCGAAATCCTGCTCAGGGGTCAGCAGGTGACGTTCGCGACGCCTCAGGAGGCGCGCGAAAAGGGCATCGAGACGATCTACCAGGACCTCGCGCTTGCCGACAATCTGTCGATCGGCGCCAACATCTTCCTTGGCCGCGAACCGATGCGCAAGGCGTTCGGCTTCCTGCCGGTGCTCGACCGCAAGGCGATGGCCACGGCGGCCAAGGAGACGATGGGGCGGCTGGATTTCCATGTCAGCCGGCTCGAAGCCCCGGTCAGCAACTTCTCCGGCGGCCAACGCCAGGCCGTCGCCATCGGCCGCGCCGTCTACTGGGATGCGCAGATCCTGATCATGGACGAGCCGACTGCCGCCCTTGGCGTGCCGGAGCAGCGCAAGGTGATTTCGCTCATCCACCAGCTCAAGGCGCAGGGGCGCGGGGTGATCTTCATCTCGCACAATCTGCAGGACATCTTTGCCGTCTCGGACCGCATCGTGGTGTTGCGGCGCGGCATCCAGGCCGGCGAGCGCAAAATCTCCGAGACTAACCATGACGAAGTCGTCAGGCTGATGGTCGGCGGCTAGAGCATTTCACCGTTTCACGGAAACGGCGAACCGCTCTATCTCTTTGTTTTTACGCAATTCCCAAGGGAAAGCGCTACGCGCTTTTCCCGGGAAAACCATGTCACACTTTTCCTGGAATTGCTCTAGCAGGCATCGCGATTGGTCAGCGCGATGTGGCAGCAGCCTGGGCCGTGGCCCGGCGTCCAGGTGACATTGTCGAAACGCACGCCCGTCGCCTCGAACAGGCCGCGGTCGAAGGCGCCGGCGATGCGGCAGAGCGTGACGAGCTTTTCGTCACCGACTCCGGCCTCGACCCAGGCGTCCTTGAGCGGGCAGCGCTTCACCTTGAAGGCGATGCGGTCATCGCCGCGCTCGACATCTGTCGGGTACATCAGGCCGCCATCCGGGCTGACCGCCAGGAAGGCCTCGCCGATGGCGCGCGCGTCGTTGGCGCCAAAGCTGGCGAAGGCGGCTGCAGCCACTTCCTTGCCGCGCTGCTCGATGGTTCGGATCATGACCGCCTCGGCCTTTTCGGCGCCCAGTTCTCCAGTCAGCTCGTCGAGGAACAGACGGTAGAGATCGGCGCGGTTGCGGAAGGCAGAATCGAGTTCGCGCGACAGTTTCTCGGCTCTGGCTACGGGGTCGGTCATGATGCGTCCTGTGCGGTTCTCTTGAGTTTTGGCGCGGCCGCCACCAGGGCCTTGCCGATGGCCGATCGCGGTGCGTCGATGACGGCACGGGCGTCGCCGCTCTCGGCAATTCGCCCAGCGTCGAGGAGCATGACGCGCTGAGCGATCGCGCGGACCACGCCGAGATCATGTGAAATGAAGAGATAGGCGATCCGTTCCTGCCTTTGCAGGTCGAGCAAAAGATCAAGGATCTGCCCGCGCACGGAGACGTCAAGCGCCGACACCGCTTCGTCGAGCACGATCAACGACGGTTTCGTGGCGATGGCGCGCGCGATGGCGACGCGCTGTCGCTGGCCGCCGGAGATTTCGTGGATGGCGCGCGCGGCCAGATCCGCTGCCAGCCCTACGCGTTCGAGCAAGGCGGCGATGCGGTAGGGCCGCTCGGCGCGCGAGGCAATGCGATGGATGCGCAAGGGATCGTCGAGCACCCGCGCCACCGTGGCGCGTGGATTGAAGGCGGCCAGCGGATCCTGGAACACCATTTGCAGGCGCGCGCGATGCGCTCGCAGCGCGGCACCACCAAAAGCCAGGAAGTCATTGCCTTCGAATTCGATGCGGCCGGCATCCGGCTCGATCAACCGCAGCACGAGCCGCGCGATTGTCGACTTGCCGCTGCCGGAAGGGCCGGCGAGCGCCAGCGTTTCGCCCGGGTCGATGTGAAAAGAGACATCGTCCACGGCGGCAACTGTCCTGCCGCCGCGACGATAATGTTTGGTGAGGCTGGATACCGTGAGCAGGCTCATGCGTGGCGCCCGCTTCGGTTCAACAATGGTTCGGCATCAAGTCCGATGTGGGCATCAAGGAGCGCGCGCGTGTAGGCCTGGGCTGGGGCGTCGATAATCCGTGGCGTCGTGCCAAGTTCAACCAACTGGCCATGGCGGAACACGGCGATGCGCTCGGCAAGCTCCGCGGCAAGCGCGATGTCATGGCTGATGAACAGCAGCGTCATGCCGTCCTCGGCCACCAGCCGCCGGATCAGGGCAACGATGTCGGCCTGCACGATGGTGTCGAGCGCGCTGGTCGCCTCGTCGGCGATCAGCAATTTCGGTCCGGCGGCGATGGCGGCGGCAATTGCCACACGCTGTTTTTGGCCGCCGGAGAGTTGGTGCGGGAAGGCTCGCAGGGCCGAGTCAGGATCGGGCAGCCGGACGCGTTCGAGCAGGGTTTTTGCTTGCGTGTATGCCTGCGGCCAGGTGAGGCCGAGATGGGTGCGGGCGACTTCAGCGATTTGTTTGCCGATTGGCATAACGGGGTCGAGGCTGGCGGATGGGTCCTGGAAGACGAAGCCGATATCGCGGCCACCGAGGGGAGGGTGACTTGATCTGGTGAAGAGCTTTTGCGGCCTGTGCTCTACGAGGCCCCCCTCTGTCCTGCCGGACATCTCCCCCTCTAGGGGGGAGATTGCGCTCTCATCTCTGCCTTCGCCAATCACCAGCGTTGCGGGAAATGTGCCGACAGCGAACCTGCCAATCTCCCCCCTTGAGGGGGAGATGTCCGGCAGGACAGAGGGGGGTGCCCTGGCGCCCAACGTCGACGGTAGGAACCAATCGATCTTTCCTTCAATCTTGGCAGACCCCGGCAACAACCCCGCAATAGCCAGCGCCAGTGTGCTCTTGCCGGATCCGCTTTCGCCGATGATGGCCAGGCGCTCGCCGGCGACGATATCGAGGCTGATGTGCTTCAACGCCGCGACCTCGCCGCCGTCGCGGCGGTAGGTGACCGTCAAGTCGCGGATCGCTGCGAGTGCGGTCACGACAGGCCTCTCCTGATTGCCCTCGTCTCGACGATGCCTTCACCGGCGAGATAGACGCCGAGCACCGTCAGCACCAGTGCTATGCCGGGGACGATGGACAGGAAGGGCGCGGTGCGCAAAACAGCGCGGCCTTCGGCGATCATGCCGCCCCAGGTGACCCGGTTGGGGTCGCCGAGGCCGAGAAACGACAAGGCTGCTTCGGTGAGGATCGCTGCGGCGACGATCACCGACGACATTGCCAGCACAGGCGGCAAGGCGTTGGGCAGCACTTCGCGAAAGGCGATTTCGAGCGGATGCATGCCGACGGCGCGGGCGCTGGCGACATAGTCGCGCTCGCGAATGGAGAGAACTTCCGCGCGGGCGATACGGGCGGGCCCGGTCCAGGTGCCGAGCGCGATGGCGATCACGATGACGCCCAGTGATGGCCCGACGACACTGACGAAGGCCAGCGCCAGCAGGAAGCCCGGCACGGTCTGGAAGGCGTCTGTGATGCGCATCAGCACCTCGTCGACGAGGCCGCCGGCAAAGCCGGCCCACGTGCCGACTGTCGTGCCGATGGCCAGTGCCGCCGCCGCCGCCGCAAGCCCGACAGCGAGCGAGGTGCGGGCGCCGTGGAACAGCTCGGCCAGCACGTCGCGGCCGAGCCGGTCGGTGCCGAGCAGCAGCGACCAGACCTGGAACGGTGGCAACAGCGGTGGCCCGGCAATGGCTTGCGGGTCACCGGAGAACAGCAGCGGTGCCGACAGTGCCATGGCAATCAACGCCGCCGGAAGGATGGCGCCGGCGAGGGCCTCAGGCGTCCGCAAGAAACGGCGAAGCGGGTTCACGCGCCGGCCTCGCTGGCGCCGACGCGCGGATCGAGGAAGGCATAGGCGATGTCGACGAGGAGGTTGATCACGATGACCAGCACGGCGCTGACGAGGATGATGCCGAGCAGAAGGGGTGTGTCACGCGCGGCCACGGCTTCCTGCGCCAGCCGGCCAAGGCCAGGCACGGAGAAAACGCTCTCGATGACGACACTGCCGCCGAGCATCTGCGCCGACTGCAGGCCGAGCATGGTGACCAGCGGCAGCAGCGCGTTGCGGGCAATATGGGCGAGCACGATCCGGCGGCGCGAAAGCCCCCTGGCGCGGGCGGCCAGCACAAAATCCTGCCGCCAGACCTCGGCCATGCCGGCACGCATCATGCGCAGATAGAGCGCGAGATAGATGAAGCCGAGAGCGGAAACCGGCAGCACGAGATGGACGGCGATGTCGGCGGCTCGGTCGAGGCCGGTCTTGTCCGAGGCCAGGGTTTCGATGCCGCCGATCGGCAGCCAGCGCAGGTCGACGGCAAAGACGACGATCAGCACCAGGCCGAGCCAGAAACCGGGCACGGCATAAAGCGCCAGCGAGCCGATCGACAGGAAGCGGTCGCGCAAACTCCCGGGTCTCGCGCCGGCATAGATGCCGAGCGCCGAGCCGAGCCCGAAGGAGAGCGCGGTGGCGCTGACCATCAGCAGCAGCGTGTTGGGCAGGCGCTCGAGGATGACGTCGCGGATCGGCCTGGAGAAGGTCACCGACTGGCCGAGGTCGAGATGCAGCAATGCCCAGAGATAGTTGGCCAGCCGCGTCAGTTCCGACTGGTCGAGGCCCCAGCGATGGCGCAGCAGCTCGATCATGCTGGCGTCGCCGCCGGTCGAGACGATGTAGGCGTCGACGGCATCGCCGGGGGCGGCCTCGAGCAAAAGGAACGTGCCGATGACGACGATCAGCAGCACGAAGATGCTGCCGACGAGACGGCGGCGGAGGAGGATGAAGGCGCGGGTCATGGGCTCCTCCGAGTGTTGGCGTATGGCCGCCTATAAGAAATGCCGAGCCCAGGCACCCCCCTCTGTCCTGCCGGACATCTCCCCCGCAAGGGGGGAGATTGGATGTCACCGACGGCTTCGCCAATTTTCGACGCCGCATAATTGGCGGGGCGGACAAATAGCTGATCTCCCCCCTTGCGGGGGAGATGTCCGGCAGGACAGAGGGGGGTGTGAAGGAACTCGGCCTTCGGCCAAATTCCCCTTTTCTCGCGAATTCTCATCCGCGCAAATGTGTCACGATTCCAGATACGTGTCCGCCCAGTTCGACACCGCCCAGCGCGGGTTGTTGGCGATGTTGCCAACGGTGTCGCGCGCGACGCTGATGAAACTCCATTCGGCGACGTTGATCAGCGGCAGGTCGGCGGCCACCTCCTTCTGGAACTCCTTGTAGAGGTCGGTGCGGGCCGTGGTGTCGAGCGTCTCGGATGCCTTGGCGATGAGCGCATCGAGCGCGTCGTTCTTGTAGCCGCCCTGGTTGGAGAACGGCACGCCGTCGGGAATGCCGCTCTGCACCAGGATGGTTGTCGAGATCGCCGGATCGCCGCGGAACACCGGCGGACCCACCGCAAGGTCGAAGGCGTGGTCGGTGTAGACGGCCTTGATGTGCGCGGCGGAGTCGTTGTTGACGAGCTCCGCGTCGATGCCGATGGCGGCGAGTGCCTGGCGCAGGTAGTCGCCGAACTGCTTGGTCTCGTTGAAATATGGCGCGGGCAGGAGCTTGAGCGTAAAGCGCTTGCCGTCCGGGCCTTTCTTGTAGCCGGCCTCGTCGAGCAAGGCGTTGGCCTTGGCGACGTCGAAGGCATAGGTCGGCACGTCGGCGGTGTAGAACTGCGGGTCGTTCTTCGGCACCGGGCCGGTGGCGGTCGCGGCATAGCCAAGGAACACGGTCTTGACGACGAAATCCTTGTCGATGGCGTGCGCGATCGCCTGGCGCACTTTCACATCGGCCAGTTCCTTGCGGCGATGGTTGATCTCGACGACGAGCTGATAGGTCAGTCCTTCATAACCCTTGGTGATCACCTTCAGGCCCGGCACCTTGGAGATGCGGTCGAGGTCGGCCAGCGGCACGGCCGAAAAGGCGGCAAGCTGGATTTCCTCGGCTTCCAGTGCGCTTGCCGCCGACGTGCGGTCGGGCAGCACCTGGTAGATGATTTCGTCGAGGTAGGGCTCGTCCTTGCCCCAGTAATCCGTGTTCTTGATCAGCCGGTAATACTGGCCGGCCTTGTACTCGCCGAACTTGAACGGCCCAGTGCCGATGGGCGCGTTATTGGCCGGGTTGTCCTCAATCTTGCCGACCTCGTAGACATGCTTCGGCACGACGCTGCTCAGCGCCGGCAGCGCGTTGCGGATCAGCTGGAACGGCGTCGGTTTGGCGAATTTGAACACGGCGGTGAGATCGTCAGGTGTGTCGACGCCAGCCAGGTCCTTGAACACGGTGCGGCCGAGATTTTGCAGCGGCTTCCAGATCTGCAGCGCCGAGAAGGCGACGTCGGCCGACGTGAACGGCTTGCCGTCATGCCATTTGACGCCTTCGCGCAGCTTGAACGTCACCGAAAGCCCATCGGCGGCGCCTTCCCAGCTCAGAGCCAGGCGTGGCGCAAGCCCGTCCTTGCTGTCGAAGGAGGCTTCGGCAAGCGTTTCGACGATCTTGCTGGAGATGAAGAAGACGCCGTTTGAGGCGACGATCGCCGGGTTGAGGTTGCGTGGCTCGGAATCGGCGGCGAGCACCAGCCGGCCGCCCTTGTTCGGTGTCTGCGCCCAGCCAAGTGTCGGCATGGCGGTGGAGGCGAGCAGTATCGCCGAGCCGGCAAGCATTCTGCGTCTGGAAATCGTGAAACCTGACATGATCGAACTCCGTCCTCTCCGCGACCCCACAGGGCGCGCCATACCCCTCGAACGCCTGCGAGCCCGCCGGCATCCTTGCGGCGGCGATTATGAGCCTTGCCAAGGGTTTCGCCAGAGACGGAATTGGCGCATCCTTGCTTGGCTTTGAAATTTTCGTCCGCTGGACCAGTTTGCGGGAAACGGCTCAATTCCATCTATCTGGTAAGACCAGATTTGATGGATATACGGCCGATGACGGCTTGGTGACGGCGCAGTCGCGCTCTTCGCGCATTCTGGCTAGACCAGTGTGGGAAAAATGGTGCAGATTTGATCGACAGCCAGGGGATCGGGACGCCGAGCGGCCTGTGATCCCAGGCAATCCAAGGGAGAGAGAGATGAACATTGCCCCGGGCAAGAGTGCCGTCAGCAAGATCCCGTTCGACCAGGCTAGGGTCGATCGGCTGATGGAGGAGGCCGGCATCGATGTGCTGCTCGCGTCCTCCAAGCACAACACGCAATATCTGCTTGGCGGCTACAAATTCATCTTCTTCGCCGCCATGGATGCTATCGGCCACAGCCGCTATCTGCCCATAGTCATTTACGAGAAGGGCGGACCCGATCACGCCGCCTATATCGGCAACCGCATGGAAGGCGGCGAGCACCAGAACAATCCCTTCTGGACACCGACGCTGCATGCCGCCTGCTGGGGCACGCTCGACGCCGCGAACCTCGCCGTCGAACATTTGCAGAAGATCGGCAAGGCGGGCGCGCGCATCGGCATCGAGCCGGGTTTCCTGCCGTCGGACGCCTACACACTGATCCGCAAGGCGCTGCCGGAGGCCAAGCTGATCGATGCGACCGACATGCTGGAGCGCATGCGTGCGATCAAGACCGATGCCGAGCTGGAGAAGCTGCGCACGGCTTCCGAACTGATCACCGATTCCATGCTGGCAACCATCCAATGGGCGCACGAAGGCACGACCAAGGCCGAAATGATCGAGCAGCTGCGGCGCGAAGAAACCAATCGCGGGATCCATTTCGAATATTGCCTGCTGACGTTGGGCTCCAGCCATAACCGAGCCGCTTCACCGCAGGCATGGAAGAAGGGCGAGGTGCTGTCAATCGATTCCGGCGGCAATTACCACGGCTATATCGGCGACCTCTGCCGGATGGGCATTCTGGGTGAACCGGATGCCGAGCTTGAGGATCTGCTGGCCGAGGTCGAGACGGTGCAGCAGGCTGCCTTCTCGAAGGTCAAAGCGGGCACGCTCGGCGGCGACATGATTTCCCACGCCGAGGGCGTGCTGAAGAAATCAAAAGTCGCTGCCTATACGGATTTCTTCGCCCACGGCATGGGCCTGATCACGCATGAGGCGCCGTTCCTGATGACCAACCATCCGGTGACCTATGAAGGCACCTATGCGGCCAAGCCGCTGGAGAAGAACATGGTGCTGTCGGTCGAGACGACGATGCTCCACCCGACGCGTGGCTTCATCAAGCTTGAGGATACACTGGCGGTGACCGAGAGCGGCTATGTGATGTTCGGTGATCGGGGGCGGGGGTGGAACCGGGGCGGGATTTCATAGAACCCAAGGCTGGCGCCGCTCATCCGCCTGTCGGCACCTTCTCCACGTATAGTGACAAGGAGAAGAGGACAGCCGCGCCCTCGGTATCTGTTTTGCGGCGTTGAAAATTGGCGAAAGCGCCGATGGCTGCGTCTTTCTCCCCGTCACTATACGGGGAGAAATGTCCGGCAGGACAATGAGGGGCAGCGCGGCTTCGGACAGAAACCAGTTCATTACTGCCCGGGTGGCAGCAGCCTGAAATCCGGCAATTCCCGCAAGCCCAATTCCGGTCCGGCCGGCGAATAGGCGACGAAGAGCTGCATCGGCCCGTCGCCTGTGTTCAATGTCGAATGAAAACGGCTTTCCGGCACATAGATGGTGCAGCCGGGGCCGACCTTCTCGACCACCGGATTGCCCTTTTCGTCCTCGACCATCTGCTCGCCATGGCCCGAAATGACGAAGATGATCTCTTCGGCGCCTGGATGATTGTGGCGGGCGTGGCCCTTGCCGGAGGGCAGATCGACCACGCCGCCGGAAAAGCGGACAGCGCCGTTCACTTCCGGAGCCACCGTCAGCGACAGCTTGCCCCAGTCGAAGCCGAAGGCGCTGACGTCCTTCGGGTAGACAAACACCTTGCTCTTGTCGATCATCTCTCATCACCCCTTCTTTTTCTTCGCGGCTTTCTCGCCGCCGAGCGCCTTGAAATCGGCAGTCTGCCTGGCGATCGCCGCTTCGGCCGGCAGCCGTTCCATCGAGCTTGCGCCATAGAAGCCATGCAGGCCCTTGGCTCGCGAGAGAATGTAGCGCGCGTCGTCGGGCATCGAGATCGGGCCGCCATGGCAAAGCAGGATGACGTCCTCGCGCACCGAGCGGGCGGCTTCGGCGATCGCATCGATCTGGACCACGCAGTCGTCGAGCGATTTGGCCGATGTGGCGCCGATCGAGCCGCCCGTCGTCACGCCCATATGGGCAACGACGATGTCGGCACCGGCCTTGGTCATGGCGCGGGCCTCGTCGGGGCTGAAGACATAGGGCGTGGTAAAGAGGTCAAGCTTGTGCGCCTCGGCGATCATGTCGACCTCGAGCCCAAAGCCCATGCCGGTCTCCTCGAAACTCTGCCGCATCGAGCCGTCGAACAGGCCGATGGTCGGAAAGTTCTGCACGCCGGAAAAGCCCATGGTCTTCAGCTCGGCCAAAAGCAGGGGCATGATGACGAAGGGATCGGTGCCGTTGACGCCAGCCAGAACCGGCGTCTTCTTCACCACCGGTAGCACCTCGTAGGCCATCTCCTTGACGATCTCGTTGGCATTGCCATAGGCGAGCAGGCCGGCGGCCGAGCCGCGCCCGGCCATGCGGTAGCGGCCGGAATTGTAGATGATGATGAGGTCGATGCCGCCAGCCTCCTCGGCCTTGGCCGACAGGCCGGTGCCGGCGCCGCCGCCGACGATCGGCACGCCCTTGTCGATCATTCCCCGGAATTTCTTCAGTATGTCCTTGCGCGGTATGGCGGGCATGTTCTTGGACCTCAGTGTCTGGCGATGTCGAGGAAGACGGCGGTTGCCGCCTGGGCGAATTCGGGGTCGTTGATGTGCAACGGCAGGCGGGTGATGCGGCGCATGCTGTTTGGCTGGATGGTGCGCTCGATGGCTTCGAACAGGACCGCATCGGCCTCCGGATCGAAGAAGGCGCCACCCTTGATGTCGAGCGCCGAGACACCCTTTTCAGGGATCAGGAAATGCACCGGCCCTTCGCAGCGGGCGAGCCTGGCGCCGATCCATTCGCCGATCTGGCGGCACTCGTCAGCCGTGGTGCGCATCAACGTGACGTTCGGATTGTGCTCGTAGAACAGCCGGCCGCGATATCGTTCCGGAATGGTCGAAGGCGCCCAGAAATTGACCATGTCGAGCGCGCCGACCGAACCGACATAGGGCAGGCGGGTGCGCATGATCGCACCGAAACGATCCTGCGTCGCCGGCAGCACGCCGCCGAGCAGAAGGTCGCAGACTTCGGTCGTCGTGATGTCGATGGTGCCGGAGAGCAGGCCGCTGTCGGCGAGCTTCTCCATGCTGCGGCCGCCGGTGCCGGTGGCATGGAAAACCATGCAATCGTATCGGGAGCGAAGCTGGTCGGCGATGGCGGTCACGCACGGCGTGGTGACGCCGAACATGGTGAGACCGATCGAAGCCTTGCCGTCGGGCGGCGGCGCAGGCCTCGCCGCCATGCCGGAGATCGCCTGGGCGGCATTGTGCAGGACGACGCGGGAGAGCCGGTTCAACCCCGCCATGTCGGTCACGGCAGGCATCATGATGATGTCGGAGACATCGACATAGGGTGCGGTGTCGCCCGATGCGAGCGTCGAGACCATGATCTTGGGCAGGCCGAGCGGCAGGGCGCGCATGCCCGACGTGATGATCGACGTGCCGCCGCCGCCGCCAATGCCGATAATCGCGGCGATGTCGTTTCGCGATTGGATGAAGCGGGCGACGGCGACGCCCATCGCGGCGACGGCGGCGCCGCGATCACTTCCGCCGAGCACGGCGTTGACGCCGTCGGGGTGATGGCCGGAAATTTCCTTGGCGGTGATGTCGACAGGCACGGTTGCGTTGCGCGTTCCGACATCGACACGGCAAACAGCGGCGTCGGTGGCGGCGACCGCATCGGCCAGGAAGGCGAGTTCCTCACCCTTGGTGTCGGCGGTGCCCACGACGTAGATGCGCTTCACGGGCCGTTCCCAGGTCATTGCAAATTTTTGAGACGCGCGTATCGTATTGACATGGATGTCTCACGTCAACAAGCCACCGTGCAGGACGACGCCAGCGAGAGAGCCGAGCGCGGACCCCGGGCGCGCACCAAACGGCTGATGCTGGAGACGGCGACGCGGCTGATGCAGGCGGGCGTCACGCCTTCGGTCAGCGAGGTCGCGGAAGCGGCGCAGGTTTCCCGTGCCACCGCCTATCGTTATTTCCCGAGCCAGGCGGCGTTGGTGCAGGCGGTCGTCAATGAGGGGCTCGGCCCGATCCTGACCTGGCAATCGACCTCCCCCGATGCCGGGCGCCGGGTCGCAGAGCTGTTTGACACCGCCATGCCGCGCATCGAGGCCTTCGAGGCGACGTTCAAGGCGGCGCTGAAGCTGTCGCTCGACCAGTGGGCGAGGCGCCAGGCCGGCACGCTGGGTGGCGAGCCGGCTCTCACGCGCGGTCATCGCGTCGATCTTTTGAAGGAGGCGATCGCGCCGCTCAAAGGGCGCTTGCCGCCGCGCGACTTCAAACGCCTGGCGCAGGCACTGTCGCTGATCTTCGGCGTCGAGGTGCTGATCGTGCTGAAAGACATCTGGGGGCTGGATAGCCGCAAAACGATGGCGGTCGCGCAATGGGCGGCTGGTGCGCTGGTGCGTGCGGCGGTCGCGGAATCGATCGATGAAGGAGGCGGTGTCGGTTCAAGGACAGCCGTGAAATAGCACCAATCTGGTTCGACCAGATTTGCATGCCGACTGTCGATATTAACTCCAGCGCGAGGTGCCAGGCAACACCTGTGCATATCACTGAGTAGGAAAATCATGCGAAAACAGGCAGATAATGTCTGAATCCGGGAGCGCTGAGGATGTAGGGCTCCCAAGAAAGGGCTTGACGCCGACGCAGGATTGGTAATACCAGATTGGATCAGAAAAGTGGATAGAAAGTGAGGGTTGCGATCCATTTTTCCGGCAGGGCGAGGAGGCCGAAACCGGAAAGGTGCGATTACGGGAGGAACTACCAGGGTCGGCTGCGTCGCCGGCTCGCATGACAAGGTAGAACGCGCACAAGGGAGGAAATCATTATGCGCAAGTTAGTGACCAGCGTGCTTGCTGGTATCGGCTTAACGCTTGCCTGCGGAACGTCCGTCTACGCGCAGGAAAAGTCGCTCACCATCTTCTGGGCGGAATGGGATCCGGCCAACTATTTGCAGGAACTCGGCAACGAGTACGAGAAGGAAACCGGCGTCAAGATCACGGTGGAAACCACCCCGTGGTCCGACTTCCAGACCAAGGCCTTCACCGAGTTCAACGCCCATGGCGACGCCTATGATATGGTCGTCGGCGACTCGCAATGGCTCGGTGCCGGCTCGACCGGTGGCCACTATGTCGACCTGACCGACTTCTTCAACAAGCACAAGCTCGGCGAAGTAATGGCACCGGCGACGGTGAAGTACTATGCCGAATATCCGGGCGGAAGCAGCAAGTACTGGGCCATCCCGCTTGAAGGCGACGCCGTCGGCTGGTCCTATCGCAAGGACTGGTTCGAGGACCCCAAGGAAAAGGAAGCGTTCAAGGCCAAGTATGGTTACGACCTCGACGTGCCGAAGGATTTCAAGGCGTTGCGCGACATCGCCGAATTCTTCTACCGGCCGGACCAGAAGAGATACGGAATCGCCATCTACACCGACAATTCCTACGACGCGATGGCAATGGGGTTCGAGAACGCGCTGTTCTCCTATGGCGGCGAACTGGGTGACTATTCGACCTACAAGGTCGATGGCTTCATCAACTCCGACAAGGCGGTCGCAGCGCTCGACGCCTACAAGGAACTCTACAAGTTCACCCCTCCAGGCTGGGCCAAGTCGTTCTTCGTCGAGGACAACCAGGCGATCACCGAAAACCTGGCCGCGATGAGCATGAACTACTTCGCGTTCTTCCCCTCGCTGATCAACGAGGCGTCGAACCCGAATGCCAAGAACACCGGCTTCTTCGCCAACCCTCCAGGCCCGAACGGCGACCAGTTCGCCGCACTCGGCGGGCAGGGCATCTCCATCGTCTCCTACTCGCAGAAGCAGGAAGAGGCGACGAAGTTCCTGGAATGGTTCATCAAGGACGAGACCCAGAAGAAGTGGGCGGCCCTTGGCGGCTATACTTGCAGCGCGGCGGTGCTCAAGTCGCCGGAATTCCAGAACGCCACGCCCTACAACAAGGCCTTCTACGAGACCATGTTCAAGGTGAAGGATTTCTGGGCGGTGCCGGAATATGCCGAACTGCTGCAGCAGCTCAACCAGCGCGTCTATCCCTACATGATCGGCGGGGAAGGTACCGCCAAGGAAACGCTGGACGCTTTGGCGGCCGACTGGAACGCGACCTTCAAGAAGTACGGCCGCGGCCAATAACGATCATGCCTCGCGGAGGGGGCTTGATGCCCCCTCCGTTTCTTTTTCCGCAACCGGGAGCAGGGTCTTGGCGACCACGATGATCACCACGCTGGACAGGTCTTCAAGAGCGGCCGCGCGCGGCCTGAGCGACACTTCCATCCGCAATCTCTTCATCATCCCGACGGTCCTGTTCCTGATCGTCTTCAACATCTTTCCGCTGATCTATTCGCTCGGTTATTCCTTCACCGACTTTCGTGCGTCGACCAATGCGCCGGCGACTTTCGTCGGGCTGCAGAACTACCGCGACCTGCTCAACGACCCCTATGTCTGGTCCAACTTCGCCATCACCGCCAAATACGTGATCATCTCGGTCGCCGGCCAGTTGTTTGTCGGCTTCGGCGTGGCGATGCTGCTGAACCGGGATATCCCGCTCAAGGGCCTTATCACCACGCTCCTGCTGCTGCCGATGATGCTGTCGATGGCTGTTGTCGGCTTGTTCTGGAAGCTTCTCTACGACCCATCATGGGGGGTCATCAACTATGCGCTCGGGCTCGGCAATTTCGAGTGGCTGGCCGATCCCAAGATGGCGCTCTATGCGGTTGCGCTGACCGACATCTGGATGTGGTCGCCCTTCGTCATGCTGTTGTCGCTGGCAGGCCTCTCGGCGGTGCCGAAACATCTCTACGAGGCCGCCGCGATCGACCGCGCCGGGCCGTTCTACACCTTCTTCCGCATCACGCTGCCGCTGGTCGCGCCGATCCTGATGATCGCGGTCATCTTCCGTACCATGGAGGCGTTCAAGACCTTCGACCTCGCCTACATCCTGACCAGCCAGCCGACGGCCGAGCTGATCTCGATCCGGCTCTACAAGATGGCGTTCCAGGAGTGGCAGACGGGGCGTTCCTGCGCGATGGCCTACATCGTGCTGATCATGGTGCTGGCCATTACCAATATCTATGTCAAATACCTCAACAAGGTGAAGGAGCGCTGAGATGGCCGCAGTCCGCACTTCTTCCGAGATCGGCTTCAACCGCGTCGCCATCGTCGCCGTGCTGTTGGTGACGATCATCTTCCTCGCCCCGATCTACTGGATCGCGTCGACGGCCTTCAAGCCGCGCAACCTGGCCACCACCATCCCGCCGACGGTCGTCTTCCAGCCGGAAATTTCGCCTTTCGTGAAGCTGTTCACCAAGCGCTCGCAATTGCGCAGTCCGCCGACGCCCGAAGAGTACGCGGCCGCCCCGTGGTGGGAGCGCGTCGTTTTCGACGGCGGCGAGAAGATCGTGCGCGACGGTAAAGGCCAGGTGCAGTGGTCGGGCTATCCGAGCCGCTTCCTGAACTCGCTGATCATCGCCATCACCTCGACCGTGCTGGCGGTCGGCATGGGCACGTTCACCGCCTACGGCTTCTCGCGTTTCAAGGTGAAGGGGGAGGCGGACCTGCTCTTCTTCATCCTGTCGACGCGCATGCTGCCGCCGGTGGTGGTGGCGATCCCGATGTTCCTGATGTACCGCGCGGTCGGCCTCAACGATACCCATGTCGGACTGATCATCCTCTACACCGCCTTCAACCTGTCCTTCTCGGTGTGGCTGATGAAAGGTTTCATGGACGAGATACCGAAAGAATATGAGGAGGCGGCACTCGTCGACGGCTATACGCGCATGGAAGCCTTCTTCAAGATCGTGCTGCCGGAGGCGGCCACAGGCATCGCCGCCACCGCCGTGTTCTGCTTCATCACCGCGTGGAACGAATATGCCTTCGCGCTGATCATGACCAATCGCCGTGCGCAGACCGCCCCGCCGTTCATCCCCAGCCAGGTCGGCTCCGGCCTGCCGGACTGGACGGTGATCGCCGCCGGTACCTTCCTGTTCCTGCTGCCGGTCGCCATCTTCACCTTCCTGCTGCGCAATCACCTGCTGCGTGGCATGTCCTTCGGAGCGATCCGCAAATGAGCTTTCGCGCCATCAATCAGAAATATCTGGAGCCAGGCAGCCAGGTGCTGATGGTGCTCGGCATCGTCGCGCTCTGCCAGCCGTGGAACATGCTGCTGCACACATACGGCCTGACCATCATCCTGATCGGGCTGATCGGCTTCAATGTCACCTCGAAGATCGCGCCGGAAGACAAGGCCGGTACCGGGCATTCCGGGGACTTGCAGGCGCGAAATCCGGGAGCACAGCATTGACCCAGATCGAGCTTCGCGGCGTCCAGAAATTCTTCGGTGCCGTCCAGGTCATCAAGGACCTCAACCTCCAGATCGCCGACAACGAGTTCATCGTTCTGCTCGGTCAGTCCGGCTGCGGCAAGACGACGACATTGCGCGCCATAGCCGGGCTGGAGACGATCGACGAAGGCGATATCCTGATCGATGGCAAACCGATCCAGCATCTGAAGGCCGCCGACCGCGACATCGCCATGGTCTTCCAGTCGTTTTCGCTCTACCCGCATATGAGCGTCTACGAGAATATCGCCTTTCCCCTGCGCGCCACGCGCAAGAGCAAGGCGGAGATCGACAGCGAGGTGCGTTCGGTCGCCAAGACGCTGCAGATAACGGACCTGCTGGCCAAAAAGCCGTCGGCGCTGTCGGGCGGCGACATGCAGCGCGTGGCCATCGGCCGGGCGCTGGTGCGGCGGCCGAAGGCCATGCTGATGGACGAGCCGATCGGCGCGCTCGACGCCAAGCTGCGCGAAGAAATGCGGGCCGAGATCAAGCGGCTGCACATCAAGCAGGGCTCGACCACCATCTATGTCACGCACGACCAGATCGAGGCGATGAGCCTCGCCGACCGCATCGTCATAATGCACGAAGGCGTGCTGCAGCAGGTCGGCTCGCCGGACGAGGTCTATTCGCGCCCGGCCAATCTGTTCGTGGCGCAATTCGTCGGCAGTCCGGTGATGAATGTCGCCGACGCGGCGGTGGCCGAAAAAGCCTCGTCCGCATCGGTGACCGTGGGTGATGCGGCCACCGGCTTCGAGTTTCCGCGAGCTCTCCTGTCGAAGCTCAACGGCCATGCCGCGGGTGGGCTGGCACTCGGTATCCGGCCGGAAGGCGTGCTCATCCGCCGTGACGCGGCCGAGGGTTTCATGGCTGTCGAAACGCAGATCGTCGAACCGCTCGGCTCCTTCGACATCGTCGACCTGAAGGTCGGTTCCAAGATGCTGCGCGCGCGCACCAAAAGCGGTTTCGTCGCCGGACCCGGCGAGAAGGTGTTCGCCAGGATCGACCCGACCCAGGCGCATTTCTTCGACAAGGCAAGCGGCAAGTCGCTTGATGTGAGACTCTGATGGCGCATATCCAGCTCAAGAACATCTCCAAGACCTTCGGCAACCACACCGCCTTGGTTGGGCTCGATCTCGACATCGCCGATGGCGAGTTCTTCGTGCTGCTGGGCGAGACGGGTGCCGGCAAGACGACGACGCTGCGGCTGATCGCCGGCCTGGAAAAACCAAGCGAAGGCCAGGTCTTCATCGACGGCGTCGACGTCGCCGACTGGGGCGCGGCCGAGCGCGACGTGGCGCTGGTGCTGCAGCAATACTCGCTCTATCCGCGCTACACGGTGCGCGAAAACCTCGAATTCCCGCTGAAACCGAAGATCCGCCGGTTGCCCGATGCCGAGATCAAGGATCGCGTCGACCGCGCCGCGCGTACGCTCAGGATCGAGCATCTGCTCGACCGCAAGACCGATCGGCTGTCGGGCGGCGAGATGCAGCGCGTCTCCATCGGCCGCGCCATCGTGCGCAAGCCGCGCGTGTTCCTGATGGACGAGCCGCTGTCGGCGCTCGACGCCAAGCTGCGCGAGGCGCTACGCACGGAACTGAAGAACCTGCAGATACAGCTCGGCGCAACTTTCCTGTTCGTCACCCACGACCAGATCGAGGCGATGTCGATGGGCGACAAGGTCGGCGTGCTCAACCATGGCCGCATCGTCCAGACCGGCACGCCGCACGAGATCTACAACAACCCGCGCGACACCTATGTGGCGAGCTTCGTCGGCTCGCCGCCGATGAACCTCATCGACGGCAAACTGGTCAACGGCCGCGCGGTGATGGCACCGCTGAATTTCGAACTGCCTTATGCGGGGGGCGCCAATACTTTGTCGGGACTAAAGGCGAGCGGCGCGACCGACGGCCGCCCGCTCGTCTTCGGTATCCGTCCGGAGGACGTCTATCTGGAAAGCGGCGCGCCGGTCGAGGCGCGCGTCCACGATGTCGAGAATCACGGCGTCGAAAAGATACTGACGCTCAGGGTCGGCGACACGACGCTGCGCGCGACGGTGCCGGCAAGGACCGATGTCGCGATCGAGCAGCCGGTGCGCTTTGCCTGGAACCCGGACAAGGTCGTGCTGTTCGACAAGGGCAGTGGCGTCAGCTTGCGGCACGCCGGATAGAGCGCCCGATCACTTTTCCATGTAGGTCTCGTAAGGGGTGTCGTTGATCAGCAAGATCACGCATTCGGTGTCCGACAGGCAGGCGTCGTCGTGCATCTCGTTGGCCTTCTGGGTCCAGTAGGATCCCGGAGGCAGTTCGACCTTGGTCGCTTCGCCGCCGTCCATCTGCCAATGCGCCCACAGCCTCTTTATGACCACCGCCGGCAGTCCGCGGTGTGCGCGTGAACAGGAGCACGCCAGTTGCCCGGGACTTTCAGCAATGTTCCCGCCGGGCCCTTGGCCCTTTCGCCCCACAATGGCCCGAGGCGCTGCGGCTGGCCCGGTGCTTCGGAAACATAGGGAATCTTGTTGGCCCTCAAGCCGCAATCCACGCAGCGTGTCGGTCAGCGGACCGCCGGATGCCGGAAGGGTCCGCTCGGATGAACTGAAATCCATGCCGATTTTCTAGCGTGGAATCATCAGCCAGTCACGGTTAGCCTGCGTTACCCGGATTGGCGGATGTCGGCCTGTTCCTCGGCGCGCAGGTGGCTGGGCGCGGAGCCGATGACGCGCTTGAAGGCGCGGCTGAAGGCGGCGTCCGATTCATAGCCGAGACGGGCGGCAACGACCGATATCTTCATCCGGTCACGGACCAGCCATTGCCGCGCCTGATGCATCCTGACCTGGGTGACGTATCTTGCCGGCGTTTCGCCGACGATGGTGGCGAAGCGCTCGGCAAAGCCCGAGCGCGAGGCGCCCATCATCCGGGCCAGCGACTCGACCGTCCAGTCATGGTCCGGTTCGAGATGAATGGCGGCCAGCACGCGGCCGATGTCGCGGTCCCTGACCGCCGCGATCCAGCCGGAGGAGTCGCCGCAGCCGCGCTCGACCCATGAGCGGATGACGGTGGCGGCAAGCACGTCGGCCAGTCGCGCCAGAATGCCGCCGGACCCGACGCGCTCCATCGTCACTTCGCGCGCCATCGAATCCAGCAGGTGCGGAATGCCGGGTTCGTAGTCTTCGAGCTCGTGCGTGCGCATCACATCCGGCATCATCCCGAGCAGCGGATGCAGGCCATCGAGGTTGAAATACATGCTGGCGCAGAACAGCAGCGTGCCCGGCTGGCCATTCTTGTCACACATCTCCGCGTTCGACGTACAATAGACGTCCTTGCAGACCTCTTCGCGGCCGTAGCTGTGAATTGGCCAGGCCTGGGCGCCGGGTTCGCTGGCCAACACATGAGCAGCGCCCCGCGGCAGCAACACCGCATCGCCGGCATTGAGCTGCACCCACTCGCCGGAAGGCTGCTTCAGCCAGCAGCCTTTGCGGCCGATGAAGTGAAACCGGGCCGCGGGCTGGGCCGGGAACTGGATGCCCCAGGGCTCTTTCATTGCGCAGCGGCCATACTCGACGCCATCGAGACGCAAGCCGCGCAATATGTCGGTCAGCGCGTCGCCAGTGACCGGAATTTTGGACGAACGGTCAAACATAATGGTGTTTCTAACATGGAAACTCCAGCCCGTCACTCCCTATGTTGCACTGCAGCCAAATGCTGCGCTGCAACTTCATCGGAGACTGATCATGGCCGAATCCGCCACGGGCGCCGTCGACGCCGCCCTATTGAATCCCACGGACCAGGAGGAGCGAACAGAGCCCGCGTGGGGTGCCGTGGTCTCGCTCGCGCTTGGGGTTTTCGGCCTCGTTACCGCTGAATTCCTGCCCGCCAGCCTGCTGACGCCGATGGCGCGCGATCTCGGCGTCACAGAAGGCGTGGCGGGACAAGCGGTGACGGCGACCGCGATCGTCGGCGCCATTGCCGCACCGACCATGGCGATCATCACAAGGCGCATGGACCGCAGGCTGGTGATGTGGATGCTGACGATGTTCCTGATCCTGTCCAATCTCCTGGCCACCTTTGCTTCATCCTTGCCCATGCTTCTGCTTGCCCGCGTCGTGCTTGGCGTCGCCCTGGGCGGCTTCTGGGCGATGTCGGCTGCCATGGCGCTGCGGCTGGTGCCGATGCGGCTGATGCCGCGTGCCATGTCGATCATCCTGACCGGCGTTTCGCTGGCCACCGTCACCGCGGCCCCCGTCGGCGCCTATGTCGGTGACATGTGGGGATGGCGCACCGCGTTCATGATCGCGACCATCGTCGGCGCGCTGGCGCTGCTGGTGCAGGTGGCGACCATCCCGAAGCTGCCGCCCATGGGAGTGGCAAGCTTCCGCACCTTGCTCGAGGTGCTGGAGCGCCCGTCGATCAGGGTGGCGCTGCTGGTCGTGCTGCTGGTCGCCTCAGGGCACTTTGCCGGTTTCACCTATGTGCGCCCATTCCTCGAAAAGGTGCCCGTGCTCGACATCGAGACGATCTCGCTGGTGCTGCTGGCCTACGGCATAGGCGGCTTCTTCGGCAATGTCGCCGGCGGCATCCTGGCCGAGCGCAATCTCAAGGCAGCGGTCGCGCTGGCCCCCCTGCTGATTGCACTGGCCGCCGCCTCGATGCTGGTTCTTGGCGCCTCGCCGACCATTGCCGCGGTTTCGGTCGCGGTCTGGGGCTTTGCCTTCGGCGCGGTGCCGGTCGGGCTGCAGAGCTGGCTGGTGCGAGCCGCGCCCGACCAGGCTGAAAGCGCCGGCGGCTTGATGGTGGCGACGTTCCAGGTGGCGATTGCATTGGGCGCCGTCTTTGGTGGCCTGCTGGTCGACCATGCCGGCGTCGCCAGCGCATTCGCCTATTGCGGCGCGGCGACATTGCTCGCGGCCATCGTGGTGTCCCTCCGCGGTCCGAAGCGCGTGGAATAGTGCCGCCGAATTCCTGATTTACGAGCGGACCGAGAACCGTCACGGTTCTCGGTCCGCTGCCATTGTGATGGCTTATGCGACGGTGTCAGGCCGAGCGCCCGTCGAAGTCGAAGATCGACAAGGTCGACGGGTCGAGACCGGCGACACAGTTGAGGTTAATGTAGGCGCTGCGCTCCCCGCCTTCGCGCACATCCTCGGCGAAAGGGTGGATGCCGCAGGTGCGGCAGAAGCGGTGCGCCATCGCGTGACTGCCGAATGTGTAGGTGCCCAAATCATCACCCCAGGCCAGAATCCTCAGACTCTGGTGCGGGATGGCGCACAGGAGCGCGCCCTTGCGCGAGCAGATCGAACAATTGCACCGCACGGCCCCGGTCAGCTCCGCCTCGAATTCGAAGGCGACCTTGCCGCAGTGACAGCTGCCTTTGTAGAGCATCGTTTCTTCCTTGCGTCCGGCAGGGGTGCAAAACCACCTGCGCCGGGTTAAGTCTTGGCATTCCATGCCACTTGTCCAAGGACGTTCGAGGCGTCCGGAGCCCGACACCGAAAATGCAATCAACCCGCGATCATCTGGAAATCATCCTGGCGCGGCTTGCCGCTCGTGCCGGTGAGGAACGCGTGTTCACCAAGCTCTACGCCGAAGCGGCGCGAGCGGCAGCCGATGCCAGTGATGCCCGCAGCCGAGCCGGCGTGACGTTGGGACCGCTCGACGGCACCATCGTCTCGGTGAAGGATCTGTTCGATGTCGCCGGCGAACCAACCACGGCCGGCTCGCTGATGCGCAAAACCGCCATGCCTGCTTCGCGCGACGCGGCCATCATCAGCCGGTTGCGGCAAGCCGGCGCGGTGATCATCGGCAAGACCAACATGACCGAATTCGCCTTCACCGCGATCGGCGACAACATGCACTACGGCACGCCAGGCAATGCCGTCGATGCCAGCCGCATTCCCGGCGGTTCGTCCTCAGGTGCCGGCGTTTCCGTCGGCGAGGCGACGAGCGAAATATCGATCGGCTCCGACACCGGCGGCTCGGTGCGCATACCAGCATCGCTCAACGGTGTCGTTGGCTTCAAGCCGACGGCGCGGCGCGTGCCGCTGACCGGTGCCTTCCCACTATCTGGCACTCTGGATTCGATCGGGCCGCTCGCTCGAACGGTAGCCCAGTGTGCCGCTGCCGATGCCGTGATGGCCGGCAATGTGCCGGCCGAGCTGGCGCCGATCCCGCTTTCAGGCCTTCGCATCGGCATTCCGCGCGGCATTCTTTTTGGAGAAACGGAAAGCGGGGTGACCGCGGCGTTCGAGCATTGTCTCGGCACGATCGAACAGACCGGTGCGCGCCTGGCTGACATGTCGATAGACGATCTGCTTGGAGAAATGCGCGCGGCGACCAAACGTGGCTCGATCGCCGCGATGGAAGGGGCTGAAATCCATGCCGACTGGCTGGCGGCGGGAGCACCGGTGCCGGTCGATCCACATGTCAGCGGACCTTTGTCGCGGGCAGCCGCCATACCGACGCCGGTCTACATCAGGGCTTTGCGCCGCCGCGCCGCGCTGGCCGCCGCCATGGACGAGCGGCTGACATCGGTCGATGTGCTGGCCTTGCCGACGACGCCGATGATGGCGCCAACCATCGTATCGATGGCCGAGAATGCCGAGCTGCGCGATCACATAGAGGGCCTGCTGCTGCGCAACACGCAGGTCGCCAACCAGTTCGACCTCTGCGCGATCTCGCTGCCGATGCCCGGCATGACGCTACCCGCGGGGCTGATGCTGGTGGCGCGCAATGGCCATGATCGCCGTCTTTTGCGGATTGCCGCTGAAGTGGAGAGGCTGCTGGGTGGTTGATCGGCAGTCGGCAGCGAACCGCTGATGGCGGATCAATGCGACGAACAGTGCTTGCGTTCACTGTCCTTGGCGGTGCGCACGATGCGGGTCGCGACCAGCCAGGGCAGGCTGTAGTCCTTGCCGGCGATGGTTTGGGTACGCCGCTCGATCGAACCCCTGACGATGATCTTTCCGCTGTAGAGCATGTCGGACTGGTCCGTTATCGCCTTGTCGGCCTGCGGCAATCCGCTGGTGTCGATCGATACTCCCTTGATGATCGTGCCAGTGGCAAGGTCGAGCGCGCTGTTCGACAGGCAGGGCGCCTTGAAGCAGCGAAGCCCGTTGTCGCAATAGACATAACTGCTTTCGCCTGCGGCGAGTGCCGGCAGAGCGAAGATCGACGAAGCGACAACAGTCAGAACGAGAGGAAGACTGGACATGGCTCCCAGCGTTGCGGAGAATTGGGGCGAAACCGCGATGCGCTATATGTCGAGCGGAAAGCGCCGCCGGTAGTGATCGACCACGTCCGGATTGCGCAGGTTGACCGGCAGTTTGCCAGCCAGCACGAGCAGGGCCTCGCCCGCGGCGCCGACGCCCATGCGCATCATCGATTCCTCGGTGATGCCCGCCATATGTGGGGTGATGATGACGTTGTCGAAGCCGAAATAGGGATGATTTGACGGCAGCGGCTGCATCGAGAAAACGTCGAGCGCGGCACCGCCGATACGGCGCTTCTGCAGGGCCTCGATCAACGCCTCATCATCGACGACCGGGCCTCGAGACACGTTGATCAGCAGCGCATTGGGTTTCATGCGGGCGATGCGCTCGCGGCTGATCAGGCCGCGCGTCTCCGGCGTCAGCGGGCAGCAGAGCACGATGATGTCGCTCTGCTCGACCAACGCGTCGATCGACAGGAAGCCGACCTTTTCCGGCGCTGGCTGCATGCTGCGCGTCGTGGCCACCACTTTCAAGTCGAAGCCGTGCGCAGCGATATGGCCGACAGCCTGGCCGACGGCGCCAAGGCCGACGATGCCGATGGTCTTGCCGGCGAGTTCGATGTTGGCGTTGGCATGCTCGCGCCCGGCAAGCCAGCCTTTGGCGCGCAGGTCTCGGTCGACCCTGCGGAATTGCCGAAGCAAGGCAAGTGCGGTGAACATGACGTGTTCGGCAACCGAGCGCGCATTGACCGCCGGCACATTGGCCACCAGCACACCGGCGGCGGCCGCCGCCTCCATCGGGATCATGTCGAGCCCGGCGCCATGGCGGATCGCCGCCCTCAGCTTCCAGGCACCCTCGAACAGCGCCGGCGGCAGCGGGGCACGCACGATGACGATGTCGGCATCCCTGGCCTCCCTGATCAGGGTGTCGGCATCGAGCGCCGATGCAATCACAAGCTGGCCGGTGCCCGCCAGCTTGGCCGCGGCGCGCGGGTGCAGCGGATGGGTCGACAGGATCTTTGGCTGGGCCACGGTCAGGCCTTTTCGAGCGCCGGGTTCGGCGGAACAGCAGCCATGCCGCCTTCGATCAGGCCCTTCCAGTAGCTTTCAGCGCCCTGCAAATGCGCGCTCATCAGCGCCTGGGCGAGGTTGCCGTCGCGGCGCAGCAGCGCCTCGTAGATCTGCACGTGTTCGGCATGCGAGCGAACGCTGCGTTCGGGGTCGTTGAAATAGATCGGCAGGCGCTGCTCGCCCATCAGATAATAGACGCTGCAGATGTTGTGGAAGACGCTGTTCTTGGTGGCGCGCACAATCTCGAGATGGAATTCGCGGTCCTCCTTGGCAAGGCCCTCGCCGGCGGCGATGCGCTCCTCGGAAGCCCTGAGGATTTCGCGCAGCCGTTCGAAATTTTCCTCGGTGGCACGCGAACAGGCAAGTTCTGCGGCCTTGATCTCGTGGATCTTGCGCAACTCGACTGTCTCGTAAATCTGCAGCGGATCGAGCGGCAGCCCGGCACGGGCAAACAGCGCCAGCGCCTCGACGCTCGCCTGCTTGGTGTCGATGTAGATGCCGGACTTGGCACGGCGTTCGACGATCCGCATGGCTTCGAGGATGGCGAGCGCTTCGCGGATCTGGCCCCGGCTGACGCCGAAATGCTCCGCCAGCTCACGTTCCGACGGTGTCCGGCCGGTCTCCTTGTCCGAGTGGGAGAACAGATAGGCGGCGAGTTCCGCGAGGAGGTTCTTTTCTTTCATCGTCAATTGCGTTGCGCGTGCGCCTCCAGGAACCGCTCCGAAATGGTGAATCCCAGACCCGGCTTTTCGGGGATCGCTATCATACCGTCCCTTGCTTCGACAGTCTCTTCGATCAGATCGTGGATCATCGGGTTGGCGCCGAGCGAATATTCGACCGTGAAGCTCGCCGGCGACGCGGCGCAGACATGCAGCCCGGCAAAGAAGCAGGGGGCGCCGGCCCACAGATGCGGCGCAAAGCGCAGGTTGAAGGCGCTGGCGATGGTGCCGATCTTCATCGCCTCGCTGATGCCGCCGCAGAAGGCGGGATCCGGCTGGAAGATGTCGGCGGCCTTGAGCACGGCGAGGTCGCGGAAGGCATAGCGCGTCGCCTCGCTTTCGCCGGTGGCGATCGGGACGGCGCCCGAGGCGCGCACTTCAGCCATGCCCGGCTTGTCATCGGCAATGATCGGCTCTTCGAACCAGGCGAGATTGAGGTCGTTGACGAGATGGATGAAGCGCTTTGCTTCGGCGACCGTATAGGTGCCGTGGGCGTCGACCATCAGTTCGACATCGGGACCGAGCGCCTGGCGTGCGGCGCGGACACGCGCGGCGGAAATGTGCGCGGCGCCATCCATGGCGCCTACCCGCATCTTCAGCGCCTTGAAGCCGCCCCGGGCGATATAGGACTTCAACTGCTCGCCAATGGCATCGGCGGCGGCCCAGCCACCCGAGGCATAGGCCTGCATACGGTCGGCCTTGCGGCCACCCAGCAGCCGCCAGACCGGGACGCCCAGCGATTTGCCCAGAATATCCCAGAGCGCGATGTCGACGGCGCTGATGGCGGCGACACTCATGCCACGCCGCGCCAGCTGCGGCATGGCATGGCCGGTGCGCGCGGCGCTGTCGTGGCGCACGCCGTTGTAGAGCATTTCCCAGATGACGCCGATATCGGCCGGATCGCGGCCGATCAGTTGCGGCCCGACCTCATGGTTCAGCATGTGGACAAGGGCGCCGTAACTGCCGGCGCTGCCGGCGGCGTTCTTGCCTTCGCCCCAGCCGATCAGCCCATCATCGGTCTCGATGCGCAGGATGGCGGCGTCGAAGGTCGTGACCTGGCCGAAGTCGCTGCGGTGTTGCCGAGCGGCTTCGATCGGGATGCGGACCCACCAGGCTTGGACGGTCTTGATGCGCATATTTTTCCCCAGCCCTGCCGCCGGCCAGGGCGAAAGGGCAAAATCCCAAAGCAGTCGACTACTTGATCAGCGGCAGCAGCGTTTCGGCGGTGATGCGCATCTGGTCGGTGTAAAATCTTTCGGTGAGCACGCTGGAGCCGTGGTCCTGGATGAACTTCAGCTGCTCAGGCGAGATATCGACCGGGTGGCGCTCGACCATTTCGGGATAGGGTGCCGCCGGCGTGCGGTCGACCGGAGCGACGAACTCGTTGGTCAGCGCGCCGTCGTAGCCGACTTCCTTCAAGGTGGCGACGATCCTGGGCCAGTCGATCTGGCCCAGCCCGGCGGCGAAGCGGTTGTTGTCGGCGACGTGGAAGTCGAACAGGCGCTTTCCGACCTGGCGGATGGCGTCGTGGACGTTAAATTCCTCCATGTGGATATGGTAGGCGTCGAGGCAGACGCCGCATTCGGGGCTGACCGCGTCGGCCAGCGCCAGCGCCTGGGCGCCACGGTTGAACAGATAGGTCTCGAAGCGGTTCAGCGGCTCGACCGCGATCTTGACGCCGACCTTCTTGGCGTGGGTGAAGCATTCGCGGGTCGCGTCGACCACCCACTTCCATTCCTCTTCCTCGGTGCCGTCAGGCACCACCTTGCCGACGGTCGCGGGGACAAGCGTGATGATCTCGCCATCGAGTTCGCTGACCATGGTCAGCACGTCCTTGACATACTGCACCGAGCGCTCGCGCTGGCCCTGGTTCCTGGCGGCGAGGTTGCGTTCGCCCAGCATCAAGGTGACCGCGCCCCAGCAGCGGATGCCATGTTCCTTCAACAGCGCCCGCGTCTCGCTGGTCTTGTATTGTTCGGGCTCGCCGGAAATCTCGATCGACTCGTAGCCGAATTTCTTGATGCGCTTGAGCGTCGTCTCCAGGGGTTCCGCGCGCATCCAGTTGTGCGTCGAAAGATGCATGGTCCGTCCTTCCCAAAATTCGTCCGTATGGTTTGCCTGCGACATGCATCGCCGAAAGGCGACGCAAGGGTTCCTCCCCAAGGCATCCCCAGCCTTTTCCTTGCAAACTGGTTCGACCAATTGGGCCTTAAATGAGGTCTACAGCAAATTCCCCGGGACGGCAAGAAGCGCGGCATCGCAACTTTTCGTGCGGATTACTCTATTGATTATATTGCGATATATGCCATCATTTTGAGTAACTGGAGGGCTTTGGCGGCGCATTGGGAGGCTTGACCAAATTTGCTCATTTGGTAATACCAGAATGGCAGTGCCTGCAAAGCGCCCGATGCGAGAAGACCAAAATGGCTGGCCCTGCCTCCAATCGGCGCTATGCTTGGTCGCGACAAATGAGGAGGATGCCGATGCCAATGACAATGAAGGGCCCTGGACTGTTTCTGGCGCAGTTCGCGGGCGATGCGGCGCCGTTCAATTCGCTGGCTTCGATCACCAAATGGGCCGCGGGTCTCGGTTACAAGGGCGTGCAGATCCCGACCTGGGACGCACGCCTGTTCGACCTCGAGAAAGCGGCGTCTTCCAAGGCCTATTGCGACGAGGTGAAGGGCATCTGCGCTGACGCCGGCGTCGAGATCACCGAACTGTCGACGCATCTGCAGGGACAGCTGGTCGCGGTTCATCCGGCCTATGACGCGCAGATGGATGGCTTTGCGCCGCCGTCGGTGCACAATAATCCCGCAGCCCGGCAGAAGTGGGCTGTCGAACAGATGAAGTTCGGCGCCAAAGCATCGCGCAATCTGGGACTGAATGCTTCTGTGTCGTTTACCGGCTCGCTGGCTTTCCCTTACCTCTATCCGTTCCCGCAGCGGCCGGCTGGACTCATTGAGGAAGCGTTTGGCGAGCTCGGCAAACGCTGGAAGCCGATCCTCGACGTCTACGAGGACAATGGCGTCGATGTCGGTTACGAAATTCACCCCTCTGAGGACGTGTTCGACGGCGCCACTTTCGAAATGTTCCTCGACGCGGTCGGCGGCCACAAGCGCTGCAACATCAATTACGATCCGTCGCACTTCCTGCTGCAGCAGCTCGATTATCTCGAATTCATCGACATCTACCACGAGCGCATCAAGGCCTTCCACGTCAAGGACGCCGAGTTCAACCCGACCGGCCGGCAAGGCGTCTATTCCGGCTATCAGAGCTGGACCAATCGTGCCGGCCGCTTCCGTTCGCTCGGCGACGGGCAGGTGGATTTCGGCGGCATCTTCTCCAAGCTGACGCAGTACAATTATGATTCCTGGGCGGTGCTGGAATGGGAATGCTGCCTGAAGCATCCGGAAGACGGTGCTGCCGAAGGGGCGCCCTTCATCCAGCACCACATCATTCGGGTGACGGAGAAGGCATTCGACGATTTCGCCGCCGGCACCACCGACAAGAAGCTGTTGCGCGCCATGATGGGAATTTGACGCGGCTTCCCTCCATCGAGGGAATGATATTTCGGACATGAGGGAGAAAGACATGGTCGGCGCATCGAAGTCGGAGACGGGAGGCGGCCCGATCCGCTACGGCATGGTCGGTGGCGGGCAGGGCGCCTTCATCGGCGCGGTGCACCGGATCGCGGCGCGCTTGGACAATGATTTCGTGCTGGTTGCCGGCGCGCTGTCGTCCGACCCGGCGCGCGCCAAGGCTTCGGCCGCCGAACTCGGGCTCGACCCGGACCGCAGCTATGCGTCCTATGCCGAAATGGCCAAGGCCGAGGCCAAACGTCCCGACGGCATCGAGGCGGTGGCCATCGTGACGCCGAACAATGTCCACGTGCCGGCGGCCAAGGCTTTCCTCGAGGCCGGTATCCACGTGATCTGCGACAAGCCGCTGGCGACGACGCTGGCCGAGGCGAAGAAGCTCGCGGCGATCGTCGAGAAGACCGGCAAGGTGTTCGTGCTGACCCACAATTACACCGCCTATCCGATGGTGCGGCAGGCGCGCGAGATGGTCGCCAAGGGCATGCTCGGCGACATCCGCATCGTGCAGTCCGAATATCCGCAGGACTGGCTGACCGAGGACCTCGCCGCCACCGGCCAGAAGCAGGCATCCTGGCGCGGCGATCCGAAGCAGGCGGGTGCGGGCGGTGCGCTGGGCGACATCGGCACGCATGCCTACAATCTCGCCCGCTTCGTCTCCGGATTGGAACTTGATTCGCTCTCTGCCGATCTCGACGCCTTCGTGCCGGGGCGGCTGCTCGACGACAATGTCAACGTCATGCTGCGCTTCAAGCCCGCCGGCAAGACGCATCCGGCCAAGGGCATGATCTGGGCAAGCCAGGTGGCGCCCGGGCATGAGAACGGCCTGAAGTTGCGCATCTATGGCTCGAAGGGCGGGCTGGAATGGGTGCAGGCCGATCCGAACTATCTCTGGTACACCCCATTCGGACAGCCGAAGCAATTGATCACCCGCAACGGTGCCGGCGCGCTGCCGGTGGCGGGCCGCGTCAGCCGCGTTCCTTCGGGCCATCCCGAGGGCTATCTCGAAGGTTTCGCCAATATCTACCAGGAAGCCGCGCGCGCCATCCGGGCAGCGCGCAGAAAGGGCGGCAAGCCGGCAAAGGATGTCGTCTTCCCAACGATCGCCGACGGCGTCGAGGGCATGGCCTTCATCGAGGCCTGCGTGAAGTCGTCGAAGAAGAATGGGGCGTGGACGAAGCTGTAGGCGCGCGCCTTCCCTTGGGGAGACGGTGGCCGCGAAGCGGCCGGATGGGGGCATGGCGCGAAGCTGGCGGAACAGCCAGTGCGCCGTCAAATGGGGAGGGGAGTCGATGAAAATCGGCATGTGCATGTTCTTGTGGACGACGGCGGTGTCTAAGAAGCACGAGCCGCTGCTACGCGACATCAAGGCGACCGGCTTCGATGGCGTCGAGATACCGATCTTTTCCGGCACGCCGGACGACTACAGGAAGTTGGGCGACCTGCTCGACCGCATCGGCTTGGAGCGGACGGCGGTTTCGGCGATGGGCGATCCGGCGATGAACCTGATCTCGGCCGATGCGGCCACGCGCAAGGCCGGTATCGACTACATGAAATGGGCTGTCGATTGCGCCGAGGCGCTTGGCGCCCGCACGCTGAGCGGCCCGCTGCATTCGACGCTCGGCGCCTTTTCCGGTTCCGGGCCGACTGCCGCCGAGAAGAAACGCTCGGTGGCGTCGCAACGCGTCATCGGCGACCATGCCGGCAAGCGGGGGGTCACCATCGGGCTCGAGGCGCTGAACCGCTTCGAATGCTATCTTCTCAACACGATGGCCGACCTGTCGGAGCATATCGACTCCATCGACCGGCCGCACATCAAGGCGATGTACGATACATTCCACGCCAATATCGAAGAGGCCGATCCGATTGGCGCCTACACGAAGCACCGCCGCAATATCGTGCACGTCCATATTTCGGAAAACGATCGCGGTGTGCCGGGACGCGGCAACATTCCGTGGAAAGAGACGTTCGCGGCGATCCGCAAGAGCGGTTATGACGACTGGCTGACGATCGAAGCGTTCGGACGTTCGCTGAAGGAGCTGGCGGCGGCGACCAAGGTGTGGCGCGATTTTTCCGAGACGCCGGAAGCGGTTTATCGGGATGGGTATAAGCATATCAAGGATGGGTGGAGAGGGGCGGCTTAGGTAACAATGCCGCCGTCCAACGAACGCCGCGTTCCTTCACACCCCCCTCTGTCCTGCCGGACATCTCCCCCGCAAGGGGGGAGATCGGATGTTGTGCTGGCTTTCGCCAGTCTCCAGTGTTGCAATGGAGGCGCCACCTGTGAAACTGCCAATCTCCCTCCTTGCGGGGGAGATGGCCGGCAGGCCAGAGGGGGGTGCTGTCCCGCCGACATCTCGCCGCATTCTGGAAGATGCCTACCCCTGTTCAGCCTGGATCCTGTTGTAATCGTGGATCGTCCGGCTGAGCCTGCGGCGCAGGAAGTTGGAGATGTTGTCGAAGATGAAGACCACCACCAGCGTCAGCAGCACCATGTAGAAGACGTTGGCCCAATTGGAGTTGGTGCGCATCGCTTCCCATAATTTCAGGCCGATGCCGCCGGCGCCGACGGCGCCGATGATGCTGGCGCCGCGGGTGTTGGATTCCCACTGGTAGAGCGTCTGGCTGATGAACACGGGCACCACTTCCGGTATCACGCCGTAGCGCTGCACCAGAAGGCCGTTGGCGCCGGTCGAGACGACGCCCTCGCGCGGCTTGTCGTCGATGTTCTCCAACGCCTCGGAATAGGTTTTGCCGAGCGTGCCGATCTCGGTGAAGAAGATCGCGGCGCTGCCGGCCAGGGGCCCTGGCCCGAAGGCGCGGGTGAAGAACAATGCCCAGATCAGCATGTCGACCGAGCGCATGAAGTCGAAGAAACGCTTGAGCACCTGGCTCAGCAATCCGCTCGGCGTGATGTTGCGGGCGGCGAAGAATGCCAGCGGAAAGGCGACGATGCCCCCGAGCAGCGTGCCGAGAAACGCCATGACGATGGTCTGCAGCAGCTTCGTCCAGACGTCGCCGTGCTGCCATTGGGCGTTGTTCCAGATGTTGTCGCCGGCAAGCGCGAGGTTCGAGGTGCCGGGTTTCAGCTGCGGCCCGGACACGATCAGCGAGACCACGTCTCCCGCCGATTTGCCGAAGAAGGGCGAGCGGGTGTCGAAGACGAAATTCGCCCAGCCGAGGAAGCGCTTGCGCACTTTGACGCGGTCGACGGTGACGCGCACCTCGCCGGCGAAGCCCATCTTGGCGACCACTTCGTCGTCATGCGCGGTGATCCAGTCCGGCTCCGGGCCTGAGATAATCGGCTTGCCGCTGGTCAGCGCGACAGGCACGGTCTGGCCGTTGGCCATGATCGTCGCCTGCGCCTTGTCGAAAGTGACGGATTTAGCCGGCCCGTCGATCTGCACGGTGAACGTGCCGTCCGGGTTCCTGATCACCCAGTCGGGGTTCGGGTTCTCGCCAAGCGCGGAGAAGCGCGGATACTTTGGCGTGATCTCGGCTTGGTCGAGGCGAAACTCCGGCTGCAGATCGTAGCTGACCCACTGCGACAGGAACAGCGGCAGGCGCTCCCAGTGCGATTCCCGCAGCACCTGCGGCAGGCTGAAGAACCACATCGCATAGGCGAGGTAGAGCACCGTGCCCAGAAGCAGGAACAGCGGGCCGAAGCGCTTGTAGGCCGGGCGCCGGAACACCTGCGGAAAGCGGTCCTCGATCGCGCTGATTTCGTCTGACGTCATGGTCGCCATGATTCATCTTTTTGTTTGACCATGATCTCTTCCGAAAACCGGCCTCCACTTTTCGGGACCATGGTCTAAGCCCCCATCACGAAGGCCTGCTCGCCGACGAGCTTGCGGCGCAGCCAGGCGGAGAACTGGTCGACGATGAAGATGGTGGTGAAAAGGAGCAGCACCAGCGCCAGCGTCTTGGCGCCGAAGCCGCGCGAGATGGAGAGCTTGAGCTCCTCGCCAATGCCGCCGCCGCCGACCGCGCCCATGATGGTGGAGATACGAACGTTGATCTCGATCCGCAGCAGCGTGTAGGACATGAAGTTGGGCAGAACCTGCGGCAGGACGGCAAAGCGAACCCGCTCGAACCAGTTGGCGCCAACCGCCCGCAGGCCTTCCTCGGCCCGCATGTCGATGTTCTCATTGATCTCGTAGAACAGCTTGCCCAACGCGCCGATCGAATGCAGGCCGATGGCGATGATGGCGGCCACCGGGCCGATCGAGACGATGGCCGCGAACAGGCCGGCGATGACGATCTCGGGGAAGGCGCGCAGCAGCTCCATGAAGCGCTTGACGACAAGCCGCAGCACAGGGTGCGGTGTCAGGTTGCGCGCGGCGATGAAGGAGAACGGCACGGCGAAGACGAAACCGATGAAGGTGGAGACCAGCGCCACGTTCACCGTGGTCAGCATCAGCTCGAAATATTCGGGGATGTAGAAACCGCCCCAGACATAGACGCGGCCAAGCGGGAAGTTGAATTCCTGGGTGCCGGTATCATGCGGCGAGGCGATGTCGAACAAAGCCCGCCAGACGTCGTTCCAGTCCTTGGGGACGAGCCAGCTCAGGAAATCCAGGATGTGCGGCAGCCGGTCGAAGAAATGGCCGGCATTGGCTTCGTCGGCGAACCACATGCTGGCGAGCATGGCGACAAGCAGCAGCGCGACGCCGAGGGCGGTATAGAACCGGCGCAACGACGTCTGCCGTCGCCAGGCATCGGCCATCTGGTGGGTAGCGCCAGAAGAGGGGGCTGTCACGGAAAGGGTCATGATCGGAGATGCAAAAAGGGCGGCGTTTTCAGCGCCGCCCTTTCCGATTTCGCCGTTAGCCGCCGATGGCTGCCTTACGGGCTTCGACGATGACGTTGTAGAAGTCCGCCTTCACCGGAACGTAGCCGGTAAAATCGCCGCCTTCCACGCCTTCGAAGCAAGCCTTGTCCTTCTTGGGCAGGTCGGTGAAGAAGGCGGTCAGCTTGGCGGTCATGTCGTCGCCAAGCGCGGTGCGCACGACCAGCGGGCCGTTCGGAATCAGGCCCGAGCGCCAGACTTCGACGAAGTCGTTGGGGTCGACGGCGCCCTTGGCGACTTCCTTGTGGAAGGTGCCCGAAGTGTAGCCGTTCTTGAAGTCGCCGATGCCCGAGGAATCGTCCACGGCGACGTCGACCTTGCCGTCACGCACGGCCAGGACGTTGTTCTCGTGGCCGCCGTTGAACTGGGTCGAAGCGAAGAAGGTCTCGTTCGAAGCGCCGGTGTCCTTCGGGATCTGGGTCAGCGGGATCAGGTAGCCCGAGGTCGAATCCGGATCGGCGTAGCCGAGCTTCTTGCCCTTGGCCGATTTGATGTCGGTGATACCGGAGGACTTGAGTGCCAGGCCGATCGAATAATAGCCGGTGGCGCCGTCGGTCTGCTGGGTGGTGAGGATCGGGGTAACGGCCTTCGGGTCCTTCAGCGCGACGCTGGCGTAGCCGGAAGCGCCGAGTTCGGCGAAATCGAGCGTACCGCCGAGCAGGCCCTGGATGACGCCGTCATAGTCGGCGGCCGGGAACAGCGAGACCTTTTCGAAGCCGAATTCAGCCTTCAAATGGTCGGCCAGGCACTGGTAGTTGCGCAGCCGGTCGGTTTCGTTCTCGCCACCGAGAATGCCGACTCGGAATTCCTTCATGTCGGCGGCGTGGGCCATGCTGGTGGCCATGGCGAGCACCGAAACGGCGCTGAGAACCATCTTCCTGAACATTGATATCTCTCCTGTAGGTTCCGGCCCCGCGCCGGCAGCGTTATCGATTTTGACAGGTGCCCTTGACGCGGGCGGACGATCCGAGCCGCTCTTTTCTTGAACTCAGTAACCTGGAAACGCAGGTTCGAGCGGTCCGGCGGATGCGGCGATCTTTCGCTTGAAGGCAACGCTGGTGGAGGTGATGGCCTCCGAAATCTCGCCACCATTGCTGTCGGCGCCGTAGACGAGGCGGACGGCCTCGCGGTCGAGCTCTTCCGGCGCGCCATCGAAGACGACCTTGCCGGCCGCCATGCCGATGATGCGGTTGCAATAGGTGCGGGCGGTATCCAGCGTGTGGAGGTTGGTGACGACCGTGATGCCCTCGCGCAGATTGATGTCCTGCAGCGAATCCATCACCACCTTGGCATTGAGCGGGTCGAGCGAGGCGATCGGCTCGTCGGCGAGGATCACCCTGGGCTGCTGCATCATGGCGCGGGCGATGGCGACGCGCTGCTGCTGTCCGCCCGATAGCGTTCCGGCGGGCTGCAGTGCGGTGCGGGCGATGTCGAGCCGCTCAAGGGCGGCGACGGCCTCGGCGCATTCGGCGCGGGAGAACATGCCGAAAAGGTTCGATATCGTCGAACGGTGGTTCAGCTTGCCGAGCAGCACATTGGTCAGCACGTCGAGGCGCGGCACCAGGTTGAACTGCTGGAAGATCATGGCGCAGTCGCGCTGCCAGCGCCGCAGCGGCGAGCCGCGCAACTGGGAGACTTCGGCGCCGTCAAAAAAAATCGACCCCTGGCTGGGATCGATGAGACGGTTGATCATGCGAAGAAGGGTCGATTTGCCGGCGCCGGAACGGCCGATGACGCCGACCATCTGACCCTGCGGGATCGAGATGTTGATATCGCTGACAGCGGTGTTCTTGCCAAATCGTCGGGTGACGCCGCGGATTTCGAGCGTGGCTGAGGTTGCTGGCATGGGCAGGTTCCCGTCAGGACCATGTTGATCGTCAGGCTTCTCGCCTAACGCAGCCACATGAACCTGCCATGTCGCCTGGATGTCAGTTTTGTTACGCTCCACAGGCGCTGCGTCATGCGCCCGTTTCCGCGCGATCAGCCGAGGACCAGCAATTCCTCGAAATGCTCCATGTCGCGGAAGCTGCAGAAGGCGGGCGGCTTGATCTCGATCACCGGCGCCTGGCGCGCGAGAAGCGCCAGGCAATCGTCGAACAGCGTCTGCCACGCGGCCGCCCTGTCGTCGGCAAGACGCTGGATCTGATAGGCGAGGGTGATGTGGAAGACGTAAGCGTCGTGATCGGGGTGCCGGTACCCGAACGGCACCGCCAGCGCATCGCGCCATTGACGCATGATGCGCACATCCTCGTCCGTCGCACCGGCAACGGTGAGGCCGGTGGGCACGATTTCGACCACCTTGATGTTGAACGGGCCGAAGCCCCGGAAATCCTTCAAGCGTTCCAGGTAAAGGCGGGTCATGGCGTCGATGCTGGTATCGAGCGGCACATCCTGCGGCCAGTAGGGCAAGCGGCGGCGGTATTCGATGATGCCTTGGAACAGCGTCATGTGCAGGCTGGAGACGGGCGTGAAGGCCAGCCGATCAGCATCGGGCATCGCCCTCATCTTCTCGCGCACCGCAAGCACCACGGCCTGCGACGGCGAGCCGCCGACCAGATGGCTGACGACGGTGTTGCCGGGCTCGATCAGGAAGTTGCCCGACGTGTCGTAGCGCGTGCCAAGATGCGCCGGTGGCGTCGGGTTGGAGCCGGCAAAGAATCCAGCGAGCGAGGGGCTGATTGTGTCGGGCATTGCGATCTCCTTGGGGAGATGGCCTCGTGTCCGAGTCGTGTGTCAAGGATATGAACGAGTTCCCATGACGACGATGTGAGGAGCTATCCCTCGTATTTCTCCAGGAAGGCTTCGGCGGACAGTTCCCGGAAATCGTCGAGTGAGGCACGCAGCCGAGCGTGATCCCAATCCCACCAGGCGAGTGCCTGATAGCGTTCGGCCGTTCTGCGGTCGAAGCGCTCGCGGATCGGTTTTGCCGGCACGCCGGCGACGATCGTGTAGGGGGCGACATCTTTCGATACGACCGCTCCAGCGCCAACCGCCGCGCCATCACCGACCGTTATGCCGGGCAGGACGGTCGAGCCATGGCCGAGCCAGGTGTCGTGGCCGATGGTGACGCGCTTGGCGCGACGCTCCGCGAAGAATTCGCTCTCGTGCTCGGCGTCGTCCCAATAATCGGAGGCGCGGTAGGTGAAGTGGTGCAGCGTCGGCCGCCAGGTCGGGTGGTTGGTGGCGTTGAGGCGCACGCTTGCGGCGATGTTGGCAAACTTGCCGATCGTCGCGCACCAGACGGCGCAGTCTTGCATCATGTAGGAATAGTCGCCGAGTTCGCTTTCCGAGACCCGGCTGCGGTCGGCGATCTCGGTCCAGCGGCCGAGCGTGGAATTGTGCACCTCCGCTGTCGGGTGAACCAGCGGCGTCTCCGACAATTTCCTGGTCATGCGGCGAGTTTTCCCGGAGCGAAAGCGGTGACGTCGATGATGCGGTCGGCCACCGCCTCGCGCACGTCGTGGTCGTGGAAGATGCCGAGCAGGGCGACGCCATCCGCCTTCTTGGCGGCGATGAGTTCGATCACCACGTCGCGGTTCCTCGCATCGAGCGAGGCGGTCGGCTCGTCGAGCAACAGGATCGGGTGTTCGGTGATGAAGCCGCGCGCGATGTTGACACGCTGCTGCTCGCCGCCGGAGAAGGTTGCCGGCGGCAGCGCCCAGAGCTTCTCCGGCAGGTTGAGCTGCGCCAGCAGCGCGCGCGCCTTGCTTCTTGCCGCCTCACGGTCCTCACCGCGTTCGACCAGCGGCTCCGCAACCACATCCAGCGCCGAGACGCGCGGCACGGTGCGCAGGAACTGGCTGACATAGCCGATCGTCTGCCGGCGCACGGCAAGAACGGTGCGCGGACTGGCGTTGGCGAGATCGATCAGCGCGTCATCGTGCGTGACGATGATCTGGCCCTCGTCGACGGCATAATTGCCGTAGAGCATTTTCAGGATCGAGCTCTTGCCGGCACCGGACGGGCCGCCGAGCACCGTGCATTCGCCGGCCCAGATGGAGAACGAGACACCAGCGACGACCGGCAGTTTGATGCCGTCACGCAGGTGCATGGTGAAGCTCTTGGCAACGTCGGAGACAACGAGCGGGGTCGGCATCAGAGGGTTCTCCAGTCGTTAGTTTGCAGGCCAGAGGGGGGTGCCTTGGCGCCATCGTCACACCTGCAAAATCGAGGAAACAAGCAATTGCGTGTAGGGCGCGCGCGGATCGTCGAGCACGCGGTCGGTGAGGCCGCTTTCGACGACGCGGCCGTCCTTCATCACCATCATGCGCTGCGACAGGAGGCGCGCCACCGCGAGGTCGTGGGTGACGACGATGGCCGCGAGACCGAGATCGGTGACCAGCC
>NZ_AYWR01000035.1:0-47397 GCF_000502935.1 Mesorhizobium sp. LNHC221B00 | reverse complement strand
CCAAGCTGGAACACCCCTCATCCGACCTCGCTTCGCGAGGCCACCTTCTCCCACAAGGGGAGAAGGGAAGGCCGCTTTATGCTTCTTCCTTAACCGCCGCAACCTTCTTCCAGTCTCCGGTCGTGTTCCACCAACGATTCGGGTTGGCGCGGTCGTCCAGCCCCTTGGACCTGCTGGCAAGGATCGGCTGGATGCGGATCACCGGCTCCTGATAGGAGTGCGCCTGGAAAATCGCCTCGACGACGCGGGCAGCCAGCGCCTGGTCATCGGGCAATTCGAATGAAACCTCGACCGTGCCCGGGCGGCGGCGCAATTCGGTTTCAGCGCCGGCCGCTGCCCCGTCAAGCGGCCTGTAGCGCTCGATGCCGTGCGCGGACTGATAGGCGTTGCGGTCGTAGTTGCCCATGGCCAGCGGGGCGAGCGCCACCACCGCGTCCATGATGCGGTCGACATCGGCGGCCGGAGCCTGGAAGCTCACAAGCAGCAGAAGCGTCATGCGCAGGGATGTGGTTTCAAAGCCGCTGTCGATCATGGGAGTGTCCTCAACTTCGGATGTTTTGGGGACACTCTTTTAACTGGGTGCTCCTGACAAGGTTCTGTCAGCATCGTGCCTCCGGGGCGGACAAGGGCTTCGACCGGTGCGAGGCTACAAAAGGATCTTGCGGATCAGCCTGAAGCAGACCAGGGCGATGTAGGCGCCGAAGAACAGGCCGAGCGACCAGCCGAAGCCAGACGGACCGAATGCATCCATGCCGATGCCGATCGCCTGTGGACCGAGCACCATGCCGACGCCGTAACAAAGCACGAAGGCGGCGTTGGCGGATGCCAGCTCATGGCCGGAAAGCTGCGAGCCGAGATGGGCAAGGCCGATCGTGTACATGGCCGCGACCACACCGCCCCACACAAACAAAAGGGCGGCCATCAGGTGCCAATTCTGCGCAAAGAAGGGCATGAAGACGGTGCCGACGAGACCGACGGTGGCGCAGGCGAGCAACAGGTAGCGGCGGTCGCTGACGCGATCGCTGATCATGCCGATCGGGATCTGCAGCAAAACGTTGCCGAGACCGATCATGGTCAGCAGCAGTGCCGCGTCGGCTTCGGAATAGCCGATGCGGTTGCCGTAGACCGGAAACAGCGCGAAGCCGCCGGTCTCGACGGCGCCGAACACCAGGACCGCGGCGGTCGCCGACGGCACCAGCCAGATATAGCGCAGGAAATTGCTGGTTTCGCCATCGGCTACGATGCTCGGGCTCTCGTTGCGCGCGGCCAGCACCGGTATCGCGGCCAGCGTCACCAGCGCGATGATGACGCCGAACGGCCTGAAGCCGGAACTGCCGAGATGAGCGAACAGCCACGGCCCGGCGGCAAAGCCGAGCGACAGGACGGTGGCGTAGATGCCAAGGACCAGACCGCGCCGGTGCGGCGGCGCCGAGGTGCTGATCCAGAACTCCGACAGGATGAACAGCACCGTCAGCGCGATGTGCAGCACGATGCGCAGCGGAAACCACATCCAGAAATCAGGCGCGAAGTGAAAGCCGACGAAGGCCAGCGCGCCGGCGGCGATCATCGCGATCATGGTCCAGGCGACACCGAAGCGCATGGCGAGCGGGGTGGCGAGCGGGGCGCCCGCGATCGAAGCCAGGCCGGCGACGGCCGTGTTGAGGCCGATCATCGAAGCCGAATGGCCGCGCGTTTCCAGGATGACGCTGAGCAACGGCATGCCGAGGCCGATGGCGATGCCGACGACGCTGATCGACGAGATCGCCGCCACCATCGGCAGCCAATGTACGCGTTCGTCGCCCTGTTGTTGGGTATCGACCGTCATGAGATGCTGAATACTCTGTCTTTTTGATGTTACGCAATTCCGGACGGAAAACCGCGTCACGCTTTTCCTGGAATTGCTCTAGAGAAGTTCGCGGGTGAAGCGGTTGCCGACAAGCCGGTAGAAGGGGACGGAACCGCCTGGACGCAGCAGCGGATCATGGGCGAGGCGCTTTTCCAGCTCGTCCAGGATCATTCGCGTGATGTCGGGGATGTCGGCTTCCCTTGCCTTGGCAAGCGGCAACCAGACCAGTTCCTCGAGTTCGTTGGTCGGGCCGCCCCCAGGCAATTCGACGGCGACATCGTCGCGCCAGGCGCTGAAGAAACGCGTGTCGAAGCGGCGCACCCGGTTGGGCGGGGTAATGGCCCGCGCGATAAAGCGCAGCATGTCCAGGGAGGGCTGCACGCCATGTTCGGCAAAGCCTTGCCAATCGCGCCTGGCGGTGGCGAAGACGCCTTTGCGGCCGATCAGCAGCCCGGCCTCCTCATAGGTCTCGCGGATCGCCGACAGGGCGATGGCGCGGGCGCGCGCCGAGCTTGTGCGGCCGGGACCGGCAAGCAACTTTGCTTGCTGCTCGGCGTGTAGTGCGGCGGCGACCGGGATGCGGCTGTCGGCAGGGTCGGTGCGGCCACCGGGAAAAACGAATTTTCCGGGCATGAAGGCATGGCCGGCGTGGCGGCGGCCCATCAGGACCAGTACTTCATCGCCCTTGCGGTCGAGAAGGATCAGGGTCGCGGCATCGCGCGGGCGCATCGGCCGATCGCTATGAGCGACCATGCTCCTCTCGATCCCGTCGACTTGCGCCTTGGTCATACCATCCATGCGCACGACCTAGCGGAAACTTCTTGCATGCGAAAGTGGCCTTAACCGTTGGCGTATTGCGCCAGCCTGCACCTCAGGCCCCGGGATGCGGCTCGATTGCATCCTTTTCGCCACCGAATCCGTGCATATAGAACGCCCATTGCAGTCCGATGACGGCACCTTTGACAGGCTGCAGCAGCGCAACCGACAAAAGGATGGTCAAGGGCACCCAGATGACGATGTGCTGCCAGGTCGACAAGGTCGACGTCGCTTCCACACCCATGAAGGCACCGAGAATGATGTGGCCGACAATGACGATGACCAGATAAGCAGGCAGGTCGTCGGCGCGATGATGGTGGATCTCTTCGCCGCAGACGCTGCAGGCGTCGACAGTCTTGGTGAAGCCGCGGAACAGCTTGCCTTCGCCGCAATTCGGGCAGCGGCCCAGCAGGCCGCGCTTCATCGCCGTCCACAGCGGGCGGGCAACCCGGCCCGAATGATGTTCGCCGCCGAAAACCTGTTCTTGTATCCCTAATTCTTTTGACATCATCGTCTCCTGCCGCGCGAACCCGGTCGCGATTGCGACGCGCGGGCGCGGCCCTTGGCCTTGTGAAACGACTTGACGGAGCCTGGCAGGGGCTTCGGGTCGGTCAACATCTCGAAGCGCATCGCGCCGGCCATCGGTGCCACCTCGACGAGCCGGACCTCGACCCGATCCGCGAGCTGGTAGCCTTTGCCCGAGCGTTCTCCAAACAGGGAGCGGGCCGTTTCGTCGTATATATAGTAATCGCCGCCCAGAGTTGACACCGGGATGAAACCATCGGCGCCATACTGCGGCAATTGGACAAATAGTCCCGATTTGGTGACGCCGGAGATGCGGGCGTCGAAGCGGTCGTCGATGCGCTCGGCGAGGTAGGCGGCGATCAGCCGGTCGACCGTATCGCGTTCGGCAGCCATTGCGCGGCGTTCCGTGCCGGAGATCAGCACCGCGACGTCTTCGAGCCGAGCCTCTTCGTCGCGCGTCAGCCCGCCCGGGCCGAGGCCGAGTGCGGCGATAAGTCCACGATGCACGATGAGGTCGGCATATCGGCGGATCGGCGAGGTGAAATGCGCGTAGCGCCTGAGGTTCAGGCCGAAATGGCCGATGTTCCCAGGCGAATATTCGGCCTGGCTCTGCGACCGCAGCACCACTTCGTTGACCAGCCCTTCATTGTCGGCGCCGCGCACCCGCTCCAGGATGCCATTGAACTGGCTGGGCCGCATCTGCGCGCCGCGCGCCAGCGACAGCCCCAGCGTCTGCAGGAATTCGCGCAGCGATTCCTGCTTGGCGAGCGATGGCGCGTCGTGGACGCGGTAGACCAGCGCCTGCTTCTTCGCCTCGAGCGACTCGGCGGCGGCGACATTGGCCTGGATCATGAATTCTTCGATCAGCTTGTGGGCATCGAGCCGCTCCGGCACGATGACGCGGTCGACCGTTCCATCCGGTTTAAGCAGGATCTTGCGCTCCGGCAGGTCGAGTTCGAGCGGCTGGCGGCCGTCGCGTCCGCGCTTCAGGATCGCATAGGCATCCCACAGCGGCTTTAGCACCGTGTCGAGGATCGGGCCGGTCTTGTCGTCCGGCACGCCGTCGATCGCCGCTTGCGCTTGCGGGTAGGCGAGCTTGGCCGCCGATTTCATCATGATGCGGTGGAAGGAGTGCCTGATCTTGTGACCGTCGGCGGAGAAGGTCATGCGCACTGCCAGCGCCGGACGGTCCTGGCCTTCGCGCAGCGAACAAAGATCGTTGGAAATGCGTTCGGGCAGCATCGGCACGACGCGATCCGGGAAATAGACCGAATTGCCGCGCTTCAGCGCTTCGCGGTCGAGCGCCGTGCCATAGCGCACATAGGCGGCGACATCGGCGATGGCGACCGTGACGACCACTCCGCCCGGATTCTTCTCATCGAGGTCCGGCGTGGCGAACACCGCATCGTCATGGTCCTTGGCGTCGGCCGGATCGATGGTGACCAGCGGCAGGTCTCGCCAGTCCTCGCGGTGATCGAGCGTCGCCGGCTTGACGGCCTCGGATTCGGCGATGACGTCGGCCGGGAAAATGTGGGGAATGTCGTGGGCGTGGATGGCAATCATCGAGACCGCCTTTTCGCTGGTCAGCGAACCCAGCACATTGAGCACCTTGGCGTGGGGCAGACCGTAGCGCGAGGCGCGCGCGGGCTCGACCTCGACCAGATCGCCGTTTTTGGCGCCGTTCTGGAATTCCTTGTCGACGATCAGTTCCGGCTGGCGCCGTTCCACCGGTTCGATGCGAAAGGTGCCGTCCTTGAGCACGCGGAAGACGCCGAGAACGGCATCGGTGCGTTTCTCGAAGATCTTCATCACCCGGCCGGTATAGGCAGGGCCGCCCAGCGCGACATTCGTCTCGTCGGCGGGAAAGGTCTTGGCCAGCACGCGGTCGCCAATGCCGGGCGCCGGTCCACCACCACTGCGCGACAGGCGGATGGAAACGATGGGCGGCGGTCCATTGGCCGTGTGTTCGATGGGACGCGCCAACAGCACGCCGTCGGCGTCACGGTCGAAAATATCAAGCACCGTGACGTGGGGCAGGGCGCCGACGCGGGCCAGCCCCTTGCGCTCCTTGGTCAGGACACCTTCGTCCTGCAGGTCACGCAAAATGTCCTTCAGCCAGATGCTGTCGTCGCCGCGCAAGGCGAACGCCTTGGCGATGTCGCGCTTTCCGGCGCGATCGGGATTTTCGGCGATGTAGCGCAGGATCTCGTCACGCGACGGCCGGTAGTCGTCCTTGACCTTGGCCCTGGTGTCGGCGGTGCGCGGATCGCCGTGGCTTCTTCCGGTGATCTTGCGCGCCACGCCGTCCTATCCTTTTTTCTTCGCGGCCGGCTTCTTGGTCGCTGCTTTCTTGGTTGCCGGGGACGCTGCCTTGCGGAACGGCTTCTTGCCGCCGCCGCCCTTGGCTTCCCTCTCGGCGATCAGCGCCAGCGCATCCTCGATCGTCACCGATTGCGGATCCTTGCCCTTGGGCAGCGTGGCGTTGACCTTGCCGAAATTGACGTAGGGTCCGTATTTGCCGTCGCGAACGACGATCTTGCCACCGCCCTCCGGATGGTCGCCCAGTTCTTTCAAGGCAGCGGCGGTGCCGCCGTTGCGGCCGCCCTTGGCCTTCGATTGCTTCTCGGCAATCACGGTGACGGCGCGGTTGAGGCCGATCGAAAACACGTCCTCGATGCTGTCGACATTGGCGTAGGTGCCGTCGTGCAGCACGAACGGACCGTAACGACCGAGCCCGGCCGAGATCATCTTGCCAGATTCGGGATGTTTTCCCACATCGCGCGGCAATGACAGCAGTGCCAGCGCTTTCTCATGGTCGATCGATTCGGGTGTCCAACCCTTGGGCAGGCTGGAGCGCTTGGCTTCCTTGCCGTCGCCGCGCTGGATGTAGGGGCCGAAGCGGCCTGAGCGCAGCGTGATTTCCTCTGCCGTGTAGGGATCCTTGCCGAGCACCTTGGTGCCGTCCTCGCCGCCGCCATTCTCGCCATTGGGGTTGGCGGCGTCGCCGAGCTGGCGGGTGAAGGAGCATTCGGGATAGTTCGAACAGCCGACGAAAGCGCCGAACTTGCCGAGCTTCAGCGACAGATTGCCGGTGCCGCATTTCGGGCAGATGCGCGGGTTCGAGCCGTCCTCGCGCGCGGGAAATACCAGCGGCGCCAGCTCCTCGTTCAGCGCATCGAGCACGTCGGTGACGCGCAGTTCCTTGATATCGGCGACGGCGCCTGAAAAATCCTTCCAGAAGTCGCGCAGCACGTCCTTCCAGGCGAGCTTGCCGTCGGAAATCTCGTCGAGCTTTTCCTCCAGCGAGGCGGTGAAATCATATTCGACATAGCGTTCGAAGAAGCTTTCCAGGAAGGCCGACAGCAGCCGGCCCTTGGCCTGCGGCACCAGCCGGCGCTTGTCGATCGTGACATAATCGCGGTCCTCAAGTGTCTTCAGGATCGCGGTGTAGGTCGACGGGCGGCCGATGCCGAGCTCTTCCAGCTTCTTGATCAGCGACGCCTCGGAATAACGCGGCGGCGGCTCGGTTGTGTGCTGGGTGGCGTTGATCGCCTGGCGGGCGAGCTGCTCGCCGGCGCGGATCTCGGGCAGGCGGCGGTTTTCCTCGTCCTCCGCGTCGTCTTCCTTCTGGTCGGTGTAGGCGGCGATGAAGCCGTCGAAGCGGACGACGGAACCGACGGCGCGAAGCTCGGCGGTGCGCGAGCCGTTCACCGCCTCGATCTCGACGGTGGTCCGCTCGATCTCGGCCGGCTGCATCTGGCTGGAGATGGCGCGCTTCCAGATCAGCTCATAGAGCCGCATCTGGTCGGAATCGAGGTACTGCCTGACCGATGCCGGGGTGCGCATGAAATCCGTCGGACGGATCGCCTCGTGCGCTTCCTGGGCGTTCTTGGCCTTGGTCGTGTAAACGCGCGGCTTTTCCGGCAGGTATTTCGGGCCGAATTCCTTGGCGATCGCATCGCGGGCAGCGTCGATCGCTTCCGGCGCCATCTGCACGCCGTCGGTTCGCATATAGGTGATCAGGCCGGTGGTTTCGCCGCCGATCTCCATGCCTTCATAGAGCCGCTGCGCCACCTGCATGGTGCGGGTGGCGGAGAAACCGAGGCCCGAGGAAGCCGCCTGTTGCAGCGTCGAGGTGGTGAAGGGCGGGCCCGGATTGCGCTTGGTCGGCTTGGCCTCGACGGACAGCGCCTCGAAGGCCGCACCTTCGAGCATCGCCTTGATGTCGTCGGCCTGGGCCTTGTTGGCAATGTCGAGCTTCTGCAGCTTCTTGCGCTCGAAGGCGGTGAGCCGGGCTTCGAAAGTCTCGTTGCGGGGCGTGCCGAGGATGGCGGCGATCTGCCAATATTCCTCGCGGATGAAGCGCTCGATCTCGGATTCGCGGTCGCAGACAAGGCGCAACGCCACCGACTGGACGCGGCCGGCCGAGCGGGCGCCCGGCAATTTGCGCCACAGAACCGGCGACAGCGTGAAGCCGACGAGATAGTCGAGCGCCCGGCGGGCCAGATAGGCATCGACCAGCGGCGCATCGATCTGGCGCGGATTGGCCATCGCTTCCAGCACCGACGACTTGGTGATGGCGTTGAAGACGACGCGGCTGACCGGCTTGTCCTTCAGCGCACGCTTCTGCTTCAGCACTTCCAGCACGTGCCAGGAAATGGCTTCGCCCTCGCGATCCGGGTCGGTGGCGAGGATCAGGCCATCGGCATCCTTGACCGCCTTGGCGATGTCGGCGAGGCGCTTGCCCGAAGCGGTGTCGACCGCCCAGGACATGGCGAAATCCTCGTCCGGACGCACCGAGCCGTCCTTGGCCGGCAGATCGCGGACATGGCCGAACGAGGCCAGAACCTTGTAGTTCTTGCCGAGGTATTTGTTGATTGTCTTTGCCTTGGCCGGCGATTCGACGACGACGACGTCCATGAGGTCTCTTATTCAGCTGTGATGCGCCAGAAGAATTCCGCTGCGCGCGACGAAATCTCGTTCCTGTTGCCGCTCACATGGCCGCGCTTTCGCATCCGGTCAAGGGGAAGCGCCCAAATTGCGGGGATGCCGGCAGCAATACACTCTTAGAGTGTATGGAGAAAATCACAGAATTTGGCTGAGAGAGACGATGGTCGCAAATTGGCGAAAACGACCGAGCCCCGTTTCGATGAGTCGAGGAATGCCGTCCCTCGATCATGAGGCCGGCCGCCGGCGGTATCGAAGGATGCCCGGCGACCAGCTGATGTCCCGCCAACAGGCGGGAAGGAGGCTCAGTCGGCCTTGACGACGTGCCAGACGCCAGCGACACCGTCACCGCTCATGTCGCCAGCCTTCTTGTCCTTGACGAAGGTGTAAACCGGCTTGCCGTCATAGGCCCACATCTTGGTGCCGTCGGTGCGTTTGACAACGCTCCATTCGTCGTCCGCCTTGGCGCTGGCCGCGGCCTTCAGCGGCGGCCAGTTGGCGGCGCATTTGTCGTAGCAGTTCGACTTGCCCTTGCTGTCCTTGTCATAGGTGTAAAGCGTCATGCCCTTGGCATCGGTGTAGATCTTGGTGCCGCCGACATCGGCTTCCTTCCACGCCTCGGCGGCGAAGGATGCGGCGGTGCTGAGCAGAAGCGCGGCCAGCCCTGCGGTTATGATTTTCATGGAAACCTCCCTGATATGTGGAGACGCGCGGGAAATCGCGGTCTCGTTGTGTCAACGCCTGCCGGCCGGAGGTTCTTCCCGAAAGGGCTTGTGGGATATCGGTAGCTGGGCTTTGGTTGTCAGTAACAATTCCCTCGGTTCGGTCGTACTTGGTTGGGTGGGGTCAGCGAGATTGCCCGAACAGCGACTGGTTGCCACACATTGGTGATTGGCGCACAGGCCAGGGCTTCGCTATATCGGCGCCCAAACAGTATCGTCGCCGAAACAGTAGGGCTTTTGGAATGGCATTGGATATCGGCTATGTCAGCGCGGTCGGGGCGGGCGCTATCTCGTTCCTGTCGCCATGCGTGCTGCCGCTGGTGCCGCCCTATCTCTGCTACATGGCCGGCGTCTCGGTCGACGATTTTCGCGGCAATGCGGGGGCGACGGCGCGTGAAGGCACGCGCGGCGCGCTGCTCTATTCCTCGATCGCCTTCGTGCTCGGCTTCTCGACCGTGTTCGTGGCGCTCGGCGCAGGCGCTTCGACCATCGGCCGGCTGCTGCGCGTCTGGCAGGAGCCGCTGGCGATGGGTGCCGGCGTGCTGATCATCCTGATGGGCCTGAATTTCCTCGGTATCCTGCGCATCCCGCTGTTGTCGCGCGAGGCGCGCTTCCAGTCGCAGGGCAAGCCGGCAAGCGCTGTCGCCGCCTATGTCATGGGACTCGCCTTCGCCTTCGGCTGGACACCTTGCATCGGCCCGGTGCTGGGACCGATCCTGACGCTGGCCGGCGGTCGCGAAACCGTGGGCGAGGGCGCGCTGCTGCTCGCCGCCTATTCGCTTGGGCTTGGCATACCCTTCCTGATCGCGGCGCTGTTTTCCGGCGCCTTCATGCGTTTCCTCGGCAAATTCCGCGTCCATCTCGGCCGAGTGGAAAAAGCGATTGGTGCGCTGCTGGTCGTCGCGGGCGTGTTTTTCCTCACCGGTGGCGTTCAGGCCGTCTCCTACTGGCTGCTGGAGAATTTCCCGGTGCTGGGACGGCTGGGCTAGCGATCCGGCCGCAGCACGGCCGTTTGATGTACCAGGCGGTAGACCTACTGATTAAAAGCCGCCTGCTCCGCCATCTCACCGGAATTTAACCGCATTGGTGCAGCATGGCGCCACTGCTAGCATGATTTGATTCCCAACGCTTTTCATATGGTTTTCCATCCATGAGCCAGAGATCCTGCCTGTCGATCATCCTCGCCGCCGGCGAAGGCACGCGCATGAAGAGCGCGCTGCCGAAGGTGCTGCACAAGATCGCCGGCCTGCCCATGGTCGCGCATGTGGTGAAGGCCGCCGAAGCCGCCGGGGCTGGCGACCAGGCGATGGTGATCGGCCATGGGGCGGAGGAGATGCGCAAGGCCGCGGCAAAATTCGCTGTGAAGGCCGAGACCTTCGTGCAGGAAAAGCGGCTTGGCACCGCGCATGCCGTGCTGGCTGCGCGCCAAGCGATATCAAGGGGTTACGACGATGTCCTGGTGATGTTCGGTGACACGCCGCTGATCGACCCGGGGGCGCTCACGGTGGCCCGACTGAAGCTGGCGGAAGGTGCTGCGGTCGCCGTCATCGGCTTTCGTACACCCAATCCAACCGGCTATGGCCGGCTGATCGAAAAGGGCGGCAAACTGGTCGCCATCCGCGAGGAGAAGGATTGCAGCGAGGAAGAGAAGAAGATCACCTTCTGCAATGGCGGGCTGATGGCGGCGGCCGGTAGCCAGGCGCTGAAGCTGCTCGACGCGGTCGGCAACACGAACGCCAAGGGCGAATATTACCTCACCGACATCGTCGAGATCGCCAGCGGGCAAGGCCTCGATGTGGTTGCGACCGAAGCCAGCTTTGAAAATGCGCTCGGCATCAACAACCGCGCCGAACTAGCGCAAGCCGAGGGTATCTGGCAGGCTCGCCGCCGGCATGAGGCGATGCTATCGGGCGTGACACTGATCGCACCGGAGACTGTTTTCTTCTCGCACGATACCGAGATCGGCCCGGACACGATCGTCGAACCCAATGTCTGGTTTGGGCCGGGCGTAAAGATCGCTGGCGGCGCCAAGATCCATGCCTTCAGCCATATCGAAGGCGCCACTGTCGCGGGCAATTGCGATGTCGGTCCGTTCGCACGACTGCGGCCGGGCGCCGATCTGCGGGAAAAGGCAAGAGTCGGCAATTTCTGCGAGGTCAAGCAGGCTGTTATCGAGGAAGGCGCCAAGGTCAATCATCTGACCTATATCGGCGATGCCCGGGTCGGCGCGGGCGCCAATATCGGCGCCGGCACCATCACCTGCAACTATGACGGCTACTCGAAATTCTTCACCGACATCGGCGAGGGCGCTTTTGTCGGCTCGAACTCTTCGTTGGTGGCGCCGGTCACCATCGGCAAGGGTGGATACATCGCCTCCGGCAGCGTCATCACTGAAAGCGTGCCCGACGACGCACTGGCCTTCGGTCGGGCGCGCCAGAAGACGATCCCCGGCAAGGGCAAGGAATTGCGCGAGCGCTTTGCCTCGGCCGCGGCTGCCAAAAAGAAGTAAGATCGGCCTTCAAAAACTGAACGATTGCAGTAACCGGATTGCAAGTGCGCTGTGTCATGATGCATGCGTGCAGAAGCGTCCGTTACAGCGGACGAAATGCAATGTGACTTTCGCGGCGAACCGGCCATCCCTAAATAGCGCTGGTTTTCCACGGGGAATTGGGGGCTGTCTGCATGTGCGGTATCGTTGGAATCGTCGGCCACTCGCAGGTTGCGCCGCTCATTGTCGATGCGCTCAAGCGGCTCGAGTATCGCGGCTATGACTCGGCCGGCGTCGCCACCATCGAGAAGGGTGAGCTTGGCCGCCGCCGCGCCGAGGGCAAGCTGGTCAACCTCGAACGGAGGCTGAAGGACGAGCCGCTCGAAGGCACCATCGGCATCGGCCACACCCGCTGGGCGACCCATGGCGTACCCAACGAGACCAATGCGCATCCGCATTTTTCCGCCGGCGTCGCCATCGTCCACAACGGCATCATCGAGAATTTCGCCGAACTGCGCGACGAACTGATCCGCGACGGCTATTCTTTCTCGTCGCAAACAGACACCGAAGTCGTTGCCCATTTGGTGGCGCGTGAACTCGCCAAGGGGCTGAAGCCGGTCGAGGCCGCGCATCAGGCGCTGAAGCGGCTGGAAGGCGCCTTTGCGCTGGCCATCATGTTCAAGGGCGACGAGGATCTGATCGTCGGCGCCCGCAACGGCCCGCCGCTGGCCGTCGGCCATGGCGATGGCGAGATGTTCCTGGGCTCGGACGCCATCGCGCTCGCCCCGTTCACCAATTCGATAACCTATCTCGAGGACGGCGACTGGGCGGTGGTGCGCCGCGACGGCGTCGCAATCTTCGACATCGATGGCAAAAAGGTTGCCCGCAAGCGCCAGCAGTCGCTGTCGACCAGCTTTATGGTCGACAAGGGCAATCGCCGCCATTTCATGGAGAAGGAAATCCATGAGCAGCCCGAGGTGATCTCGCACACGCTGGCTCACTATGTGGATTTCGTCTCCGGCGTCTCCAAGCCGCTCGACCTGCCTTTCGATTTCGCCAAGATCGACCGGCTGGCGATCTCCGCCTGCGGTACCGCTTACCTCGCCGGGCTGATCGGTAAATACTGGTTCGAGCGCTATGCACGGCTGCCGGTCGACATCGATGTCGCCTCGGAATTCCGCTACCGCGAAATGCCGCTGTCGGCCAACGATGCCGCATTCTTCATCTCGCAATCGGGCGAGACCGCCGACACGCTGGCCTCGCTGCGCTACTGCCGCAAGGCCGGCATGAAGATCGGCGCCGTCGTCAATGTGCGGGAATCGACCATGGCGCGCGAATCCGACGTCGTGCTGCCGACACTTGCCGGACCCGAGATCGGTGTCGCCTCGACCAAGGCCTTCACCTGCCAGCTGTCCGTTCTGGCCGCGCTTGCGGTGCGCGCCGGCGTGGCGCGCGGCACAATCTCGAAGGAACAGGAGAAAACCCTGGTGCGCGCGCTTTCGGAAGCGCCGCGCTATGCCAACCAGGTGCTCAAGCTCGAAGAGCAGATCGAGCGCATCGCGCGCGAACTGTCGCGCTACAAGGACGTGCTCTATCTCGGCCGCGACACCAATTTCCCGCTCGCCATGGAAGGCGCGCTGAAGCTCAAGGAAATCTCCTACATCCACGCTGAAGGCTATGCCGCGGGCGAGCTGAAGCATGGGCCGATCGCGCTGATCGACGAGAACATGCCGGTCATCGTCATCGCGCCGCATGACCGTATCTTCGAGAAAACCGTTTCCAATATGCAGGAAGTGGCGGCGCGCGGCGGCAAGATCATCCTGATCACCGACAGCAAGGGCGCGGCGCAGGTCAGCGTGAAGACGATGGAAACGATCGTGCTGCCCGATGTGCCCGAAATCATCTCGCCGATCATCTATGCGCTGCCGATCCAGATGCTGGCCTATTTCGCCGCCGTGTTCATGGGCACCGACGTCGACCAGCCACGCAATCTGGCGAAATCGGTGACGGTGGAGTAAGTTTTACCTCTCAAATCGGGAGGTTGAGCCGAATGGCATCGAAGTTCGCACGTCCAGTTCACCCCGGAGAATTCCTTCGTGAAGAATATCTCGTCCCCCTTGGCATGAGCGCTGGCGCTCTCGCAAAAAAGCTCAATCTTCCACGTACCCGTATCGAACGCATTGCCAAGGAGGAGATCGGCTTGACCCCCGACACTGCTTTGCGACTGGCGCGGTTTTTCAACACCACGCCTCAATTCTGGATGAATTTTCAGCAGGCTTACGAGCTTGAGACCGAAGCGAAGAAACTAGCGTTGGAACTTGAGAAGATAGAACCGCTGGAAGCGGCGGCATAATCGGGCCTTTAAAAACTTCGCAGTTCCAAACGGCCTTGCTGTTCACTAATGTTGCGCTGCAATTCGCGCCCCCGGTGAACCATGTCCGACGCTCCGAAGACTTCTGGCATGACCCGGCTGAGGAACTATTTCCTCACAGGCTTCGTCGTCTGCGCGCCGCTGGCGATCACCGCCTATATTGCCTGGTCGTTCATCGGCTGGGTCGATTCCTGGGTAAAGCCTTATATTCCAGCGCGTTACAGCCCCGATACCTACCTGCCGTTCCCCGTGCCGGGCTTCGGGCTGATCGTCGCCCTGATCCTGATCACGCTGATCGGCTTCCTGACGGCCAACATCGTCGGCCGCGCCATCGTCAATTTCGGCGAGCGCATGCTTGGCCGCATGCCGCTGGTGCGCGGCATCTATGGCTCGCTGAAGCAGATTTTCGAGACCGTGCTGTCGAACAAGGGCGACATGTTCCGCCAGGTCGGGCTGGTCGAGTATCCGCGCAAGGGCGTCTGGTCGCTGGTCTTCGTCGCCAGCGAGAAAGAGACCGAGATCAACCAGAAGCTTGATCAGGAAGGCGATCCGCTGATTGCCGTGTTCATGCCCTGCACGCCGAACCCGACCACCGGCTTCCTGATGTACGTGCCGAAGTCGGACATCGTGCTGCTCGACATGACGATCGAGGACGGTGCCAAGCTGATCGTGTCGGCCGGACTGGTGGCGCCCGAGGTCAAGCAAATGGTTGTCGTGAATGGTGAGCCTATCGAGGGAATGCTTGCCAACCCATCGGTTGCCGCCTTGGCTCATCCGGCGCGCAGGAGCCGAACGGCTTCGTCGCGACCGAACAAATAGAGCAACAGGCGCAGCGCCTCGCCGCGGTCGGATTGCAGCTCAGGGTCGCGCGACAGGATCAACCTTGCATCGTCGCGGGCAGCTTCCAGAAGATCGGCATGAGCCTCGATACGCGCCACCTGGAAGCCCGGCGTGCCGGACTGGCGGGTGCCCAAAAGCTCGCCTTCACCGCGCAATTTCAGGTCTTCCTCGGCGATCAGGAAGCCGTCCTCCGTCTCGCGCATCACCGACAGCCGGCGTTTGGCGGTCTCGCCGAGCGGATCCTTGTAGAGCAGCACGCAGGAGGACGGCTTGTCGCCGCGTCCGACACGGCCGCGCAGCTGATGCAACTGCGCCAGGCCAAAGCGCTCGGCATGCTCGATGACCATGACGGTGGCATCGGGCACGTCGACGCCGACCTCGATGACCGTGGTAGCGATCAGGATGCGCGTCTCGCCCTGCTTGAAGGCCCGCATTGCCTCGTCCTTCTCCGCACCCTTCATACGGCCATGGACAAGGCCGATGCGGTCGCCGAACAGCGGTTTCAGCGAGGCGAAACGATCTTCCGCCGACATCAGCTTGATCTCTTCGGATTCTTCGACCAACGGACAGATCCAGTAGATCTTCTGGCCGCCGGCGACGGCATCGACCATGCGGCCGACCAGTTCGTCCAGGCGCTCCAGCGGCAGCGTGACGGTTCGGATCGGCTGGCGGCCGGCCGGCTTTTCCGTCAATTTCGACACGTCCATGTCACCGAAGGCGGTCAGCACCAGCGTGCGCGGGATGGGGGTCGCCGTCATCACCAGCATGTCGGGCGCATCGCCCTTGGCGGTGATGGCAAGCCGCTGGTGGACGCCGAAGCGGTGCTGCTCATCGATGACGGCCAGCACCAGGTCGTGGAAAGTCACCGTTTCCTGGAACAGCGCGTGGGTGCCGACGACGATGTCGATCTCGCCGCTGGCCAAACCGGCCAGCGTGTCGGCGCGTTCGCGGCCTTTCTCGCGCCCGGTCAGGATGGCGATGCGCAGGCTTATGCTGGCGGCAAGCGGGGCGATCGTCGCCAGATGCTGGCGCGCCAGGATTTCGGTCGGTGCCATCAACGCCGCCTGGCCGCCAGCCTCGACGGCGCGCGCCATGGCAAGCAGCGCGACAACCGTCTTGCCGGACCCGACATCGCCTTGCAGAAGCCGCAGCATGCGTTCGGGATCGGCAAGGTCGGCAATGATTTCGGCCAGTGCGAATTCCTGGGAAGCGGTCAGCGAATAGGGAAGCGCGGCGCGCAGTTTCTCGACGATGCTGCCGTCGCCGACCAGGGGACGGCCGGACAGGCGGCGGATCTTTGCCCGCACCAGCGCCAGCGAGACCTGGCCCGCCAGCAATTCGTCATAGGCGAGGCGCCGCCAGGCGGCTCCGTCGATGGAGACGTCGATCGGATCGGTCGGGTTGTGGATGCGGGCGAGCGCATCGCCAAAGGTCGGAAAGGTGTGCCGGCGCATGAAGGCGCCATCCTGCCACTCGGGCAATTCGGGCAAGCGCGCCAGCGCCTGGCCGATCGCCCGACGCAACACCTTGCCGGACAGCCCCGCGGTGAGCGGGTAGACCGGTTCGACCAGCGGCAGGTTTTCCGCCTCGCTGGCCAGGGCGATATGGTCGGGGTGCACCATGGTCGGGCGGCCGTTGAACCATTCCATGCGGCCGGAGACCACGACATGCTCGCCGACTGGCATCGCCTTTTCGAGATAGGAGGCATGAGCATGGAAGAAGGTCAGGCCGATTTCGCCGGTGTCGTCATGGGCAAAGACCCGGTAGGGCACCGACCGGTTGCCGCGCGGCGGCGGCTGATGACGGTCGATGCGCACCTCAAGCGTGACGATCGCGCCTTCGGCGGCGAGCGCGATGCCCGGCCGGTTGCGGCGATCGATGACGGTGTGCGGCAGCACGAACAGAAGGTCGCCGGCGCGCGCCGCGCGATCGCCGAGGTCGGCGGCGACGACCTTCTCGATCAGCGCGCCAACCTTCGGCCCGACGCCGGCGAGCGAGGTGATCGGGACAAAGAGGGGGTCGAGGATGGAAGGACGCATGATGTCAGCTTATGTCGCGACGGCAGCAGCGCAAGGCTGACAGCCCCTTCTATCCACGCTATATGCGCCGCAGCAAGTGAGGATGCGCCACAATGACCGGAACGAAACGATCAAGCGAGGGGCTGGACGTCCACCGCCGCAAGCTCTTGTTCCGCTCCTGGCATCGCGGCTTGCGCGAGATGGATCTGATCCTCGGCACCTTCGCCGATGCCGAGATCGCCGCCTTGACGGCCGAGGAGATCGACCAATATGAGAGGCTCCTCGACATTCCCGACACCGAATTCCTGCCGCTGATAACCGGCGAACGCCCGGTGCCGGCGGATATCGACTGCGTCGTCCTGCAAAAGATCCTGGCGTCCCGCCGGACCATGATTTTCTGAACACAAGCAATTCCAGGAAAAGTGCCAAGCGGTTTTCCTGGGAATTGCGACAAACAAGACCGTGATTTGATGAGCCTCATTCCCACCATTGGTCTGCCGAAAGGCCATGCCGGCCAGTTCATCGTCGACGGTGTCGCCGATGGCTATGAAGCCTTCGCGCTGGTGCAGGCCGCGCTGGAGATCGCGCCCGACAAGCCGGTATTGTTCGTGGCGCGTGACGGCCAGCGCCTGCCGGCAATCATCGAGGCGTTGTCCTTCGCGGCCCCCGGCCTTCCGGTGCTCGAACTGCCGGCCTGGGATTGCCTGCCCTATGACCGCGTTTCGCCCGGTTCGGATGCCGCGGCCAAGCGCCTCGATGCACTGACCGCCATGATCGCGCTGGCCAGGAAGCCGCACCGCGCCGTCATCCTCACCACCGCCAATGCGCTGCTGCAGCGCATTCCGCCGGCAGAGCTTGTCGAAGCGCAGACCTTTCACGCCAGGCCGGGCAACCAGATCGACATGAACGCGCTGGTGTCGCGGCTGGAAACGTCGGGCTTCGAACGGGTGCCGACGGTGCGCGGCATCGGCGAATTCGCGGTGCGTGGCGGCATTCTCGACCTCTTCGCGCCGGGATGGACCGAGGCGCTGAGGCTCGATTTCTTCGGCGATACGCTGGAATCGATCCGCGTCTTCGATGCCGCCACGCAGCGTACCACCGGCCAGCGCAAGTCGATGGCGCTGCAGGCGATGAGCGAGGTGGCGCTGACGCCCGAAACCATCAGCCGCTTCCGCCGCGCCTATATCGAAGCTTTCGGCGCGCCGCAGCGTGATGACGGTCTCTATGCGGCGGTCAGCGAGGGTAGGCGCTTCGCCGGCATGGAGCACTGGCTGCCGTTCTTCTACGAGCGGCTGGAGACCGTGTTCGACTATCTGCCCGACACGCCTGTTATCTTCGACCATCTGGCGCATGAGGCGTTGGCCGAACGCCACACGCTGATTCTCGACCATTACGAGGCGCGCAAGAAGCAGGCGGACGCGGCTTTGAAGGATGCCGTGCCCTACAAGCCGGTGGCGCCGGATCTGCTTTATCTCTCGCCGGAGAACCTGATCGCCTCGCTGGGGCCGCGCGAAGCGATCGACTTCACGCCCTTCGACGCGCCCGATGCCGGCGCGAAAAAGGTCTACCACGCCGGTTCGCGCCATGGCCGCAGCTTCGTCGAGGAGCGCGCCGATCCGAACGTCAATGTTTTCGACGCCGTCGTCAGGCACATCGCCGACGAGCGTGCGGCACGCCGCCGGGTTATCATCGCCGGCTGGACCGAAGGTTCGCTCGACCGGCTTGGCCAGATCCTGGCCGAGCATCATCTCGGCAACCTCAAGCAGGTCGAGACGCTGGCCGAAGCCGAACAACTCGAGCCGGGGCAAGCGGCCTTGGCCGTGCTGCCGCTCGAATCCGGCTTCGAGACCGAAAAACTGGTCGTCGTCGCCGAACAGGACATTCTGGGCGACCGGCTGATCCGCCGCTCGAAGCGCAAGAAGCGGGCATCCGACTTTATAGCCGAGGCCTCGGCCTTGTCGGCCGGCGATATCGTCGTCCATGCCGACCACGGCATCGGCCGCTTCATCGGCCTGCGCACGATCGAAGCCGTCGGTGCGCCGCATGACTGCCTGGAAATCCACTATGCCGGCGACGACCGGCTGTTCCTGCCGGTGGAAAACATCGAGCTCCTGTCGCGTTACGGCTCCGACACAGCCGAGGCAACGCTGGACAAGCTCGGCGGCGGCGCCTGGCAGTCGCGCAAGGCGAAGTTGAAGAAGCGCTTGCTCGACATGGCCGGGCAACTGATCCGCATCGCCGCCGAGCGGCAGATGCGCGCCGCACCGGCGCTGGTGCCGGCCGAAGGCCTTTATGACGAATTCTCGGCTCGTTTCCCGTACGAGGAAACCGACGACCAACAGACGGCGATCGACTCGGTCAGGGATGACCTCGGTGCCGGCAAGCCGATGGACCGGCTGATCTGCGGCGACGTCGGCTTCGGCAAGACCGAAGTGGCGCTGCGCGCCGCCTTCATCGCGGCCATGGAAGGGTTCCAGGTCGCAGTGGTGGTGCCGACGACGCTGTTGTCACGCCAGCACTTCAAGACGTTTTCGCAGCGGTTTTCCGGCCTGCCGATCCGTGTTGCCCAGGCCTCGCGGCTGGTCGGCGCCAAGGAACTGGCCGAAACCAAGAAAGGCATTGCCGAGGGCCAGGTCGATATCGTCATCGGCACCCATGCGCTGCTCGGGTCTGCCATTTCGTTCAAGAATCTCGGCCTGCTGATCATCGACGAGGAGCAGCACTTTGGCGTCAAGCACAAGGAACGGCTGAAAGACCTGAAGACGGACGTCCACGTGCTGACGCTGTCGGCGACGCCGATCCCGCGCACGCTGCAACTGGCGCTGACCGGCGTGCGCGAATTGTCGCTGATCGCCACGCCGCCTGTCGACCGCATGGCGGTGCGCACCTTCATCTCGCCCTTCGATCCGCTGGTCATCCGCGAGACGCTGCTGCGCGAGCGCTATCGTGGCGGGCATTCGTTCTATGTGGTTCCGCGCATCAGCGATCTCGCCGAAATCCATGATTTTCTGCGTGAATCCGTGCCGGAACTGAAAGTCGCCGTGGCCCATGGCCAGATGCCGCCGGGCGAACTCGACGACATCATGAATGCCTTCTACGACGGCCAGTACGACGTGCTTCTGTCGACGACCATCGTCGAATCCGGCCTGGACATCCCGACCGCCAACACGCTGATCATCCATCGCGCCGACATGTTCGGCCTGTCGCAGCTCTACCAGCTGCGCGGCCGCGTCGGCCGCTCGAAAGTGCGCGCCTATGCGCTGTTCACCCTGCCGGCCAACCGCAAGCTGACCGACACGGCCGAGCGCCGGCTGAAAGTGCTGCAGTCGCTCGACACGCTGGGCGCCGGCTTCCAGCTTGCCAGCCACGATCTCGATATCCGTGGCGCCGGCAATCTTCTGGGCGAAGAACAGTCCGGCCACATCAAGGAGGTCGGCTTCGAGCTTTACCAGCAGATGCTGGAAGAGGCCGTGGCCGAGGTGAAGGATTCCGGCGAGGTCCAGGATGGCGGCTGGTCGCCGCAGATCGCCGTCGGCACCGCGGTGATGATCCCGGAAAGCTATGTGCCCGACCTGCAGCTCAGGCTGGCGCTTTACCGCCGCCTCGGCGATCTCGAAAACACCGAGGAGATCGATGCTTTCGGCGCCGAGCTGATCGACCGTTTCGGCCCGCTGCCGGACGAGGTGAAGCATCTCTTGAAGATCGTCTTCATCAAGGCGCTCTGCCGCAAGGCCAATGTGGAAAAACTCGACGCCGGGCCGAAGGGCGTCGTCATCCACTTCCGCAAGCGCGAATTCTCCAACCCGGTCGGTCTGGTCAAGTTCATTGGCGAACAGGGGTCATTGGCCAAGATCAGGCCTGACCACAGTGTCGTCTTCACTCGCGACTGGCCGACGGCCGAGAAGCGGCTTGCCGGCTCCGCGGTCGTCATGACGCAGCTGGCGCGGCTGGTGGAGAAGGCCGCCTAGCCGCCGGCCATCATTCGCCAGCGCTGAAATTCCGGTCTAGAATAGAAAATCGGCTTCGTGTATGGAGCCGCCACCCCTATAGGGGCTGGAAATGGCGGGCGAGGGTGCTTGCCGGAAAGAGCGTTGGGTGCAGCGATGACGAAATGGTCGCCGAATTCGTGGAGAGCAAAGCCGATCAAGCAGGTTCCTGCTTATCCGGATCTTGGCGCGCTGAAGAACACGGAGGCCCAACTCGCCACCTTTCCGCCGCTGGTCTTTGCCGGCGAGGCGCGCAAGCTGAAGAAGCAGCTCGCGGCTGTCGCCGCCGGCGAGGCCTTCCTCCTCCAGGGCGGCGACTGCGCCGAGAGTTTTGCCGAACATGGCGCGGACAACATCCGCGACTTCTTCCGCGTCTTCCTGCAGATGTCGGTGGTGCTGACCTTTGCCGGCGCGCAGCCGGTGGTGAAGGTTGGCCGTGTTGCCGGCCAGTTCGCCAAACCGCGCTCGTCCGACAACGAGACCAAGGGCGAGGTGACGCTGCCGAGCTATCGCGGCGACATCATCAACGGCATCGAATTCGATGCCAAATCGCGCATTCCCGATCCCGCCCGCCAGGAAATGGCGTACCGCCAGTCGGCCGCGACGCTCAACCTTCTGCGCGCTTTCGCGCAGGGCGGCTATGCCAGCCTGGAGAACGTGCATCGCTGGATGCTCGGCTTTGTCTCCGACAGCCCGCAAGGCGAGAAGTACGAGTCGCTCGCCAACCGCATCACCGAGACGATGGACTTCATGAAGGCCGTCGGCATCACCTCGGAAACCAACTATGCGCTGCGCGAGACCGATTTCTACACCAGCCACGAGGCGCTGCTGCTCGGTTACGAGGAGGCGCTGACCCGTGTCGATTCGACCTCCGGCGACTGGTACGCCACGTCAGGCCACATGATCTGGATCGGCGACCGCACCCGCCAGCCCGACCATGCCCATGTCGAGTATTGCCGCGGCATCAAGAACCCGCTCGGCCTGAAATGCGGCCCGTCGCTGACGCCGGATGGCCTGCTGGAGCTGATCGACCTGCTCAATCCGGACAATGAGCCCGGCCGGCTGACGCTGATCGCGCGCTTCGGTTCCGACAAGGTCGCCGACCATCTGCCGAAGCTGGTGCGCGCGGTGCAGAAGGAAGGCCGCAGCGTCGTCTGGTCGTCGGACCCGATGCACGGCAACACCATCGAGGCCGCCGGCTACAAGACGCGGCCTTTCGACCGCATCCTGAAGGAGGTGCAGACCTTCTTCGAGGTGCACCGCGCCGAAGGCACGCATCCGGGCGGCATCCATGTCGAGATGACCGGCAAGAACGTCACCGAATGCACCGGTGGCGCGCGCGCCATCACCGCCGAGGAACTGCAGGACCGCTACCACACGCATTGCGACCCGCGCCTCAATGCCGATCAGGCGATCGAACTGGCGTTCCTGGTGTCGGATCTCCTGAAGAAGAGCCATCCGGTGCGGCACAAGCAGGTCGTGAACGGCTGATTGTTGGCAGGCTGAACTCACGAGAAAAGGCGCCTGGCAAATCCCGGCGCCTTTTCTGTTTGTGGTCGAGTGACTGCCGAGCCGACAGAGCGGGGATGGAAGGCTTCAGTCCTTCTTGTAGAGAAGCCAACTCTTGCCGGCGCGGCCGGCCATCGTCGAATGCTTGGTGACGCGGTTGCGCCCGCTGACCTTGGAACGGTAAAGCGCCCGGTCGGCCTTGGTGTAGAGGTCTTCCGGGCCATCGGCCTCGGATGCCATGCAGATGCCCATGGAGACGGTGACGGTGCCGTAATTGGCGCCGGTCTGGCTGCTGGTGAACGGCGTCTGCTCGATCAGCGCACGGATGCGCTCCGAGATATCGTAAGTGGCGTCCTCGCTGGCGCCCTCGATGATCAGCGCGAACTCCTCGCCGCCGGTGCGGGCGACGAACATGTCGCCGCGAATGCTGGTCTGGAAAATCTCGGCGATGATCTGGATGATCTTGTCGCCGACCGGATGGCCGTAGCGGTCGTTGATGTCCTTGAACCGATCGATGTCGGCAAGGATCAGGGCATTGAACAGGATGCCCTTGTTGCTGTTGTAGATCCTGGTGATTTCCTTGTCGAAGGCGCGGCGGTTCCAGATCTGGGTCAACGGGTCGGTGTCGGCCAGCCGCTTGTATTCCTCGAGCTTCGACTTGACGCTCTCGAGTTCGGCGGTCTTGTCACGGAGTGTCGATGCAATCTGCCTGCCATGATCGATCGTCGAACTGGTGGCGACCGACATGGCGTTGGCGATCTTCTGCAAGAGGTCCTGCGACAGTAGGCTGCGGCCGCTCAGACCGCTCGATGTCTCGTCGAGGATCCTGCCGTATTTCTCGATGTGGCTGCGCTCGCTCCGCAGGAGTGATGCGACTTCCTCAAGCTCCCTAGCGATGACATCCCGCGCATGCTCAACGATGCCGGGGCCATGGTTGTGGGCAAAGAAGGTGCGCCCGATCTGATCCAGCTCATCCTGCGTCGGCCGGCTGCTCAGCGACACGACGGCGAGACTGAGCTCGCGGTTGGTGCCGCTCAATGCCTCGTAGAAAATCTCGTAGTTGCGCGGCACGCCGAGCACGCCAAGCTGGCGCATGGTCGTGACGACGGTGCTGGCGATATCGGTGTTTCTTTCGGTCTGGGTGGCTGCCGGCTGCATGTCTGATCCACTCTTCCCCTCGGATCCCGGCGAAGATTTGCGGGTCCACTTATCGCCGACATGGGGGAATGCTACCGACATTCCAGAACGAGACGCGAAGAGGCGCGTCCCCACCCGCAACCTTCACAGGACATGACCATAGATGCGCTAGCGCTAAAGTTTCCTTAATTCGCATAAAATCCGCAGGTTTTTCTCCGGCTGCGGCCGTAAAGGCTTCAGCCTGCCACCAACAATCCGAAAACAATGCCGGTTTGGCAGCCTGAGTTCGCAGGCCTGTTACGCTGTTGGAGAAACCGAATTTCGGATTTGCTGCACCAGAGCATGTCGCATTTGCTTGCGCGCGGGCGCCGCGAAGCTGGAATCCTGGCGGTGAGGACGATGCCGCGTTTTCGGAGGAGGTTGGAATGAGTGACAGTCACCAGGGATCTTGTCTGTGCGGAGCGGTCCGCTTCCGGACGCGCGGCGCGCTGCGCGGCGTTGTCTATTGTCACTGCTCGCAGTGCCGCAAGCAGAGCGGCCATTTCTACGCCGCGACCAATGTCGCCGACGCCGATATCGTCATCGAAGGTTCGGAAAGCATCACATGGTACGAGGCTTCCTCCTTCGCCAGGCGGGGCTTTTGCAAGGCATGCGGGTCGGTGCTTTTCTGGAAGCCGGGGGATCAAAACTACATTTCGGTCATGGCGGGATCGTTCGACAGGCCGACGGGCCTCAAGGGCGACTGTCATATCTTCGTTGGCGACAAGGGCGACTATTATTCGATCGATGACGGGCTGCCGCAGTTTGAAAAGTCGACGCCATCGATACCGGTCGCGGAATGAATTTTGGACGAGACGGCTTATTCCATTGATCGGGCCATTGCTTTATCCCGTGCCGGTGGTTCGGAGAGGGATTTGGGCATGCAGCGGCTGATCGACGCTTTTATCAATTCGGTGCGAGCGTTTCGCAAGCTGGCCGCCAACGAGAAGGCATTCCAGCAGGAGCTGACGCTCCTTGCGCTCGCCTTGCCGGCAGGGTGGTTCGTTTCGGTCTCGTGGCGCGGTTATGCGTTGCTGATCGGCGCGGTTCTGCTGCTGATCATGGTCGAGGTCTTGAACACCGGCATCGAGGCGGCCTGCGACGCCTTCAGCCGCGAGTTCAATGTCGACATCCAGCTGGCCAAGGATTGCGGTTCGCTAGCGGTGCNAGCGGTGCTGATTTCGGTGGTCATCGTCGCCGGCGTCTGGGGCATTGCGCTCATCGAGCGGCTCACCGGCTTTCCCATCTGACCCATCTGACGTCCGCGACATCACTGCTCGTCGCCGCGCTCCTGCTTGGCGATATGGTGGGCGACCAGCCAGGCAAGTACGGCCACGGCGAGGCCGATGCCAAGTCCGATGAACAGCCGCTCGTGGCGCATCAGCGCCTGGCCGATCAAATGCTCGGCCCCCAGTCCAAAGACATAGCCGATCGAGCTGAACAGCACCGCCCAGATCATCGACGAGATGGCATTGAGGATGACGAAGCGCGGTGCGGCTATGGTCGAAAGGCCGGCCGCGATGCCGCCGACCAGGCGCATGCCGTAGACGTAGCGGTTCGACAGCACGAAGATGTTGGGATGGGTGTTGAGCAGGCGGTAAGCGCGGCGGAAACCGGGCCGGCCGCGCAGCCTGACGACATGGCGATTGTCGGCGAAACTTCGGCCCAGGATGAAGAACAAGGTGTCGCCGGCAAAGGCCCCGAAGGCTGCCGCGACAACGGCATGCCACAGCACGAAAACGTCCTGATGAGCGAAGAAGCCGCCGAGGATGGCAGCACTTTCCCCTTCGGCAACGCAGCCGAGAAAGACGGCAAGCAGGCCATACTGTTCGATGAAATGATGGATCGCGTCGGTCATGTAGCCGACTGTTGCGACAGCCTCTCGTCGATCCGCTTGACGAGATCGGCCAGCCGCGCGATCTCTTCGCGCATGCCGAGGATCTGGCTGTGGCGCAGCTCATCCAGCTTTTCGTGCAGTGCCATGATCTCGATCTCGGCCTTCAGGTTGACCTCATAGTCATGGGCGGCATCGATGCGGTCGCGTTCGGTCTGGCGGTTCTGCGCCATCATGATCACCGGCGCCTGCAGGGCGGCGACCATCGACAGCACCAGGTTGAGGAAGATGAACGGGTAGGGGTCGAAAGCATCGCGCGACAGCAGCCAGACATTGCCGGTGGTCCACAGGGCCAGAAAAGCCAGGAAGGCCAGGATGAAGGACCACGAGCCGCCGATGCGGGCGATCGTATCGGCAAGGCGGTCGCCAAAGGTCTGGTGGAAAGCCACCGCCTTGTTGGTGTCCCTGGAGATCGTGGTGCGCTCGAGCGCCGATTGCAGCACCCGGCTTTCCAACGGGCTGAGACCGTCCGGCCGACGCTTGAGCCAGCGGTTCGCCAGTTCATCGATCGTCTTGTTCATGGCCATCTCCATCGTCGGTGGAGATAGACGTAGAGGCTGCCGGCCCTGACGGGAAGTGGTACATTCAGCCGGACAGCGAGGGACCGATGGCCGATTTCAAGAAAATTCGTCTGCGCGCGGCAAAACGCAAGGGCGGTGAGGCCGAGCTTGCGACGCTGCTGGGGCCTGTGCCCGACAATGCAGCAGTGGCCGACATACCGGACGATCGTATCCTCTCGACCATCGCCGAGCGCGTTTTCGCGGCGGGTTTCGTCTGGCGCGTCATCGAGCAGAAGTGGCCGGGCTTCGAGGAAGCGTTCCTGCGTTTCGAGCCCAAGCGGCTGTTGTTCCAGCCTGACGATTTCTGGCACGACCTGGCTTCCGACCAGCGCATCGTTCGCAACCCGCAGAAGATCAGGTCCGTCCGGGAAAATGCGGCCTTCGTCGAACGCGTATCCAGGGAACATGGCGGCTTCGGCAATTTCCTCGCCGATTGGCCAGCCGATGATCAAGTCGGGCTGATCGCCTATCTCGGCAAGCACGGCAGCCGGCTCGGCGGCAACACCGGCCAGTATTTCCTGCGCTGGCTGGGATGGGACGCCTTCGTCATTTCGGCCGATATGGCCGCAGCCCTTCGCGATGCCGGCCTCGATATCGCCGATAGTCCGACCTCGAAGCGGGATCTCGACAAGATCCAGACACAGATCAATCGATGGGTGGCGGACACCGGCCTACCGCACCGGCACATTTCGCGTATCCTGGCGATGTCGATCGGCGAGAACCATTCGCCGCAGTCGTTGCGCGAGTATGTGGGCGACGATTGAACGCCAAAGCCTGGCCCGAATTGGTCCAAACGAACGCCATTGCGAGGCCAATTCCGCCGCGCTAAACCGGAAAGCATGACCAAGAAGCTCGACATCCTGCGCATCGCGATCGCCCAGCTCAACCCGACCGTCGGCGATGTCGCCGGTAACCTTGCCAAGGCGCGGGAGGCGAGGGCGGATGCCGCGCGCCAGGGCGCCGACCTCGTGCTCTACACCGAGCTTTTCCTTGCCGGCTATCCGCCGGAGGATCTGGTGCTGAAGCCGGCCTTCCTGAAAGCCTGTGAAAAGGCCGCGCAGGACTTTGCCGCCGACACCGCCGATGGCGGCCCCGGCGTCATCATCGGCACGCCGCTGAAGCGCAAGAGCGGCACCCACAATTCGATCGTCTTCGCCGATGGCGGCAAGATCATCGCCGAGCGCTACAAGCTCGACCTGCCGAATTACGGCGAGTTCGACGAGAAGCGCGTCTTCCAGGCCGGGCCGGAGATCCAGGGGCCGGTCAACTTCCGCGGCGTGCGGCTGGGCATTCCGATCTGCGAGGATATCTGGGGTGAAGTCGGCATCTGCGAAACGCTGGCCGAAAGCGGAGCGGAAATCCTGCTGGTGCCGAACGGTTCGCCCTACTACCGCGCCAAGATCGATGTCCGCCACCAGGTCGTCATCCGCCAGGTCATCGAATGCGGGTTGCCGATCATCTATGCCAACCAGCTCGGCGGCCAGGACGAACTGATCTTCGACGGCGCGTCGTTTGCCATCGGCGCCGACAAGACGCTCGCCTTCCAGATGAGCCAGTTCGAGGATGCGGTCGATGTCACGACCTGGAAGCGCACGGACGACGGCTGGGCTTGCGCGGAAGGGCCGATGTCGAAGATTCCCGAACGGGAAGAGGCCGACTACCGCGCCTGCATGCTGGGCCTGCGCGACTACGTCAACAAGAACGGCTTCAAGAATGTCGTGCTTGGCCTGTCCGGCGGCATCGATTCGGCGATCTGCGCCGCCCTTGCCGTCGATGCGCTCGGCGAGGAGCGGCTGCGCGCGGTGATGATGCCTTACCGCTACACGTCGAAGGATTCGCTGAAGGACGCCGAGGACTGCGCTCGCGCGCTCGGCTGCCGCTATGACATCGTGCCGATCTTCGAGCCGGTCGAGGGCTTCCTGCATGCGCTGACGCAGCTTTTCGAGGACACCAAGGAAGGCATCACCGAAGAAAACCTGCAGAGCCGCGCGCGCGGCACCATCCTGATGGCAATCTCCAACAAGTTCGGCTCGATGGTGGTCACTACCGGCAACAAGAGCGAGATGTCGGTCGGCTATGCCACGCTCTACGGCGACATGAATGGCGGCTTCAATCCAATCAAGGACCTATACAAGATGCAGGTCTACGCGCTGTCGCGCTGGCGCAACAGCCATGTGCCGCCAGGCGCGCTCGGGCCTTCGGGCGAGGTGATCCCGAAGAATATCATCGACAAGGCGCCGTCGGCGGAATTGCGCGAAAACCAGACCGACCAGGATTCGCTGCCGCCCTATCCGGTGCTGGACGACATCCTCGAATGCCTGGTCGAGAACGAGATGGGGGTCGACGACATCGTCGCGCGCGGCCATGACCGGGCGACGGTGACGCGCATCGAGCACCTGCTCTACATCGCCGAGTACAAGCGCCGGCAGGCGGCACCGGGTGTGAAGATCACCAGGAAGAATTTCGGCCGCGACCGCCGCTATCCCATCACCAACCGATTCCGGGATCGCGGCTAGAGCAATTCCAGGAAAAGTGTGAAACGGTTTTCCCGGGAAAAGCGCGTAGCGCTTTCCCTTAGGAATTGCGTTAAAACAAAGAGTTAGAGCAGTTCGCCGTTTCCGTGAAACGGCGAACTGCTCTAGTGGACCGATGCCGGATGCGCGTTGGCGGATCAGGCAGGAACGTAGGTCAGCCTGATCACGTCATCGTCAATCAGATCGCTGGCCACAAAGCGAAGCGGTGGCCGAGGGCCGGCGAAGAACGGCTTGCCGTGACCAAGCACGACCGGGTGGAAGTAGAGCTGGTACTCGTCGATCAGACCAAGGTCGGTCACGCTTCGGGCAAGGTTGGGGCCAGACAGCGAAATCTCCCCAGCGAGATCAGCCTTCAGCCCACGGATCACCGCCTCGACGTCGTCCTGGACAAGTGTGGCATTGGGGCCGACTGACGTCAGCGAGCGCGACACGACCCATTTCGGTTGGTTTCGCCACGCCGCCGCGAACTCGTGTCCTTCCGCGCTCCACTCGGGACGGTCTTCGTCCCAATAACGCATGACCTCGTACATGCCGCGACCGTACACGCTGCCGGCAAGGTCGCGCACTTGCTCTGTCCAGTGACGGAAGAGCGTGGGGCGTGAGGGCATTGCCAGGTGGTCGACGTAACCATCAAGGGACTGGTTCATCCTGAAAATGAGCTTGGCCATGCTGCAAGGTCTCCAACCCGGGCCTTCAGGATAATCCGAGCCACCGTTATGCAGAAGGGAGATCGGAGGCAAACCGTGTGCCGGCGAGCACGCGGCCAAGCGTCCACCAGCCGTTGTTGCAAAATAACCTCAGTAGCTGGACCAGATATACTTTCGGGCATGGGCTGGTCTTGGCGATGCGTCAGGCTGTCACTATAAGGACCGTTCCGCGATTCATTTGCGGGAGGTCCGAATGGCAGTATTTCAAATGGTAATGCGAGGCCGCGAAGCTTAGGTCTCATCCGGCGCTCCGCGAGGGTCTGTCTCTCGTGCCGAAGCCGGATCGAGCTCAGGCTTATGCCGATGCCGGTCGCCGCCCTCCCGAGGGCTCGACGCCAATATGCCACTCCGCATCCCGGGCACCATCTGCCTCAGCGCGGCTTTTCAATTTTCGACCTTACTGGGATCGGGCTCGTTTGCGCCCGAATGACATCATGGCTCGTTTTAAGATCGATCTGCGCGCGAGCGCCTTTCGCAACGTTCTTGGCTTCACGCTCACTCATTGGCGGCGCCAGCCATGGCGGCTGTCGCTCATCATGGGCGGTTTTCTGCTGTCGACGCTGGCTGATGTGCTGACGCCGCTCTATTCCGGCCGGCTGGTCGACGCCGTGGCCAGCAGCGCCGGCGCGGATGCCATTGCCTGGAATGCCGCGATGACGGCGTTTTCCATCCTGATGGCGCTCGCCCTGACCGGCGTCGTGCTGCGCAACCTGGCCTTCATGGGAATCGTCGAGCTGACGCTGAAGATGATGGCCGACATCGCCGCCGATGCCTTCCATCGCGTCCAGCGTTTTTCCACCGACTGGCATGCCAACAGCTTTGCCGGCTCGACGGTGCGCAAGGTGACGCGCGGCATGTGGGCGCTCGACCTGCTCAACGACACGATCCTCATCGCGCTGCTGCCGTCGGTTGTCATGCTCGTTGGCTCGACGCTGCTGCTTGGCTGGTTCTGGCCGCTGATGGGCGCGGTCGTCGCGGCAGGCTCGGTGCTGTTCATCATGATGACGGCGATGCTGTCGCTCGGCTATGTCGCTCCGGCGGCAAGGCTTGCCAACACCTGGGACACGCGCCTCGGCGGATCGCTGGCCGACGCGGTGAGCTGCAACGCCGTGGTCAAGGGTTTTGGCGCCGAGGAGCGCGAGGAGCACCGCCTCGCCAAGGTGGTTGCCAAATGGCGTGCGCGCACGCGGCGCACCTGGGTGCGCGGCACCATCAACGGCACCACGCAAGGGGCGCTGCTGCTGGCCATGCGCGCCGCGGTGATCGGCCTGGCGCTGATGCTGTGGTCGTGGGGGCAGGCGAGCGCCGGCGACGTCGCCTTCGTGCTCACTTCGTTCTTCGTGCTGCAGGGCTATTTGCGCGATATCGGCACGCATATCCGCAATCTGCAGCGCTCGATCAACGACATGGAGGAACTGGTGGATTTCCAGTCGGAGCCGCTCGGCATCGAGGATCGGCCCGGCGCCAGGCCGATCCGGATCACGCAAGGGGCGATCAGCTTCGGCAACGTCACCTTCCATTATGGCAGCCACCGGTCGCCGCTCTATCGCGACTTCTCGGTCGACATCGCACCGGGTGAACGTGTGGGGCTGGTCGGCCATTCGGGGTCGGGCAAGACGACTTTCGTCAAGCTGATCCAGCGGCTCTACGATGTGAACGCTGGAAAGATCCTGATCGACGGCCAGGATATCTCGCAGGTGGCACAGGCATCGCTGCGCGGGCAGATCGCGATCGTCCAACAGGAGCCGATCCTGTTCCACCGGTCGCTGGCCGAAAACATTGCATATGCCAGGCCAAGTGCGACGCAGGATGAGATCGAGCATGCCGCACGCCTGGCGAGCGCGCACGACTTCATCACCAGCCTGCCGAAGGGTTACGGTACGCTGGTGGGCGAGCGCGGCGTGAAACTGTCGGGCGGCGAGCGGCAACGCGTGGCGATCGCGCGTGCCTTCCTCGCCGATGCCTGCATCCTGATCCTGGACGAGGCGACATCGAGCCTCGATTCGGAATCGGAGGTGCTGATCCAGCAGGCGATGGAACGGCTGATGGTCGGCCGCACGACGCTGGTCATCGCGCACCGGCTCTCGACGGTGCGGGCGCTCGACAGGCTGCTGGTCTTCGATTGCGGCAAGATCGTCGAGGAAGGCTCGCATGACGAGCTGATCCGGCTGAAAGGCGGCATCTACCGCCGACTGTTCGAGCGCCAGGCGCTTGAACTGACCAAGGGCCTGGTCATTTGACGAGAGGTGGCCTCCGGCTTCGGCCGGAGGCCCTCCCAGGCATCGGTCAGCTGGAGCGACGTACGCGGCATCGTTTTTGCGCACCCGGTTTCTAGGCGTGTTGGTTATAACGCAGGCCGCGACACGTCGTTTCTACCATTGGTTGCCGCTCATTTACTCAAAAGCAACCCAGAGATAGTAGGTGCGTATCCTGGGGATCGGATTGATCAGCGCAGGATTTTGGCTTGCCTCTTGTTTCCACAAATGCCGGTCCAGAAAAGGTGACTTCGCCTTCGGTGCTGGACTCCCAACACGGTTCGGTTCGGCCGCTGGCCGCCGAAGATCTCGAGCGGGTCGCAGCACTCTTCCTGACCAAGTTTCGGCGGCGGCGTCACCTCCGCGATCGCGCGGTCGCGGAGACGGCCGGGTATATGAGGGAGATCTATCTCGACCCTGCCGGCCAGTCGGGTCCGAGCAACGCTCTTGTCCAGATCAACCCGCAAGGTGATCTGGGCGGGTTCCTCGGCGTCCTGAAAGCCCGCTACGAGCTCAACGGAACAACATTGAAAGCGGCGATCATCGGTCCGCTGATGGCCGACCCCGGCACCGATCACGGTTCGGCCGGCCCGCAATTGCTGCGTGCCCTGCATCAAGGCGAATTCGATCTGTATCTGACCGATTCCGCCAACCGGGTGTCCCTGGCCTTCGCGCGCCCGATGAAATATCAGCTCCTGCCGGTGCATTGTCTGGGATGGACCTGTATTTTCCGGCCGGCCGCGATGGCCGCCGCCATGTTGCACCGTAGATGGCCCGGCCTGCCTCGCCTGGTACTTGATCCCGGCGCGAGAGCATTCGATGCACTTGCGAAAAGAAGGTTCGGGTCCCCCATCCAGCCTTCATCGTCGCATCGGGTCCATCATGAACCGATGGATGCCGCGCAGTTTGCCGAGCGGTTGCCGACCCTCCTGTCCGATTACGCTCTTCGACCGAGCTGGGAGGATGGCGAGCTGCTACGGCTGCTCGCGCTGGCGGCAGAGAAGCGGGCCGACGGTCCGCTTCATTTCGGTGGGACTTACGACGAAACGGGCAAAATGCTCGGTTGTCATGCCTTCTATGGTCAAGCTGGCGGCATCGCGAACCTGTTGCAAATCCAGGCGTCCGGATCTCACTGGGGCGCGACGTTGGACGGACTTGTCGCGGCTGCGTGGGATTTGGGCTGCGTGGGCATCACCGGGCAGACGCAGAGCCGATTCATGCCTCAACTCTTCGGCTACAGGAATGTCTTCTTCCGCTATGCCGGGGGGACGATGGTCCGCTCGCGAATTGCCGAGGTCACGGAAGCGGTCCGCTCCGGCGACATCTTTATCGGTGGGCTGATGGGCGACCGCTGGACCCGCCTCAGTTCCGACGACTTCGGCCACTGATCGGCTTCAACGACCTGTTTGCCGGCGCCGTCCCTCGACGAGTTGACCCATGGCGGCAGGGAAGGCGGCCCATGTAGCCGCCTGGGCCCACGCCACCCCGGTCTTTTCATTGCTTGCGCCATGTTCTATGTCTGCCGCACGGCGCGGGGGCGCATCTTGTCAATCACCAAGGCATCCGGTACGCCCCGCTCATGACAGTTACCGTTCGTTTCGCTCCGTCACCGACCGGCCGCATCCATATCGGCAATGCGCGCACCGCTCTGTTCAATTGGCTGTTTGCGCTCAACAACAAGGGCCGCTTCATCCAGCGCTTCGACGACACCGACATCGCCCGCTCGAAGCAGGAATTCTCCGACGCCATCCTCTACGACCTGCATTGGCTGGGCATTTTTCCGGATGCCACCGAATATCAGTCGCGACGCTTCGAGATCTATGACGCGGCGGTCGAGCGGCTGAAGGCGGCGGGCGTTCTCTATGCCTGCTACGAAACGCCCGAGGAACTCGATCTCAGGCGCAAGGTGCGCCGCACGCGCGGCCTGCCGCCAGTCTATGGCCGCGAGGCCTTGACGCTGACGCAGGAGCAGGTGGCCGAATACCAGGCCGACGGCCGCCGGCCGCACTGGCGCTTCCTGTTGCCCAATTTCTCCGCCGATCCGCAGCAGCCGGAGCGCACTGAGATCCATTGGGACGATCTGGTGCGCGGCGAGGAAACGGTTGACCTGGCCTCGCTGTCCGACCCAGTCCTGGTGCGCGAGGACGGTACCTATCTCTACACGCTGCCTTCCGTCGTCGATGACATCGAGATGGGCATCAGCCATGTCATCCGCGGCGACGACCATGTCACCAATACGGGTGTCCAGATCGCCCTGTTCCGGGCATTGGGTGCCGAGCCTCCGGTGTTCGGCCACCACAATCTTTTGACCACCGTCTCGGGCGAGGGGCTGTCGAAGCGGACCGGCGCGCTGTCCATCGAAAGCCTGCGCGAGGATGGTATCGAGCCGATGGCGGTCGCTTCGCTCGCCGTGCTGGTCGGCACATCGGAGAACGTCGCGGCCGCCCATGATCTCGGCGAACTCGCCGGCCACTTCGACCCGGCCGCGACATCGAAATCATCGGCCAAGTTCGATCCGGACGAGCTTTTCGTGCTCAACCGCGTGCTGCTGCACCATATGCCGTTCGACGAGGCGCGCGACCGGCTGATGGTGCTTGGCATTTCAGGCGAGCAGGCCGAACCGTTCTGGCTGGCCGTGCGCGGCAATCTGGACAGGTTGGCGGATGCCGTGGCCTGGTGGCGGGTCCTGCGCGAGGGACCGCAGGAGAAGCCCGAATTTTCCACTGATGACCGCGATTTCCTTCACCAGGCCTTCGATGTCCTGCCTGAAGATCCTTGGAGCGGGACGGTCTGGAAGGATTGGACGGGCAAGATCAGGGAAGCGACCGGGCGCAAGGGCAAAGCGCTGTTCATGCCGCTGAGGCTTGCCCTTACCGGGCTATCTTCGGGGCCGGAGCTTGCAGATCTATTGCCGCTGATGGGTCGGGAAGGAACGTTGGCCCGACGACCCTGACCTTGCGCTGCTCCGGCGGCAAGGCGGACACGGGCGACGTCACCGGCTTGGCGGAGAGACGCTTGATGGCTTCGCGGTCGAGCCCGCCTTCCATATTCGCCAGGGTCTCCGGATCCGCCCCCGGATCGGGCTTGGAAGGCGGAACCGGGGTGAACGATGTTGCGTTCGTCTCGGGCTGGGACTGCTCAGGGGCGGGCGGGTTGCCGCCGATGATCTGGAAATTCTGCGCGGCGTTGCAACCGCAGGCCGGCGGCCGCGCCACGTTGGACTGCTTGTAGAGATAGGCGGTCGGCAATTCGCTGTAGGGCCTGCCGGTGACCGATGACGTCATCGATGCCGAATCGTCGTCCATGCCGCGTGAATAGAAGACCTGCATCTCGGTGCCGGGGCAGCTCGATTCGCAGTTCTTCTGGTCGCGCTCGAAGTCGCTGGTCGAGGCGGCGTTCGACATCGGGAAGAAATAGCCGTCGCAGGTGCGCACGCAGGTGGTGTGGAATTCACCGCCGGTGCCCGGAAAGTCCGGAATGCCGGGCCGGTTCAGGACGCGGCTTACACCGCGCTCTTCATCTGTATCGTCAGGCTGGTCCCTCGTATCGTCAGATTGGTCCGACCTGTCGGCCTGCCGGTTGTCACCGCCGAAAAGCTGCTCGAACAGGTTTGCGTTGCCGTCTTCACGGCTTGCTTCCCGCAAGGGTTCCCGGCGCGGCGCAACCGGGTCGTCGCGGCAGCCATTGGCGTCGAGCGCGGCCAGGATGCGGCCACGGTCGCGGCGCGATCCGCCGCCGCCGGCGAGCTGGGCTCGCTTGGCCTGCAGGCTGTCGAGATTGGCGTTCATGCGGTCGATGGTGGCGTTGAGGCCGGCGCACTGGTTGACGTTGCGGGAAAACAACGAAAACCCGCATCCGGCGCCGTTCGCCTGGCTGCGGGCTTTTGAAATCTGCTCACGCTGCCGTTCGATCGCGGCGTCGTATTTGCGGATCATTGCCGGACCGCCGCCACCGCTGCGCGAGGCAGCGGCAAGGTCGGCTTCCAACTGGCGGCAGACCCGCGAGGCAGCCTGCGGCTCGGTGATTGTGGCGCCGGACAGCAAAAGGCCAAGCAGCACGGCAGCATGCGCCTGCTTCAACCCTCCGACTGTCATCCGTCCAACTCCGCCTGATCGTCCGCAAGGCTATCGTATTCGCGGTTAACCGCAATTTACTGCGAAAGCTGCGTTGAGCCCAGATCGACGATCGCCTGTGCCTTGTGCGCGGCTTCGACGACGGCCAGCGCGGTCATGTTGACCACGCCGCGCGACGTGACCGAAGGCGTCAGAATATGCGCCGGCTTGTCGGTGCCGAGCAGGATCGGCCCGACATGCAGCGCATCCATCATGGCACGCAGCGCCGTCAGCGTGATGTTGGCCGAATCGAGGTTCGGGAACACCAGGAGATTGGCTTCGCCCTTCAGCCGCGAATGCGGATAGACGCGCTGGCGCAGATGCTCCGACAAAGCGGAATCGGCATGCATTTCGCCGTCGCACTGCAATTCCGGCGCGATGCGCGCCAGGATCGCCGCCGCCTGCCGCATCTTGAGCGCGCTCGGCGAATCGCGCGAGCCGAAATCCGAATGCGACAGCAGTGCCGCCTTCGGCTCGATGCCGAAGCGCTGGATTTCCTCGGCCGCCAGCACGGTCATCTCGGCGATCTCCTCGGCGGTCGGGTCGACGGAGACGTGGGTGTCGGTGAGGAAGATGATGCCGCGCTGCGAGATCAGCATCGACAGCGTCGACAAATCATAATCCTTGATGCCGGCGCGCGGCCCGATGATCAGCGTCACGTTGCGCAGATGCCGCTCGAAGCGCCCTTCGAGGCCGCAGACCATGGCGTCGGCATCGCCACGCTTCAGCGCCAGTGCGGCGATCACCGTATTGTCGGTGCGCACCATGGTGCGCGCGGCCTCCGTCGTCACGCCGCGCCGGCCGGCGAGTTCGATCAGGAGGTCGACATAGTGGCGATAACGCGGATCGTCTTCCGGGTTGATCAGGCCGAAATCGACACCCGGCTTGATGCGCAGGCCGTAGCGCTTCAGCCTGACTTCGATGACATGCGGACGGCCGATCAGGATCGGTTCGGCTATGCCTTCCTCGAGCACCACCTGGGCGGCGCGCAGCACACGCTCATCCTCGCCGTCGGCGTAGATGACGCGCTTGGCGCTCGAGGCCTTGGCGGACGAGAACACCGGCTTCATCACCAGGCCGGAGCGGAAGACGAAGCGGTTGAGCTTGTCGATATAGGCGGCGAAATCGGTGATCGGCCGTGTCGCGACGCCGGTGTCGCAGGCCGCCTTGGCGACCGCCGGCGCGATGCGCAGGATGAGCCTGGGATCGAAGGGCGAGGGGATCAGGAAATCGGGTCCGAAGATCGGCGTCTCGCCCGAATAGGCGCGCGCGGCGACGTCCGAAGGCTCTTCGCGGGCAAGGGCCGCGATGGCGCGGACCGCCGCCATCTTCATCTCCTCGTTGATGGCGCTGGCGCCGCAGTCCAGCGCACCACGGAAGATGTAGGGGAAGCAGAGTACGTTGTTGACCTGGTTGGGAAAATCGGACCGGCCCGTGCAGATCATCGCGTCGGGGCGCGCCGCGCGCGCAACCTCCGGCATGATCTCCGGATTGGGGTTGGCCAGAGCCAGGATCAGCGGCTTCGGCGCCATGTGCTGGAGCAGTTCCGGTTTCAGCACGCCGGCGGCCGAAAGGCCGAGGAAGACGTCTGCACCCGCAATGACGTCGGCCAGCGTGCGCGCCTCGGTATCCTTCACATAGGGGTCTTTCCAGCGGTCCATCTCGTCGGTGCGGCCCTTGTAGGCGACGCCGAAACGGTCGGTGACCCAAATATTTTCGACGCGCACGCCGAGCGAGACCAGGAGGTTGAGGCAGGCGAGGGCCGCGGCACCGGCGCCGGAGGTGACGACCTTGATGTCCGAAATGGTCTTGCCGGCGAATTCCAGCCCGTTGAGCACGGCCGCGGCGACGATGATGGCGGTGCCATGCTGATCGTCGTGGAACACCGGTATCTTCATGCGCGCCTTGAGCCGTTCCTCGACCTCGAAACACTCCGGCGCCTTGATGTCCTCGAGGTTGATGCCGCCGAAGGTCGGCTCCAGGGCGGCGACCGTTTCGACCATGCGCTCGATTTCGGGCGCGTCGATCTCGATGTCGAAGACGTCAATGCCGGCGAATTTCTTGAACAGGACCGCCTTGCCCTCCATCACCGGCTTGGACGCCAGCGGGCCGATATTGCCGAGGCCGAGCACGGCCGAGCCGTTGGAGACGACGCCGACCAGGTTGGCGCGCGCCGTATAGTCGGCGGCGGTCGCCGGATCGTCGCGGATCTCCAGGCAAGGGGCCGCCACGCCAGGCGAATAGGCGAGCGCCAGGTCGCGCTGGTTGCCGAGCGGCTTGGTCGCCTGGATTTCAAGTTTTCCAGGCGTCGGATACTTGTGGAAGTAGAGGGCGGCTTCGTCGAGGTCCGAACGTGCCGTTTTCTTGCTCTCGCCAGTCATTCCGGCCCTCCCTGCGCTCTGCCTGCGACCCTTCTTAGCATGCGGCCGCGGTTTTTCGAGACGCCAAATGACGCAATCGCGGATCACATTGGCGAGACAGGAATAGCTGATTTATTTCAGCCGCTTCGACAGGGTTTCTTTCGCGTTGCGATTACCGAGGCTCAGAACGCGCTGACGTAGAGGCCGCCATCCACCGGAATGTTCTGCCCGGTCAGGTAGCCGGCATGGACCGAGCACAGGAAGGCGCAGATCTGGCCGAATTCCTCGGGCGTGCCGAGCCGCTTGGCCGGCACGTCGGCGCTGATGCGGGTCTTGCGCGCCGCCGCCGCGGCGGGCTCCTCGACGGAGCCTGCCTCATGCGGGCCGCGCAGCCGGTCGGTATCGAGCTTGCCCGGCAGCAGGCTGTTGATGGTGACGTTGCGGTCGATCACCGTGCGCGCCACGCCGGCGAGGAACGAAGTCAGGCCGGCGCGCGCCCCCGACGATAGGTCGAGGCCGGGGATCGGCACGTAGACCGACAGCGAGGTGATGTTGACGATGCGGCCGAAGCCACGTTTGGCCATGCCGTCGATGACGGCCTGCACCAGCTCGATCGGTGTGACCATGTTCTGGGTGACGCCTTCGAGGATTTTGCCGCGATCGAGTTCGCGGAAATCGCGCAATGGCGGGCCGCCATTGTTGTTGACGAGAATGTCGGGTTCGGGGCAGGCGGCAAGCAGAGCCTTCTGCACTTCGGGTTTCGAGACATCACCGACGACTTCCGTGACCGTCACGCCGTAGCGCTCGCGCAGCTCGGCGGCGGTTTTCGCCACCAGTTCGGCGTTGCGCCCGTTGACGACGACGTCGCAGCCGGCCTCGGCCAGCGCCATGGCGCAGCCTTTTCCAAGTCCCTTGCTTGAAGCGCAGACGATGGCTTTCTTGCCGCGAATACCGAGATCCATGACGATTTCTCCTGTGATTTGGCCGGCAGGCTAGCTCTTAGGCTGGCCCAATCGCAACCGTCATACGGTTGTTGCATGAATCGGGGCATAGGCTGCACGAAAGCAACGGTGAAACGCGATGTCCGGCCAAGAGCCCCGCACCTTCCGCAGCATGTTCATTTCCGATGTCCATCTCGGCTCGAAGGCGGCCAAGGCCGAATTCCTGATCGATTTCCTTCGCTATCACGACGCCGACATCATCTATCTGGTCGGTGACATCGTCGACGGCTGGCGGCTGCGGCGGAGCTGGCACTGGCCGCAAAGCCACAATGACGTCGTGCAGAAATTGCTGCGCAAGGCGCGCAAGGGTGCCTCGATCACCTATATCGCCGGCAACCACGATGAGTTCGCCCGCCAGTTCCAGGGCGTGCATTTCGGCGGGATCGTCGTCGCCGACCGCGCCATCCATGAGACCGCCGACGGCAGGCGCCTGCTGGTCATCCATGGCGACCAGTTCGACACCGTCGTGCACAACCAGCGCTGGCTCGCCTATCTCGGCGACCATGCCTATGACGCGGCCATGCAGGTCAACCGTGTCATCACGCGTCTGCGCCAGCTGCTCGGCCTGCCTTACTGGTCGTTCTCGTCCTGGGCCAAGGTCAAGGTCAAGAAAGCGGTGAACTTCATCGGTTCGTTCCAGACCGTGCTCAGCGAGGAAGCGCGGCGCTCGCATGTCGACGGCGTCATCTGCGGCCACATTCACCACGCCGCGATCGAGAATTATGGCGATGTGCAGTACATCAACACAGGCGACTGGGTGGAGAGCTGCACGGCGGTGGTCGAACATTTCGACGGCCGCATGGAAATCCTGACCTGGGCGCATATCCTGCCTGAAGCGCCGGACGAGCCTTTCATCCCGATGTTGATCGAAGACCGGGTCGGGCAGGCGGCCTGACACGGAATTCACGGCGGCTTTCAGCGTTAATCGGTTAGTCCAGCCGGTTTCGCCTGGTTTTCCGCCATGTTAAGGGATCGATCTACATCGCCAGCCGGCCGAGCGCGGCTTAATTGGATCGATTCATGTCCCTGCCGCCGCTTTCGCCAGAACAACTCGTCAAGCCGCGCCATTTCGAGCTGCGCATGAGCCTGATCTTCGCGACATTGTTCGTGTCGCAAGGCACGCATCTGCCCTATTTTCCGCTCTGGCTGCAGGCGAAAGGTTTCGGCGCGGAACAGATCGCCGTCATCCTTGCCGCGCCGATGTTCCTGCGCGTTCTGACGACGCCCATGCTGACGGCACTTGCCGACCGGGCGAAGGACCGCGCCGACGTCTATATCGTGCTTGTCGCGGCAACGATGGTCATTTCGGCCGGCTATTTCCTGCCGGCGACCTACGCGATCGTGCTGGCCGTATCACTGATTCTGACGATCGTCTGGACACCGCATTCGCCATTGGCCGATTCGCTTGCATTGTCCGGGGTGCGCCGCTTCGGCTCGAACTACACCGCCATGCGCAAATGGGGCTCGATCTCCTATCTCTGCGCCAATGTCGTGGGCGGCTTCATCCTGGCGGCGGCCGGAGCCAAAGCCGTGCCGGTGATCATTTTCGCGGCGCTCGCAGCAGCGCTTGCCGCAGCCTTGTTCGCGCCGCGCATGGGGCGGCCGCGCAAGGCTTCGCCGTTGTCGGCCACTGAAATCCAGCACGCGGCGCCGAGCCTCTTCAACGCCTATTTCCTCTATTTCACCTTTGGCGTTGGCATCATCACCGCCAGCCACGCCTTCCTCTACGGTTTCGTTTCCATCTATTGGAAATCGATCGGCATCAGCGATTCCGTCGTTGGCCTGCTGTGGGCCTGGGGCGTGGTGTCCGAAGTCTGCATGTTTTTGTTTTTCAATCGCATTTTCGCCTCCGTATCCGTGGTCAAGGTGATGGTGATCGCCGGCATAGGTTCGATCGTGCGCTGGATCGTCTTTCCACTGGTATGGCCGCTAGGCCTTGGCGTCGCCGGCTTCTTCGCCGTGCAGTCGCTGCATTCGGTGTCTGTCGCAATGGTGCTGATCGGATTGCAGAAAATGATCGGCGAGACCGTCTCCGAAGAGCGCACCGGTGCCGCGCAAGGCATCGCCTATTTCTTCAACGGCTTCTTCATGGCGGCCGTCACGCTTGCGTCCGGTCCACTCTACGACCGTCTCGGCGTCGATGGGTTCCTGGCGATGATCCCGATCGCGATCGTCGGCCTTGTGCTGATCGGGCTTGCGGCGCGCTCAGCCCCAAAGCACCCGGTCCGGGGGTGAGACGAGCGAACCCCGGTAGACAAGGCCCGGCTCGCGGTCGCGCGCAAGCAACAGCGGACCGTCGAGGTCGACGAAATCGGCGTCCTGGGCGAGCACCACCGCAGGCGCCATCGCCAGCGAGGTGCCGACCATGCAGCCGACCATGACGCCGAAACCGAGTTCCCGGGCGCGGTCGCGCAGGACGAGCGCCGCCGTCAGCCCGCCGGACTTGTCGAGCTTGATGTTGACGGCGTCATAGAGGCCGACAAGCAAATCCAGGTTTTTCGCCTCGTGTACGCTTTCATCGGCGCAGATCGGCACCGGATGCGCGATGTGGCGCAGGATGCCGTCATGGCCGGCCGGCAGCGGCTGTTCGATCAGCGCGATGCCTTGTTCCGCAGCAAAGGCGAGGTTCGCGACGATGTTGTCGTCGGTCCAGCCCTCATTGGCATCGAGGATGATTCGGCTCTCGGGCGCGGCCTGTCTCACCGCCTGGATCCGGGCGATGTCGTTGTCGCCGCCGATCTTGACCTTCAGCAGCGGCCGGCCGGCATTGGCGCTGGCCTGTGCCGCCATCGCCGAGGGTTCGCCGAGCGACAGCGTGTAGGCGGTTTCGAGCGGTCGCAGCGGGGCGGGCCAGATTGCGTCCGCCACCGGAATGCCGCTGGTCTTGGCTTCGAGGTCCCACAGGGCGCAGTCGACGGCATTGCGGGCCGCGCCCGCCGGCATCGCATCGAGCAGGGCGATCCGGTCGATGCCGCCGGCGATCCGCCCGCGCATGGCCTCTATCGCCGCATGCACGCCGTCCATGGTCTCGCCGTAGCGCTTGTAGGGAACGCATTCGCCGCGCCCGACATGCCCATCCTGGCTGATTGTGCAGGTGATGACCTCGGCCTCGGTCTTGGAGCCGCGCGAAATGGTGAAGGTGCCGGCGATCGGGAAACGCTCGGCCTCGACCGAAATGACACGCGCCATATTTTTCTGCTCCGGCTGTGCGAGAAGGGTTGTCGGCAAATCGACAAGGTCGGACCCATCAGGCTAAACAGGACGCCATGTTGACCATAGGCAAGCGCGACGCAAGCGGCACGACCGCCTCGGAGGCTGACCACCAGCCGCGCGTGGCTATCGGCGAGGAGGGCGGCGTTCTCGGCTGCGCCTTCTCCGGTGTCTGGACGACACGGACCGTGGCACTGATCGACGCGGACATGCGCAAGATCGAGAAACGAAGCGGTTTCAAGACTTTGGCCCTCGATCTTTCCAAGATCGAGAAGATCGACACCGCCGGCGCCTGGCTGATCGACCGGCTGGTCAGCGTCTTCGAGAAGAAGAACGTCGAGGTCCGGCTGCAGGGCCAGAGCGAGATCGCGTCCATCCTGCTCGATGCGGTGGGTGAGGCCGTCCGCCGCGAACCCGAATCCGGGCCGGCGCGGCCGCCCAACATCGTTCTTCGCGCCCTGGAGGCGGTTGGCCGGCGCGTCTATGAGATGCGCGACGATTTCCTTGCCTCGATGAATATTTTGGGCGCCACCATCCGCGGCGCGCAGATGAAGCTCGGCCGCGGCCATGCCGTCAATCCGGCGGCGATCTTCAACCAGATCGATCGCATGGGCGTCGGCGCCATACCGGTGGTGGTGCTGATGTCGGCCATCGTCGGCGCGATCGTCGCCCAGCAAGGGGCCTACCAGCTCAGCTATTTCGGCGCCGATATCTTCGTCGTCGACCTCGTCGGGGTGCTGATCCTGCGCGAGCTCGGCGTGCTGATGACGGCAATCATGATCGCCGGCCGTTCCGGCAGTGCGATCACCGCCGAGATCGGTTCGATGAAGATGCGCGAGGAGGTCGACGCGCTGAAGGTCATCGGCCTCAATCCGATCGGCGTGCTGGTCTTTCCACGCCTGGTTGCGCTGGTGATCGCCTTGCCGTGCCTGACGATCATCGCCAATTTCGCGGCGCTCGGCGGCGGCATCGCCGCGGCCTGGCTCTACTCCGACATTCCGCCGGCCGCCTTCCTCGACCGGTTGCGTGTCGCCATCGATCTCAGCACCATTTTCGCCGGCCTGATCAAGGCTCCGTTCATGGCGATGATCATCGGCACGATTGCGTCCGTGGAGGGTATGAAGGTCGGCGGCAGCGCCGAATCGCTCGGCCAGCACGTGACCGCCTCGGTGGTGAAGTCGATCTTCGTCGTCATCATCCTCGACGGGCTTTTCGCCATGTTCTACGCAGCGATCGAGTTCTGACATGGCTGAGGGGAATGGGATCGCGACGAAGGAGCAGGACGAGGGCGACCTCGTGCTTTCGGTGCGCGACGTCACCGTTGCCATCGAGGACAAGCTGATCCTCGACAAACTCTCGCTCGACATCAAACGCGGTGAGATCCTGGGTTTCGTCGGCGCTTCGGGCGCCGGCAAGTCGGTCTTGTTGCGGACCATTCTCGGGCTGATGCCCAAGCAGTCGGGAACGATCAAACTGTTCGGCGTCGACGTCGACAAGGCAAGCGATATCGAGCGGCTGCGCATCGACATGCGCCTGGGCGTGCTGTTCCAGCATGGCGCGCTGTTTTCGGCGCTGACCGTGCTGGAGAACGTGCAGGTGCCAATGCGCGAATATCTCGACCTGCCGAGAAAGCTGATGGACGAACTGGCATTGCTCAAGATCGAGCTGGTCGGCCTGCCGCCGGATGCGGCGCAGAAATTCCCCTCCGAACTCTCCGGCGGCATGATCAAGCGCGCCGCCCTGGCGCGCGCACTGGCGCTCGACCCGGATATCGTCTTTCTCGACGAGCCGACGTCGGGCCTCGATCCGATCAGCGCGGCCGAGTTCGACGAACTCGTCGTCAAGCTGCGCGACACCATGGACCTGACCGTCTATATGGTCACGCACGACCTCGACACGCTGTTTACCGCTTGCGACCACGTGGCGGTGCTCGGCAAGAAAAAGGTGCTGGTCGAAGGCACCATCGACGACATGCTGAAAAGCGAAGAACCGTGGGTGAAATCCTATTTCCGCGGAAAACGCGCCCGGCAACTTGATCTTGCGGCGCGCGCATAGCCATAAGTGAAGCAATGGAAACCAGAGCCAACTACGTCATTGTCGGGATTTTCACGCTGGTTGCGATCCTGGCGGCGTTCGGCTTCGTCTATTGGACGGCCGCGATCGGTGACAGGGGCGAGACGACGCTGCTGCGCGTGCGTATCCCGGGTTCGGCTTCCGGCCTCGGCCGCGGCAGCTTCGTGCTGTTCAACGGCGTCAAGGTCGGCGACGTCAAGCGTGTCTATATCGACGTCGACAATCCGACCGTCGCCATCGCCGACACCGAGATCGACCGGATGACGCCGATCACCAAGTCGACGCAGGCCGATATCGGCCTTGCCGGCCTCACCGGGCAGGCAAACATCGAGCTCAAGGGCGCCGATCCCAAGGAAGTGAAGCTGCTCGACCAGGCGGAAAAGGAAGGCAAGGTCGCCGAGATCGTCGCCAACCCATCCGCCGTGACCAATCTGTTGCAGACGGCGCAGAACATCTTCAACCGCGCCGACAAGGTGCTGAGCGAACTCGAAGGCTTCACCAAGGATGTCCGTGGACCGCTGACGCAGACCGTGAAGAATGTGCAGACATTCTCCGACGCGCTGGCCAAGAATTCCGACGGCATCGACAAGTTCCTGTCCTCGGTCAGCGCGCTCTCCGACGAACTGAAGGGCGTGTCCGGCAAGCTCGACGGCACGCTGAAGGCGGCGGAAGGCCTGCTCAATGCCGTCGACAAGGACAAGATCAAGAGCATCGTGGCCAATGTCGACACGGTGACCGCGAACCTAAAGCAAACCTCGCAACAGCTCGATGGCGTCATCAAGAATGTCGACACCGCGGTCGGGTCCGTCAACGACTTCGCCAAGCAGACGCAGGGCACGCTGGCCAAGGTCGACGGCGTGCTCGACGGCATCGACCCGGCGCAGGTGCGCACGGCGCTGGCCAACATCCAGAAGGCCAGCGAAAACGCCAACAAGGCCGCCGCCGACATCGCCGTCGTGACCAACAAGTTCGCCAACCGCGCCGACGACATCGACCAGACGATCAAGGATGCAAAGCAATTGGCACAACGGCTCAACGATGCCTCGGTGCGTGTCGACGGTATCCTCGCCAGGGTCGACAAATTGCTCGGCTCCGGCCAGGCGGATGGCGTGATGGCCGACGCCAGGGCGACGCTGAAATCGTTCAAGCAGGTCGCCGACACGCTGAATGCGCGGCTTGGCGTCATCACAGACAATCTGGCGCGCTTCTCGGGCCAGGGCCTGACGAATGTCGAGGCGCTGGTGCAGGACAGCCGCCGTTCGATCAACCGCATCGAGGAAGCGGTGACGGATCTCAGCCGCAATCCGCAGCGCATCCTTTCGGGTGGCGACGGCGAGGTTCGGCAATTCGATGGCAGGGCTCGGCGTTGACTTCGGCACCGGCTCGCCCCAAAAACATGAGCTGCAAAAGCGGGTTGATCTTACGATCCGGGGACAACGGGGATCGCGCGTGAAGTCTGTGTGGGTGAGAACGGGCGGGTTGACGTCGGCTGCGGCACTGCTTGTCCTGACGCTGGCGGGCTGCGCGGCGTTAGGCGGCAAGCCGGCGCCGCTCGACACCTTTGAACTGTCTGCGCCTTCGGTCGACGCGCATGGCCATAGCCGCAAGCAGATCCTGATCGCCCAGCCTTCGGCGCTCAAGGCGCTGGACAGCCAGAACATCGTCATCAAGCCCTCCGACGGCTCGATCCAGTATCTCAAGGGCGCGCAATGGGCCGATCGCCTGCCGCTGATCGTGCAAGCGCGGCTAGCCGAGACGTTCCAGCGCTCGGGCAGCTTTGCCGGAGTCGGCAAGCCGGGCGAGGGTCTGGCGATCGATTACCAGGTCATCGTCGAGGTCCGGTCCTTCGAAGTGCGCGTCGACGGTGGCGAACACGCCGAGGTCGACCTGTTCGTGCGCTTGCTCAACGACCGCAATGGCGAGGTTCGCGCTTCCAAGAGCTTCAACGCATCCGCACCCGTTTCGGGCAAAGGCAACTCCGCCTATGTCGGTGCGCTCGACAATGCGTTCGGCGATGCCGCCAGGCAGATCGTTCGCTGGACGGATTCGGTGATCTGAGCGCCGGTCTCGTTAGCTGAATCTCGCCAACGCTTTCAAGCTACAGGCGCTCGAAGACGTCCGGCCGCAGCTTTGCGTCAGCATCAGATGCTGCAGCGTGTAGGCCAAGGACACCGCATCGTCGAGCGCGTCATGCCCATGCAATGGCGGGTGCTCGACGCCGTAATAGTCCGCGAGCTTGTTGCTCGGCGTCCTCGCCAGATCCTCGATCGGCATCCCGGCCGCGATCAGCAGCTTGACGGCATTGTCAAACCGGGTGGCCGGGATCGAAGGCTGAATGCCCGCGACAAAGCAGCTGATGGCGATCATGTTCAGTTCGTCCTTGCCCCAGGACCAGAGCCGCGCGCCACTGGAAAAACGATCGATTTCGGCGAGAGCTTCTCCCAGCGCGCGCCCTTCGGTCTCAACGTCTTCCTCGGTGATGCCGGTCAGTTTGGTGAAGAACGGGTCGAGAGCGTATCTCCGGCCAAACCGGTCGACCGGTCTGATATAGCCTTTGTGCGTGCCGAGCAGCGGAAAGTCGTCCTCGAGCCCAAGCTTGACCGCGCCGATCTGCGCGATGACCGGGTCGGGATCGTGGGCCGCGCACCAGAATCGGAGTTGCGAGCCCTCAAGGCAAAGAAACTCACAGTCGAATATGATTGCCGTCTTCACGGTCACACCCTTGAGCGCTAGGGCCGCAGGTTCTGTCGGTGGATTTTCGCCTTGCCGGGGGAATCGAACCCTGGATCGTTCCTGAACCTAGTCGCTGCGGGCAGGGTCAGCCCGTGCCGGAGATTTGGAGGAGCAACAGGCGGGACATTGCCCCGCCTGTTGAATTCCTGGCTTAGTGCAGGCGGCCGCTGGCGTGGGCCAGCATGGTGTAGACCTTGCCGGTGTCCGACGTCAGGTAGGTCTGCGCCATGATGTTGTCGCGGTCGTTGCGCGAGACATCCTTGAGCAGTTTTTCGAAGTCGTCGCAGTAGCGGTCGACGGCGGCGCGGAATTCGGCCTCGGCCTGGTACTTGCGGCGGATCTCGTCGAACGTCTGCTGGCCCTTCAGCGTGTAGAGCCGGCGCGTGAACACGTCCCGCTCGCCGCGCCGATAGCGGTTCCACAACTCGATCGAGGCATCATGATCGATGGCCCGTGCGATGTCGACGGAGAGCGAGTTCAGCGATTCCACGACGTGCAGCGGCGAGCGCTGGGCAGGGGCCGCCGCGCGTGGTGCTTCCGTGGGCGCGGAAGGCGTCGTGGGCCTGAGGTCTCCTTCGTTCGATGCTGCGGCCAAGAGATCGCGTACCCAGCCGCCCTGCGGCGTGCGGGTGTTGGCGTCGGCGCGAGGGCGCGGTGCCGCCTCGGCCGGACGATCGAGGTCGAGCGTGCCGCGCAACGCGGTGCCGCCCAGCG
>NZ_AYWR01000034.1:0-72768 GCF_000502935.1 Mesorhizobium sp. LNHC221B00 | reverse complement strand
GGACCGCGCCGGCATCGGCCGACCGCTCGGCACCGCAGACCGGCATATCCGGCCCGTCAGGTCCAAACGGATCGCCGATGAAATGCAGGCAGCGCTTGGCGGTGACCGCGTCAAGGAAGGCAACCGGCAACGTTGCCGGCAGATTGGCGGCCGGCACATAGGGCTGCGGCCGTTCGAACACCATCGTCGGCCTCGGCGGGCGCGGCGCCGGGCGGCGCTGCGGCTGCTTCTCGCGCTTCGGGCGATCATTGCCGGCCGGTCGCGTCAGCTTGCCGCCATCACCATGCAGGCGGTGGATCTTGCCTATCACGGAATTGCGGCCGCGACCCATCTTGATGCCGATCTGGCTGGCGGAAAAACCTTCGCCGGTGAGCCTGCGCAGCGTGTCGATCTCGGTTTGGGTCCACTCGCTCATCGTTGATCCCCAATTGAAAAGACGTGGTATCGCGTGGCGGCGCGGCGGCTGTCGCGTTCGAGCTGCACCAGGCCCTGGCGGGTCAGCTGCGCGACGAGGCCGGGCACGCGTGGCCGTGGCGTGCCGGCGGCTTCGGCAAGGTCCGAATTGGTGATCGCGACATTGCGCAACCGGTCGATCCGCTCGTCGAGCGCCCGGTAGAGGCGCAGCGCCGTCAGTGTGATACCGAGGCTTTTGGCCGTGTCGACATCGGCGCGTGCATTGCCGGCCGGGCGAATGGCCGGCGCCCGCATCGGCTCGCTGCTCAAAATGGTTTCGAAATGCGACTGCACGTAGCCGGTCGCGCTCATCCCTGCCGCCTTCGCCGCCTTCTCGATCGCCGCGTTCATGTCGCGGTCGCACTTGACCGAAAAGCGGTAGAGCAGGCCGGCCGGCTCGGGAGACGAAAGCGACACCGCCATCACGCCGCCTCCCCGGCCGCAGGCCGCAAGCCCGACCGGGCGTCGCGCCCAATGGCGCGCCCCGCCGGAGCGCCAGCCGCCGCAGGCGGCGATGCGGCGCGTGAGGCAAGGGATTTCAACACATCGTTGAAATCCTGGCCGTCCGGCGCCCAGTCGATCTCGGCGTCGTGGCCGGTCAGTTCGAAGCGGTTGCGGGCGCGCAGCATCGCGGCCTGCGTGGTGAAGCGGTCGCTGTCACTGTCGCCGAGCAGGATCAGCTTTTCAAAATCATCGGCCGGGATCTGCAGGCAGTCGGTATCGGTCAGGTCAGGCTCATGGCCGCCGACCTTCTGCCGCCGCTGGCGGCCGATCCTGTCGGTCAGCATCAGCGACGGGTGCGGGATCTGCTCGGCCGCCTTGCCAGCGATGTTGCCGATGTTGACGCCGACCCAGAGCGCCATGTCGGGCGCGCCGCGAATGCTGTCCCAGGACAGCACCGTCTCGTTGCCCTCGCCGAGCGCCAGCCGGTGACAGTCGGCGCCGTCGCGCAGCACGATCTTGCCGCCTTTTTGCGACCCCTCGACCTTCTTGGCGTCGAGTATGCCGTCGCCGGCGGGATCGGCAATCGCCGCCTTGCCGTTCGGGCGTGAAAAATCGAGCCAGGTGCGATGCACACCGATGAAATGGCCATCCGGCCCGGTGATCGCGGCCAGCATTGCCGGCCCGCTATGGATCACCCGAAAATCGTCGCCGGCCTTGGCGCGGTGCCAATAAGCCAGGCTGGACACCTCGCGCAACGCCTTGATGCGCCATGCGGGGAAAGGGATCGCGCGCAGCGAAAAATAGTCGCGCACCCAATGGCCGCCCCGCTCCGGCTCGATCGGCGCGCCGTTGCGCCAGATCTTCCACGCGCGCAGCCGCGCCTTTTCGCGCCATATGTTCTTGTCGTCGTCGCTCGGCGCCGGTTGCCGTGCCGCGGCAGGCAGCGCCTTTTCGCCGGTCAACATCTCGATCGCATCGCCAAAGCTCAGGCCATGCACATGCTGCACCAGCGCGATCGGATCGCCGCCGGCGCCCGAATGCCGGCACAGGAAGACGTTCTTGGCCTTGTCGATGGAAAACCGGTCAGTGCCGCCACAGCCAGGACACGCCACGCCGCGCTCGTCGATCTTGACGCCCTCGGCCGCGCCGAGCGCCAAGGCCACGTCGACGATCGACCGGTCCCTTGCGCGCGTGACGATGTCGGTGGGGATCATTGCATCGTCCCCGGAAAGCGCATCTGCAGACCGATCCGCAGGTCGCCAACGACCGCATCAAGGCCCCGATTGGCATCGTCGAGATCGCGAGCAAGATCCGCGACCATGTTCATGACGACGGTTTCCAACGCGGCCATCGCGTCGACTGGGTGCATGCCCTCTACGGCCTTCAGGACACGCTTTGAAGCCCGGCGAATTTCAGCACGATCAGCAGCCATCACATCCCCCTCGACGGAACGAACAGGCAGATGGTGCGGCTGTCGGCGTAGCCGCCGACGCTGCACCAGTGGAAGCGGCCGTCAGGGCTTTGCTTGACCTTCGGATCGGTCATCGGGATCAGTTCGCCGGTCTTGCGGATCTCGTAGCCGCGCGCGCCCTCGATCACCTCAGCATCGGCGACTTCGCGGCAGTCGATGCCGGAGCAGCAATTGGCCGGATAGCTCCAGCCTGCCGGCGCATCATGCGGCCATGCGCGGCCATGCGTGCCGGCGAGCACCAGCCCGATAAGCAGGCCGGACACGGCAAGCGCGCCAGCGAACGAGTGCAGCGGGCGGCGCTTCATCATTCCCCTCCCGCGATCTTGCGGTCGAGCCGGTGCAGATGCGCGATGTTGTCGGCAATCTCCTTGCGCACTTCGCGCACTTCCGAACCGTCGAGCTTGCCGTCATCGGCCAGCCCTTCGGCGATCTTGGTGATGACGTCGTTGGCTTCCTTGCTGACCACGGCGATGTCGGCATAGCCGACCTGCGGCGCGGTGTTGGCCTCGGCCGCCAGCGGCACCAGGCGGAAGCCGAGCAGGCGCGCCAGTTCCTCGACGATCGCCGGCGAACCGATGTCGCGGCAGAGATCGACGACGACGTCGATCGGCATGAACTTTTCCGGCTCCGAAGGGCTGCCGTAGCGCGACAGCGCCGCGGCATCGACGCGGGTCACCAGCGCGAACTTCGTTGGCCGCGCCATGTCGAGGGCCGCGCGCGTCGCCGCCTTGAGGTCGAGACGTTCGGTTTCGATGATCTTGCGCGGCAGTTTCACGGTGTTTCCTTTGGGCAAAGTCCAGCCGTCAAGGAAACAATCGGGCTGACTGTTTCCGTGCCGGGGCAAGGCGTTCGTGGTGATGTGGGCGAAGTCGAAACCAGACGGCGAAAGTTCGCCGCAGGCCTACGGAGGCAACAATGTCCTGCTCATTCCGCCATCTCCTGAACAGTTTGATTGGAAAGGCCGGTCGCCTGGGAGGCATTGGGGAAATCGGGACCGGCCGCGACGCCGAGGGGTGCGGCGTCGAAATCGTGAAGGTTGCCGGCGGCGGCCCGCTGCGGCTGCGCGACCGGTTCAGCCGCGAGCGAGAGCGCCTGAGCAGCGACAAGGAGGGTTGAATGGCCGACGACAAGGCGCCGGGGCTGACTGAGCCTGTTATCGTCCACTGCCTGTTTTGTACCGGCGTCGACGTCCAGCACACTGAGAATTTCACCCGCCTGATCGGCTGGGTAGAGCTGCCGGCGCCCGGCTATGATTTTCAGGAGCGCCGCATCATCGCCCGCATGGTGATGCCGCCCGAAGTGGCGCGCGCTCTGTCGCGCGACCTGCGCCGCAGCATTGCCAAGGGAGAGCACTGATGCGCTCATCAGGCCGCCTCGACCGCAGCGAATTTGTCGGGGCGGTTTTCGCGCAGCCAGGCCAGACGGCATTCGTGCATGTCGGCGGCGGTCACGGCGTCGTCGGTGAAGACGCGGATCTTGTCGATCATATCGGCGTCGGGGCGCGAGCGGCCGGTTTCCCAGTTCCAGACGGACGTGCCGTCGCGGTCGCCATCAAGGCCAAGGCCTTTGGCGATTTCGGAACAGGAGAGATTTTTCTCCTTGCGCCACTCTGCAAGCTGCATCGCAAAACTCCAATCGTTCCCTATATCGCACAAATTTCGATATCGCTGTCAAGTGCGATATCGCATTTTCTTCGATTTTCAGATTTGTGCGGTTCGAATAGGCATCAGCCATGAGAAACCGCATCCGCGAATTACGTGAGGCTCAGGGCCTTTCACAGGAAGCTCTCGGCGCCAGGATCGGCGTCCACTGGCAGACCGTGCTGCGCGCCGAGTCTGGCAAAACGGCATTGGGTGTGACCAAGCTGCGCAATTATGCCGAGGCACTTGGCGTGGAGCCTGACGAGCTGATGCAGACCGAAGAAGGTCGCATGGTGACCGTCAAGGGCTTCGTCCAGGCCGGCGAATGGGCCGAAACCTGGGAGTGGGGTGAAGATGATCAATACACCGTCCCGGTCCCCGATGAGCCTTCCCTGCGGCATTACACGTTGCACGCGGCACAGACGCGCGGCCCGTCGATGAACCGGCGCTATCCCGAAGGCACCGTCTTGGTCTTCACCGACATCATCGAAACCCAGAGCGACATCCAGATCGGCAAGCGCTACATCGTTGAGCGCCAGCGTGCTGACGGCCTGCGCGAGGCGACGGTCAAGACGCTGTGGCGCGACGACGCCGGCAGGGTCTGGCTACTGCCGGAATCGGATGACCCGCTTTTCCAGCAACCGATACCCATCGAAGGCAGCGAAGATGACACAGTCCGCATCGTCGGAAGAGTGCGATTCGCCGTCAGCCGTGAGTGAGTTTTGGCCACATCGCATTTTTTTCGATAACGACGCTTGACATAGTATCGCATATTCTTCGATATTGCCGCCATCTCAACCGATGGAGCGGCTATGCAATCCCCAGGCCCTTTCGATCCGCTGACCCCGCGTCAGGAACTGATTTCCGAACTTGAGGGTTACGGCTTTGACGTCGGCCACGGCGCCGGCGGCAACTGGCGCAGCGAACTCTCCGATGCAGAACTGCGCACCGCCATCGCTCGCCTCAATGCGGAGGCCAACTGATGGACGCCCGCAATCCCCGCACCGAAACCACCGCCGCGCCGATCCCTGCCAGCCTTGTCGGCAAACCCGGCCAGCGGTTCAGTGACAGCCGCCGCGTCGAACATCCCGAGGCAGCGGGAAAGATCCGTGACCCCCGCGCCACGGAACTGGCCGAGGCGATCGCCGAGATCGCCGGATGCGGCAACGGCGCCACCGAAAAGGATCTGTCGGTGCTCGGCTTTTCCGTTGGCGAGATCATCGCCCACCTGCCGGAAGCCAAGCTGATCCTCGCCGAAACCTTCGTGCGCGAACTGGCGCCGAGCGGCGACCGCATGCAGCAGATCATCGAGAAGGCGCTGGCCAGCGCCGTGCATCTGATGCCGGTCACCGGCGGCCTTGACGGCCCCAGCCAGGACATCGCCCGTATCGAGTGGCAGCGCTATTGCCAGGCCCGTGCCGCCTTCAAGCTCGATCCGTGGTGGTCGCAATCCGAGCGCTGCCTGAATGCACTGAAGGTGTTTCTGCGCAAATTGCCGCTGATGGAAAAGGAGGCCAACCGCGTCATCTACGCCATCGCCGCCGAACAGAAGGCGACCGTGCATCGCGGTGAACATATATGAACGCCGCCGCCGACCATTCCACATGGAAGCAGACCTATACCGGCCGCGCCTTTCCGATGACCGCCTTCACCGCGCTCGACATCGACCTGCATGGCGACGTCGCCGAGGGTCTGGCGCGCATCTGCCGGTTCGGCGGGGCGGTGCCGGGCAACCCCTATTCGGTGGCGCAGCATTGCGTCGTCGGCGCCGATGCCGCGCTGGAAGAAACCCGCGATGCCAACGTCGCGGCCTATTTCCTGTTGCACGACGCGCATGAATTCGTCTTCGGCGACATGACNAAACCCGCGATGCCAACGTCGCGGCCTATTTCCTGTTGCACGACGCGCATGAATTCGTCTTCGGCGACATGACGACGCCGGTGGCCAAATGGCTGTCGACGATCGCCAACGAACTGTTTGGCGGCGCCGCCAACAGTATGGTCGAAACCCTGATCGCCACCGCCAAGGCGCGGCTCGACATGGTGATCTGGCGCGCCGCCGGCATGCCGCCGCCGGCCAGGACCTATCGCGCGGCGATCGCCGATTTCGACCTGCGCATGCTGGCGACCGAGCAGCGGCAATTGCTGATGCCGGCGCCGAAAAGCTGGGGCAAGTCAATCGACACCGCCAAGCCGATCCAGATGCGCGGCCGGCTGACGGCATGGCCTGTGGTCAAGGCAGCCGACGAATACCGCGACCGCCTGGCGCGCCTTTGCCCGAACGCCAGGAGGGTTTGATGGACGATCTGACGATCGACGACATCGACGTGATCTCTAACCGGATCATCAAGGATATCGACAGCCTTTCGCGCGACGAAGCAAATGAGGCCATACGCGGCGCGAAGCATTGGCCGAAGCTTTATGAAGACCTCATCGCGGCGGCGATCAGCGACAATGAAGTCGCCGACATCGATGATTTCACGAAACTACAGGAAGAGAACAACGCTCTGTCGGCGGACCTCAATGAATTTCTGACAGGCAGGAATGAGGCCGCCGACAGATTGCAGGAAGCAATCGTCGGCGGCCGAACCGACGATGCGCTGGAGCTTCTTCGTGACATCGTTCCCGGTCATCAGTTTCTTTCACCAGAAGCAGAAAAGATGCTGGCCGGCATTCGTGGTCAGGGAGCGCTGGCGCTATGACCACAATAAAATTTTCCGTCGCCGCCTTCGCCGAAGCCGCGAAAGCCATCCGCAACATTCCCGGCGGCTCGCGCAACATCGAGATCCTCGACCATGCAAGGCTGGAGGTTGCGAAGAAAAAGCTGACCTTGACCATGTCGGATCTCGACATCGAGGCCTGCGCCACCATTGCCTGCGAGGGCGCTGCCACCATCGCCGCCATCCCGCGCGCCGTGCTGGAATTCTTCATCGCCCGCGATGGAAGCGGCGACGATCAAGGCACGCTCGATTTCGATGCCGACATGAAGACCGTCGTTGCCCGATGCGGCAAGGGGCGGCTGACCATGCCGGTGCTGCCCGGCGCCGATTTCTTCCTGATCGGCGCCGAGGCGAAGGACTGGTCGTTTTCGCTGCGCGCCAACGAATTGATCGACCTGCTGCGCACCTGCGAGAAGGCGATGGATGAAACCCGCCACTACATCCAGGGCGTTCTGCTGCACGTCACCGACAGCGAACTGCGCGGCGCCGCCACCGATGGCCACCGCGTCCACGTCATCGGCATCGACGCGCCCGACCTGCAGGGCGATTTTCGCAAGCGCGACGGCGACTATCGCGGCGTCACCATCCCCGACCGCACCGTCAAGGAACTCATCCGCATCTTCGATGGCGACGAGAGCGAAGTGGCCATCGGCGGCACGGCGGCGATCGTCACCGTCGAGGCAGAGGCGATCCGCGTCACCTCCAAGCTGATCGATGGCACCTTCCCCGAATACAACAGGCTGATGCAGGCGCCGGGCGCCTTCCGCATCTCGGTTCCGGCCAAGGCGCTCGACGCGGCGATCGGCCGGCTGCTGGTGCTGCCGCGCAAGGACGGCAAGGGCAAGGCCGAAACCTCGCGNGGCCAAGGCGCTCGACGCGGCGATCGGCCGGCTGCTGGTGCTGCCGCGCAAGGACGGCAAGGGCAAGGCCGAAACCTCCAGGCCGATCCGCATGACACCCGTCGACGGCGGGCTGAAGCTGGAGATCAAGGGCAACGATGCCGACGCCGAGGACCTGGTCGACTGCGAGGTCGAAGGCGCCGGCGATCCGATCGTCGTCAATTGCCGTTACATCAGGGACGCGCTGGCCGCGGCCGGCGGCGGCAAGGTCACCTTCGCGCCCTGCGCCGACAACCCGGTCGGCGTGCGCCTGCTGCCCGACAACGACCGTTCGTCCTTTCTCCTCATGCAGATGCGTTTCTAGGAGACTCCCATGGCAGATGACATCACCGACACCAGCCAGACCGTCGCCGCCGGCCAGCTGCGCGCCTTCATCGAGCGCATCGAGCACATGGAGGAAGAGAAGAAGACGATCGGCGACGACATCGGCGAGGTTTACTCGGAAGCTGGTGGCACCGGTTTCGACGTCAAGGCGATGCGCACCATCGTCGCCCTCCGCCGCAAGGACCCGATGAAGCGGCAGGAGGATCAATCGATCCTCGAATTGTACATGGCCGCGATGGGGATGGTGTGATGCTGACCAAATCCGATCTCACCAGGGCGCAAGCCATGATTGCCGAGCGCGACACCGCGCAGCGCATCCGCGACCGCATGCGCACCGAGCCGGTTTCGCTGATGGTCGGCGACGGCAAGGAAGCCAGCGTCATTCATCTGTCAGCTGACTATCTCGGCCAGATGGTTTTCGAGGTGAAGGCATCCCTCGACGACCAGATCAAGACGATTAACGCGGCGTTGACCGAAATGGGAGTGGAACCGTAATGGCTGGCAGCGTGAACAAGGTCATCCTGGTCGGCAATCTCGGCGCCGATCCCGAAGTGCGGCGCAGCCATGCGGGCGACCCGATCGTCTCGTTCCGCATGGCGACCAGCGAAAGCTGGAAGGATAAGGATTCGGGCGAGCGCAAGGAACGCACCGAATGGCATTCGGTGGTCGTCTTCAACACGCAGCTGGCCGAAGTCGCGGAAAAATACCTGAAAAAGGGCATGAAGGTCTATGTCGAGGGCCAGCAGCAGACCCGCAAATGGGCTGGCCAGGACGGCATCGATCGTTACAGCACCGAAACGGTGCTGAACCGCTTTCGCGGCGAGATCCAGATGCTCGACAAGCTACCGTCCAACCGCCCGCCCGGCGCCGAGGGCGCCGACGACTACGGCAGTCAGCGCAGCCGCGAGACGGATGACCGTCGCGCCGTTGAGGAACGCACCCGCCAGGCGAAAGCCGGGCGCGGCTCGCGTGAACTCGATGACGAGATCCCCTTCTGATGGAGAATGCTATGACCAAGGCAATTTCAAGCCTGCCTAAAGCGCGCGGTGAAATCGATAAGCTGACTGCTTTGTTGCTCGCGAAAGACGAGCGTGTCGCATCACTTACGCAGTACGCCGATGAGGTCGGCAGGGCACGCGACAACGTCGAAAAGCGATTTATCGCTCAAAGCCAGGAACTCGCGCAGGCGCGCAAGGAAATTTCTTCCGCCCATGATGCGCGGCTCGAAGCGCAACTTGGCTTCGCGCGCGCCCTCGGTTACATCGCTGCCCTGAAAAGTGAGCCTTTCGACAGCGATCAGGGCAATCGCTTCTGATGAACGCGCCACTGTCCCGCCGCGAGGCGATCCGGTCGAAAATCATGGTTTGTGTCGAGATCGTCGACACCGGCTATGTCGACGCCAGGGGCATGCCCTCGCCCTGTCACGTCTGGACCGGGCCGGACAGCGGCACCGGGCGCGGNGGCTATGTCGACGCCAGGGGCATGCCCTCGCCCTGTCACGTCTGGACCGGGCCGGACAGCGGCACCGGGCGCGGCGGCGGCTATCCCCGCATGTCGCTCGACGGCCAGACCGTCGCTGTCCACATCGTCAACTGGACCAACGAGCACGGCTTCATTCCCGGCAAGAAACAGCTCGATCACCTCTGCCGCACCCGCCGATGCATCCGCGACGATCACCTCGAAATGGTCACTCACAAGCAGAACCAGAAGCGCCGCGATGCAGCGATGGGCGTGCCGCCGAGGCGCAGGCGCAAGGCGCGCCGGCCGTGAACATGCGCACCATCCCCCTGCCCGCGAAGCGCATGCTGTCGGCGGCCGAGGCGGCGCAATATTGCGGCGGCGCCTCGATCGACTGGCTGAAGGCGCATGTGAAGGTCGCGCCGGTGAAGATCGGCAGCCTTGTGCGCTACGATGTCAAGGCGCTTGACAAGTGGCTGGACAGCCGGGACCAATCGACGCCGATGACGGGCGACGACTGGCTGGGGATGCTCGATGAGGGTGAAGGTGACCGGCGTTAAACGCTACAAGGACCGCCTTGGGGTCGATCGAGCCTATCACCGCAAGAGCGGCGAGGCGATCGACGCCGGCCTGACCGGCCAGGCGCTGGCCGCCGAGATCGACAGGCTGGACAAGCTGCACGCGCCGCAGAAGGCGGCGGCCGGAACGCTTGGCGGAATGCTCGAAAGCTACAAGCAGGCGCCAAAATTCACCGACCTGGCGCCGCGCACCCAGGCCGATTATCTCAAATACATGGACGCCCTGAAGCCGATCGGCGGCACACCGCTGACGCTGATCGATTCGGCATTCATGGCCAAGCTGCGCGACAAGACCGTGAAAAAGCGCCGTGGCGCCTTCACCAACCACATGATGGCGATGCTGTCGTCGGCCTTCAAGCACGGCAAGGAATACGGGCTGGTCAGCGCCAACCCCTGCACCGACCTCGACAAGGCCAAGATCGCCACCGACAGGCGCAAGGAAAACCGGCCGTGGACGCCGGCCGAGCGTGCCAACGTGCTGGCCGCCGCACCGCTGCATCTGAAGGTGCCGCTGGCGCTGGCCCGCTTCCTCGGCATCCGCCGCGGCGACATATTGAAGCTGCCGCGCATGGCCTATCGCGACGGCTACCTGTCGTTTCGCACCAGCAAGACCGGCAAGATCATGAAGCTGCCGGTGCTCGGCGCGCTGAAACAGATCCTCGACCAGGCGTTGGCCGCATGGCCGATCGCGGAGATCGACGTGACCATGCTTTGCCTCAACTCGGGCAAGAAACCCTGGACCGAGATGGGATTCACCTGTTCGGTGCGCAAATTCTTCGCCCAATGCGTCAAGCGCGGCATCGCCGGCCAGGGCCTGACCGTGCATGGCCTGCGCCACACCGTCGCCAGCGAGCTGCGCGCGCTCGGCTACAAGCTGGAAGACATCAAGAACTACCTCGGCCAGGACACGATCGAGATGGCCGAGCATTATTCTTCGTCGGCGGACGTCTCAGGGGTCTTGATCGACATGGCGAATGTGATACAAGCCAGCCCGAAACGAGAACGGGTTTTGACTAACTCGCGCAAGAAAAGTGTCTAACTGCTTTTCGCTCGCTCAACCAAAGCCTTGATTTAAAAGGCTTTTTGGGGAATAGGTTAACGGTAGACCCACGGACTCTGACTCCGTTAGTCCTGGTTCGAATCCAGGTTCCCCAGCCAAACTTTTCTAAGTCAATTCAGAAACTTAGCTCGCTTGGGATTTGCATTTCTCTTGATTTCGCGCCGCAGAACGTCGGCGCTACCATCGGCGACGATCAGGCGCTCTTCGACAAGTTCTTCCTTGCGCTGCCTCCCCGCGAGAGGGCTTCACAGACCGAGTGTCTGACTGGCGCCCAGATGCACGAAAACTGCCGAAGGTGCTATCGTCTCATGCATGGCAGATTGACGGGTGGCCTCGACCAAAGCGACCGCTGCATGTTCAACCCGATCGGCCGCATGGTCGACCTGGTCGAGCTTCTTCGCCAGCCGACCGTGCAGCTTCGAAAGCCGTGTTGCATGATGGGCGGCGCTTCGCTTTCGGCCGTCCAGATTGAGCGGTTCAAAAAACATGGGGACCTCACTTGTGCGCAACGAATCCTTACGCCGGCTTCTCACGGTTTGCGATTCCTTCAAAAGGACGAGGCCCTATCCCTTTGATCCGACCCGGCTCGAAGTATGTCGGCAACGGAAGGATCCGCTGGCATGTCGAATTCCGTGGGCATCGCATCGAGTTCACGACCGGCCAGCTCAAGAAGCAGCCTACCTTCCGCAGGAAGATACTCGAACAGGCCGGTGTGCTGCCGCCCCAGCGTACCGGGGCCAGCTACAGGCGATGGGCGCTCGATCTGCGGAAGAATGCCATCGAGCTTCCCTGGCGCGACAGGCCTGTCGATGCCGGTTTTGCCATCGACAGGCTCGCCAGTCATGGGGATGGCCGCTGGACGGTTGAATACCAGGGCAAGGTCATCAAGTTCACGACGACCAAACTCCGCCGGCAAACCAGTTTCCGCAAGAGGATGCTGCTCAAGGCCAAGGTGCTGCCGCCGCAACTGGATCCGGTTGCCTATCGGAAGTGGATGGACTGGCTCATTCAAAACGCCACCGAGGCTGCCCCGCATGCCGACGATGCCTTGACGAGCGAGAAAAGTTGGCTTGACGACCTGCCAGAGCTGGCCGGATGGCAAAATGAAGCGGTGCCCGAAGGGACCGACTAATCAAACTTGAATGGAAGACATGGACCGCTTCAATCTCGGTACCTACCGCCGCCCCATCTCCACCCGTTCGACTGAGACCCAGCGCTGGTTCGATATCGGCTTGAACTGGTGCTACGGCTTCAATCATGAGGAAGGCATCAAGTGTTTTGAGAAGGCGCTGGAGACCGATCCGGACTGTCCGATGGTGCATTGGGGCATCGCCTATGCCGCCGGGCCTTTCTACAACCTGACCTGGAAGGAACATGGCGAGGCTGAAGCGAACAGCGCGACCAGGCGATGCTTCGAGCATGTCCAGCTCGCGCGCGCCAATGCCGGTGTTGCCAGCGATGTCGAACAGGCCTTGATCGAGGCGCTGGCACGCCGTTTCCAGAAGCCGCACAAGGTGAGTCCACGGGAATTCGAACAGTGGGACGATGCCTATGCCGCCGCGATGCGGCTGGTCTACCAGGACTTTCCTGATGACCATGACGTGATGGCGCTGCTGGTCGAGGCTTTGATGATGCGCACGGTGCGGCGGCTGTGGAACCTCAAGACCGGCGAACCGGCGCCGAACTCGGATGTCATCGAGGCGCTGGAGGTGTGCGAGCGGTCAATCCGGCTCGCCGACGAGGCCGGCGTCGCCCAGCATCCGGCGATCGTCCATCTGCACATCCATCTCTTGGAAATGTCCACCATGCCGGAACGCGGCATGCGCTCGGCGGATCTGCTCGGGCAAATGTGTCCGGATGCCGGGCACATGAACCACATGCCCGGCCATATCCATGTGCTGTGCGGCGAGTATGAGAAGGCGAAGCTCGCCAGCGAAAAGGCGGTGCGCGCCAACGACCTCTATCTCGCCTATGCCGACGAGACGACCTACTATCTGCTCGGCTGCTGCCACGACCTGCACCTGATGATGTTCACCTGCATGTTGTCAGGCCAATACCGGCCGGCGCTATGGGCCGCCGACAAGGTGCGAAGCCTGGCCGTGCGCGACGTGGTCGCCATCCGGGATCGTCCCAAGCTCACCCAAACAGTGGAAGGCTATCACGCGATGAAGTCGCATGTGCTCGTGCGCTTCGGCCGCTGGCAGGAGATCATCGACGAACCGGTGACGGCGGAGCCCGGCCTCTATGTGCTGACGGCAGCCATGCAGCACTACGCCAAGGGCGTCGCGCATGCGACGCTGAGGCAATTCGCCGAGGCCGAGCGCGAGCGTGAGCGGTTCCACCGGCATGTGGAAAGCATTGCGCCGGAGCGGCGTTTTCTCAGCAACCCGACGCGCGCCTCGCTGGCTGTCGGTGCTGCCTTGCTGGATGGCGAGCTTGCCTATCACCAGGGCCGGCATGAGGAGGCCTATGGCCATCTGCGGCAAGCGGTCGAGCTGGACGACAATCTCTCCTACACCGAGCCATGGGCGTGGATGCACCCGCCGCGCCATGCACTGGCCGCCCTGCTGCTCGACCAGGGCCACGCCGAGGAGGCCGAGCAGGTCTATCGCGACGATCTCGGCCTCAGCGGCACGGTGCAGCGCTGCGCCCAGCACCCGAACAATGTCTGGGCACTGCACGGGCTGGTGGAGTGCCTGAAACGGCGCGGCGGGAGCGACGAACTGCCCGCGCTGCAGGAAAGGCTTGCCGTGGCGTTGACCAAGGCGGACGTGCCGATCACCTCGTCCTGCCTGTGCAGGACGAGCGTACAAGCGGATCATTGCTGCTGTCATTGACAGTGGGCTGTTACGGAAGTGGGCTGTCGCGCTGACGCGAACGGCACCTTCCGCTACGAGAAGATCTCCGCCAACTCGTCGACGCTGATGCCTTCCTTGACCTGGCGCAGTTCGACATAGCTGACGGCCGTGGCGACGGAGATCACCATCGATACGATGGTCTGCACCAGGGCGGCCAAGACCGCAGCGGCAATTCCGTGGAAGAGATAGATGACCACCGCGCTCATCGACTGGATGACAAGTGCTATGATCATCAGGATCAGGAAAAGCCCGAACAGGGCCCAGCGGCTTCCCTTCGTCAGTGCGCGGCTGCGCGACATCGAACCGAAGACGCCGAGCCGCTCCTGGATAAGCACCGGTATCGACACCGACCAGCCGAGCCAGAGGATGATGCCGGGCACCACCAAAGCAATCGAGGCAACGCCAACGCCAAGCCCGACAAGCAAGCCGATCCCGAGCGTCGGCAGCAAATTGCGGATCGCCACGCGGATGCAGTCGCCAAAGCTCGGCCTCTTGCCGTTCAGATCTTCGATCGCCGCTCGAACAAGACTGGACTGCAGCAGAAGCGAAAGACCGACATAGAGTATTCCAAACACCGCGAAGCCGACGAAATAGCCGAATGTGTAATTCGCGGTCGCCACGGCAAGACTAGCCGGATCTCCAACTGCAGGGGCAGCCGGGCGCGCAAGCTGCGAGACAAGATTCGGCAGTCCTGAAAATACGGCGGCAAGGCCAATGCAGAGCGCGATGTTGCGGCCGATAACAGCAAATGTGTTGTTGAACACCCTGCCGATATCGAATTTCTCTCGCCGTGCCAATGTGGTCGAAGTCATGACGTCGTCCCCTCCTCACCGGGCCATGCCAGGCGGTGTTCCCGACTGCTAATCTGTCAGTATTGATAACCGACGTCCAATCACTTGCAATTGCCGTGCAGCATTGCCAGTGTTGGCGACGAACCGTGGGTTGCAGGGAGCGAGCGGGGTGACAGTCGCACAGCCGGACACGGCGGACGCCGAAGGGCTGGCAAATCTGCACGAGCAGCTGCTGGCGGACCACTCCATCCAATTCGATCTGCCGAGCCTGGTGCTATCAGAACCGCCGGCATGGCTGAAGCCCGTGCTGGAGATGCTGGCGCGGATCGGCCCCTACATGATCTACCTGTTCTGGGGCGCGGTGATCATCGGTGTGGCGGTCATCGTCGTTCTGGTCGCACTCGAAGCCAAGGGTGTGGCCTGGCGCCGACCATGGCGGCGCACCCGCAAGGAAGCGGAGGCGCAGGACGACTGGCGCCCGGATTCCAGCGCGGCGCAGATCCTGCTCTCCGAGGCTGACGCGCTCGCCGCGCGCGGCGCGTTCGACGAGGCGGTGCATCTCCTGCTTCGGCGCAGCGTCGCCGACATCGCCGGACGGCTGCCCGACTTCCTGCGCCCATCGCTGACGTCGCGCGACATCGCAACTGCACCATCGCTCCCGTTGCGGGCGCGCCAGGCGTTCAGCGAGATCGCGCGCATCGTCGAGGCAGCGCTCTTTGCCCGCCGGCCGGTCGGCGCCGAAGGCTGGCAGCGGGCGCGCGGCGCCTATGAGCGATTTGCCTTCAGAGATGCCTGGACATGAGTGCGCCGGCAGCCGAGACAGCGCAGGATCCATTCAGCCGCAGAACCCTGTTCTGGGGCATTTTTGCCAGCCTGCTGGCCGCGGCCGCATTCTTTCTCCTGTCCACCTATGCCCCGGATTTCCGCCAGCCCGGCGGCGGCGCCACCCCGCTCTCCAAGGGCGGCTCGGGCTATGCCGGCATCGTCAAATGGCTGCAATTGACGGGAACGCCACCGCCCATGGCGCGAAGCCAGAAAGATATAGACACAGGCATATTGTCCGGGTTCCTGCTGATCGTCACCATCTCGCCAGACGGCGACCCCGCCGCGCTCGACCGCATCGTCAGGCTTCGCGCGAACAGGCCGACGCTCTTCGTGCTGCCGAAATGGCTGACCCTGCCGCTCGAGGGGCGCCAGGACTTTGAAATGAAGATCGAACGGCTGCCCGATACGGTTGTCAACGACTGGCTTGGCCACATCGTCAAGGCAAGGCTCGGTATCGGCAACAGCACTGTCGGGCAGATCGACGTCCGCGGCCATATGGTCGCCGCGCCCGATCAACTGCAATGGATTGCCGACGACCAGCCGCTGATCGCGGCAGGCAACGGCAAGGCAGTGCTCTCCGAGGTCAAGGACCAGCCTTTCTACGTCCTGACCGATCCGGACCTGATCAACAATGCCGCGTTGAAGGACTTCACCAAAGCCCAGGCGGCGCTCGACCTCATCGCCTCACTCGAACCGGCCAAGGGCGCGGTGATCTTCGATCTGACGCTGCACGGTGCCGGCCAGAGATACGATCTCGCCAAGCTCCTGGTCGAGCCGCCGTTCCTGGCGCTGACGCTGTCGGTGCTGGCGGCGGCCGCCCTTGCCTTCCTGCATGGTCTCGGCCGGTTCGGTCCGCCACGGGCCGAGGGCCGGGCGATCGCCTTCGGCAAGCGGGCGCTGGTCGACACCACGGCGATGCTGCTCAGGCGCGCCGGGCGGTTGCAGGAGCTCGGCGACCGTTATGCGGTGCTGATGCGTGCGCGTGCCGCAGCATTGCTCGGCGCGCCGCAAGGCTTGCCAGGCGAAGCGCTCGACCGCTGGCTCGATTCCCGCGACCGCGGCGAAACTCAGGGCTTCAGCCGCCGCTTCAAGGCCGCGAACGAAGCCAGGAATTTGGCTCAAATGCATGAAGCAGCGCAGGAGCTGCATGACTGGACGACAAGGAGGCTCGGTGAACGTCGATGATGTGAAGGCCCTGGCGACCGCGATCAGGGAAGAAGTGGCAAAGGCGATCACCGGACAGCGCGACACGGTCGATCTGATGCTGACGGCATTGTTCGCCGGCGGGCATATATTGCTCGAAGGGCCGCCAGGCACGGCCAAGACCATGACCGCGCGCTGCTTCGCGCAGGCACTCGGCGTCGTCTACGGGCGCATCCAGTTCACGCCCGACCTGATGCCGGGCGACATCGTCGGCTCGAACATCTACAATTTCCAGACCGGGCAGTTCACGCTGACGCGCGGCCCGATCTTCTGCGATCTCCTGCTTGCCGACGAGATCAACCGCACGCCGCCGAAGACGCAGGCGGCGCTGCTGGAAGCCATGCAGGAACACGCCGTCACCTTCGACGGCACAACGCATGCGCTCAGCCAGAACTTCATGGTGGTGGCGACACAGAACCCGATCGAGCATCAGGGCGTCTATCCGCTTCCCGAAGCCCAACTCGACCGCTTCCTGTTCAAGCACAAGGTGAGCTATCCCGACGCGCGGGAGGAACGCGCCATCATCGTCCATCATGGCGGCGGCTCCGCTTCCCACGACATCAAGCAATATGGCATCACGGCGCAGGCCGACCGAAAGACGCTGGAGAAGGCGCTCGCCACCGTCGGCGACGTCACGCTGGTCGACGATGTCGTCGGTTACATCGCCGCCCTCGTGCGCGGCACGCGAGAGAGCCCCGATTTGGAGGTTGGCGCAAGCCCGCGCGCGGGCGCCATGCTGGCGCGCGCCGCACGCGCCAGGGCAGCGCTCGACGGCCGCGCCTATGTCATCCCCGACGATGTCAAGGCGCTGGCGGTGCCGGCATTGCGCCACCGCGTCATCCTGTCGCCGGCGGCGCAGATCGACGGGCGGCTGGTGGAGCAGATCGTGTCCGATCTTGTCGACCAGACGGAAGCACCGCGTTGATTTATCCGAGCGGCCGTGCGGTCTGGGCGGCGGCGGCGGGCGCCATCCCTGCCTTCCTGATCGCGCTTGCGCTGCCCTCTTTCTGGTATCTTGGCCTGTTGTGGATCTGCATCCTGCTTGCCTTCCTGGCGGTCGACGCGGCTGCCGGGCGTGGGCGCGCTTCGCTCACCGCCAGCCTTTCCGCGCCACCGCAAGTCGGCGTCGGCGGCCGTTTCACCCTCCATGTCGCGGCCAGTCTCGGCGGCCGACAGAGCGCGCTGCAGGCGCGCGTCGGCCATGATCAGCGGCTGGCGCCAGTCGCCGGCACCGGCGGCGCNGCGCTGCCGGCCAATGGCGGCACGCTCGATCTCGAATTCGATGCGCTCAGGCGCGGCATCGCCAGTTTCGACCGGCTGTGGCTGCGCTGGCGCGGCCCGTTCGGACTGATCTGGAACCAGGTGGTCCTGCCGATGGACCGGAAAGTCGCGGTGCTGCCCGATGTCAGGAGTGCCCGCGACGAGGCGATCACATTGCTGCAACGCTCCGCGCTGGCCGACGGCCATGCGCAAAGGCGGGCCGGCCAGGGCCGCGAGTTCGAAGCGCTGAAGGACTATCAGCCCGGCATGGGCCGTCGGATGATCGACTGGAAGCGCAGCGCGCGCCACGGCAAGCTTCTGGCGCGCGAATTTCGCGTCGAGGAGAACAACAACATCGTGCTGGCGATCGACTGCGGGCGGCTGATGTGCGAGCCGGTGGACGGCGTGCCGAAAGTCGACCGGGCGGTCACGGCAGCGCTGTTGTCGGCCTTCATCGCGCTCAAGGGCGGCGACCTCGTCAGCCTGTTCTCCTTCGACGCCAGGCCGCGCGTGTCGAGCGGTGCGGTGCGCGGCTCGCCGAGTTTCATGATGATCCAGAAGCGCGCCGCCGAGGTCGACTATTCCAGCGAAGAGACCAATTTCACCCTGGCGCTGACGACATTGGCGGCCAAGCTCGACAGGCGCTCGCTAGTCATCATCTTCACCGATTTCGTCGACCCGATCAGCGCCGAGCTGATGCTGCGCACCGTCGGCCGGCTGACCGAGCGGCATCTGGTGCTGTTCATGCTGATGAAGGATGCCGAGCTGGAGGCGCTGGCCGACATGGCACCCGCCACCCCGGAGGATGTGGCTCGCGCGGTCACCGCCGGCGGCCTGCTTCGGCAACGGCAGGTGGTGATCGGGCGGCTGCGGCTGCTCGGCGCGCATGTCATCGAGGCCGACCACCAGCGGCTCGGCCCGGCGCTGGTGGAGCGCTATATCCAGCTCAAGGAGGAGAACCTCTTATGACGCTGCCCGCCGGCACCGATGCGGTACGCCAGTCGCTGGCGGGCTTCCGCCAGGAGCGCGAGGCCGACTGGAAGGCATTCGAGGCGCTCCTTGCGCGTGTCGAGAAACGCGCCCCGCGCACGCTTTCGGAAGACGAACTGCTGTCGTTGCCGCTGCTCTACCGTTCGGCGCTTTCTTCACTGTCGGTCGCGCGCGCGACATCGCTGGACAGCGCGCTGATCGCCTATCTCGAGGCGCTGTGTCTGCGCGGCTATTTCTATCTCTATGGCGCGAAACGGGGCTTGCGGCAGCGCGTCGGCGATTTTTTCCTGCGCGACTGGCCGGCGGCGATCCGCGATCTGTGGCGCGAAACCTCGGTCTCGGTTGGATTGACCCTTGTCGGCGCCATTGCCGGCTACTGGCTGGTCGCCTCCGACAAGCGCTGGTACGACGCCATCATCGCGCCCAGCCTTGCCGGCGGCCGCAATCCGGATTCGTCGGTCGAGGCGCTGCGCAGCGTGCTCTATGATGGCGGCAGCAGCCACTTCCTGTCGGGATTTGCCGCCTATCTCTTCACCCACAACACGCAAGTGGCGATCCTGGCGTTTGCGCTCGGCTTCGCCTTCGCGGTGCCGAGCGTGCTGATCATCCTGATGAACGGGTGCATGCTCGGCGCGCTGTTCCAGGTCTACGCCGCCAAGGGGCTGGGCTTTGAGCTTGGCGGCTGGCTGTCGATCCACGGCACGACCGAACTGTTTGCCATTGCGCTGGCCGGTGCCGCAGGCGTGCGGATCGGCACGCGCATCGCCTTTCCCGGCGAATTGACCCGTATGGCCGCCGCCGCTCAAGCCGGACAAGTGGCGGCGACCGTGATGGTCGGCGTGATGGTGATGCTTTTGTTTGCCGGCCTGCTCGAAGGCATCGGCCGGCAGACGATCACCAGCGATGCGACCCGCTACGCCATTGGCGGCGGCATGCTGACGCTATGGATTGCCTATTTCTACCTGTTCCGGATGGTGCGGCATGGCAACGGCTAGGAACCCTGCCCCACTGATCAGGCCGTTGATCACGCCGGAGGGCGTCGACCTTAGGGTCAAGCTGGCGAACGCCGGCACCCGGGCTTCGGCCTTCCTGCTCGATGTGGTCATCATCGTCGCCGCCGCGGTGGCCGTCAGCCTGGTCGCGATCTTCGGCCTCGGCGGCCTTGGCCTGCGCGAGGCGGAACCACTTTTCGTGGTCTGGATCATCTTCATCTTCCTGCTGCGCAACGTCTATTTCATCGCCTTCGAGGCGGGCCGGCGCGCCGCGACACCAGGCAAGCGGATCGTCGGCGTTCGGGTCGCGTCGCGCGGCGGCGCGGGCCTCACGATCGACCAGGTCATCGCGCGCAACCTGATGCGCGAGCTCGAGGTGTTCTTGCCATTGTCGATCATCGCCGTGCGCGGTGGCACCGGCGTCGCCGATATGCTGTCGACGATCTTCGGCCTGGTGTGGGCGCTGCTTTTTTCGCTGTTTCCGCTGTTCAACCGTGATCGCCTGCGCATCGGCGACCTGCTCGCCGGCACATGGGTGGTCGAGGCGCCGAAGCTGGCGTTGGTCGAAGACCTGTCGCTAAGGCAGGATCCGGCCGCCGGCCGCTTCCACTTCAGCCCGGCGCAGCTCGACGCCTACGGCATCGCCGAACTGCACAGACTGGAGGAAGTGCTGCGGCGCGATGACTATTTCGCGATGAAGGCGGTTGCCGAAACCATCGGCCGCAAGATCGGCGCGACGATCGAACCGAACGATTCCAAGGCCTTCTTGACCGCCTATTACGGTGAGCTCAGGGCGCATCTGGAACGCAAGCTTCTGCTCGGCAACCGCAAGGCCGACAAGTATGCGCGGTAGCCCGGGTCTCTACGCCAGCCGGGTTTCCTACCTCAGCCACTTCTCATAGTCGGACACCAAGAGGTGCACCGGCGCGACATCCTCGTCGATGTTGGAGAAGCGGCCTATCGGCTCGCGGAAGACATTGTCGGTGAGGTCGTCGTTGACGGTCGACACCTCGCCGATCAGCACGTCCTTGCCCTCGGCCCAGAAGGCGTGCCAGACGCCCGGCAGCAGCGTGACGCTCTGGCCCGGGTCGAGCTTCAGCAGCCCGCCGGCCGGCATCCTGTGGATGGTTCCATCGACCGGCACCGATACTTCGGCCTTGGGATCGATGCCGCCGTCGCGATCGTGCATGAACAGTTCCAGCACCAGCTTACCGCCGCCGCGGTTGATGATGTCCTCGGCCTTGATGTTGTGGCGGTGCATCGGCGAGAGCTGGTCCTTGCGCGAGATCATGATCTTCTCGGCGTAGAGCATGCCCATGCCCTTCTTCATGTCCTCGTAGCGGCCGTTGCGAACGGTGAAAAGGAACAGGCCAAGCTCGTTGAATTTCTCCTGGCCGTAATCAGTGATGTCCCAGCCGAGCCGCGAGGTGAAGATGGCGGAGGAATCGACCTGGCGCGCCTTCATCTCCTGCGGTGACCAATAGGCGAAGGGCGGCATGATGTAGCCGAACGAGCGGATGAAAGCGTCGGCTTCGCGGATGATGTCGTTGATGGCGGAGCGTTTCATGATCATGGTCCTTCGTGTCGATACGCTTTGTTTGGCAGCATGCATGCCGTTGTTCCAAAACCATTGGCCACTTTTGGGCGACATGCACGGCAATTCGCATAGCCGAACACTGGTGCGGTGTCGATCCATCCAGCCGCCTGCCCCGCCCTGGCCGTGAACCGATGGCCCACCGATCCCGTCCGCTGGCTGCGTGACATCACGCGCTTTCGAGGCCATAACCCCTGCGGAATTCAGGAGTGACAGCTGATGCCGACCATCCATGACCTCGATACGCCATCGATCCTGATCGACGCAGCGCGCGCCGAAGCCAATATTGCCCGCGCGCAGGCCCATGCCGACAAGAACGGGCTGAAGCTGAGGCCGCATATCAAGACGCACAAGCTGCCCTACTGGGCGAAGAAGCAGGTGGCGGCGGGCGCGGTCGGCATCACCTGCCAGAAGATCGGCGAAGCCGAGGTGATGGCCGATGCCGGCCTGACCGATATTTTTCTCCCTTACAACATCCTAGGCCGCGCCAAACTGGAGCGGCTTCTGGCGCTGCACAGGCGCGTAATCTTGTCGGTGACGGCAGACAGCACGCAGACCATCGACGGGCTGGCCGCCACCTTCACCGATGCCGGCCATCGTCTGACGGTGCTGGTCGAGTGCGACACCGGCATGGGGCGCTGCGGCGTACAGACAGCGGGTGAAGCGGTTGGGCTGGCAAGACAGATCGACACGGCCAAAGGCCTCGCCTTCGGAGGGCTGATGACCTATCCGGCCGCGGGCCGTGCGGCGGAGGCCGAAGCCTGGCTCGCCAACGCCAGCCAGGCGCTTGCCGTCTGCGGTCTCGCCTGCGAGCGCATCTCCAGCGGCGGCACACCGGACATGTGGCGTTCCAGCAAGGACAGCCTCGTCACCGAGTACCGCCCCGGCACCTACATCTATCTCGACCGCTATCAGGTCGCCAAAGGCGTCGGCTCGCTCGACGATTGCGCATTGACGGTGCTGTCGACGGTGGTCAGCCACCCGACACCGACCCGCGCCATTCTCGACAGCGGCAGCAAGGCGCTGTCCAGCGATACGCTGGGGCTGCCCGATTTCGGCGAGCTGCTCGGCGTCTCCGGTGCGCGGGTGACAGGCCTGAGCGAAGAGCATGGCACCGTAACGCTTTCCGGCGATGGCACGCTCAAAATCGGCGAGCGCGTGCGCGTGGTGCCCGACCATTGCTGCGTCGTCACCAATTTGTTCGACGAGGTCAACCTGATCGACGGCGAGACGGTGCTGGAAACGCTGCCGGTGGCCGCGCGCGGGCGGATGGGATAAGCCAACAAACGCCTTCCCTTCTCCCCTTGTGGGGGAAGGTGGATCGGCGCGCAGCGCCGAGACGGATGAGGGGTGTTCCAGCGGAGTGAGGCGTTGGCGTTCCCTGGAGCACCCTCATCCCCCTTCGGCGACACCGCCCGGGGGCAAGCCGCTTGTCTCGCCCCGTCCTTCGGACCCCACAAGGGGAGAAGGGGGAGACCGCTCGGCCTGCCGTGCCGCCACGCGACGCATGGCGATGACCCGGCGGCGGCGGATTTCGGTGCGCATTGCCATCAGATGCAATGCGAAGAACAGCACCGTGAAGCCGATAGCCATGACCAGCAGCGGCCAGAGCATCGAGGCGTCGATGGTCGATCCGCCCATGCGGAACACCGAGGCCGGCTGGTGCAGCGTGTTCCACCAGTCGACCGAAAATTTGATGATCGGGATGTTGATGAAGCCGACCAGCGTGATGATGGCAGCGGCCCAGGCGGCGCGGCTGGCGTCATCGAGCGCACGGGTCAGCGCGATGATGCCGAGATACATCAGGAACAGCACGAAGACCGAGGTCAGCCGCGCATCCCAGACCCACCATGTACCCCACATCGGCTTGCCCCAGATCGAGCCGGTAATCAGCGCCAGTGCGGTGAAGGCGGCACCAATGGGGGCGGCCGATTTCAGCGCGACATCGGCCAGCGGATGGCGCCAGACCAGAGTGCCGAGCGCCGAGAGTGCCATCAGCGTGTAGCACATCATGGCGAGCCAGGCGAAAGGCACATGGATGTACATGATGCGAACGGTGATGCCTTGCTGGAAATCCTCAGGCGCGGTGAAGCTCATATAGAGCCCGACGGCCAGGACCAGCGCCGCAATCGCTGCCAGCCACGGCACAACCTTGTTGGCCAGCCCGACGAAGCGCGTCGGGTTGGCAAGATCGGTCCAGCCGGTCAGGCGTGAGGTGATGTCGCTCATGCGGCTTTACATAGACCGCCGGGGCGTCCGGGGCAATCGATCGGCTGTGTCGCAGTCGTATAAGCCTCTTCCTTCTCCCCTTGCGGGAGAAGGTGGCCTCGCGAAGCGAGGTCGGATGAGGGGTGTTCCAGNCGTCTCGGCGCTGCGCGCCGATCCACCTTCTCCCACAAGGGGAGAAGGAAGAACCGTCACCTGCTTACGCGGCCTCGCCCTGTACGGAACGGCTGAGGCGGCGGACTTCCTCGTCGTTGAGCAGGCCGCCGGCGCGCAGCAGGCTGGCGAAGCGGCCGTTGCGCAGCGACAATTCGGCGAAGCCACCCATCTCGATCACCTTGCCCTTGTCCATGAACACGACCAGGTCGGCGTCGCGAACGGTGGTCAGGCGGTGGGCGATGATGAAGGTGGTGCGGTCGCGCCGCAACTCGTCGATCGCTTCCTTGACGCGGTCCTCGGTTTCGACGTCGAGCGCGCTGGTCGCCTCGTCGAGCACCAGGATCGGAGCATCCTTCAGCACGGCGCGGGCAATGGCGATGCGCTGGCGCTCGCCACCCGACAACTGGCCGCCACGCTCGCCGACCACGGTGTCGTAGCCGCCGCTCTTGGCCAGGATGAAGTCCTGCGCGGCAGCCGCGTTGGCGGCGGCATGGATCTCGTCATTGGTCGCATCGGCGCGGCCGACGCGGATGTTGTCCTCGATCGAACGATTGAGCAGGCCGGCATCCTGGAACACGGTGGCGATCGAATGACGCAGCGACTTGCGGGTCACGGTGCGGGTATCGATGCCGTCGATCAGGATACGGCCGTGCGACGGCGAGAAGACGCGCTGCAGCAGGTTGATGAGCGTCGTCTTGCCGGCGCCCGTCGGCCCGACGATGGCAACGGTCTGGCCGGCCTGGACCTCGAAGGAAACATCGCTGACGCCCTGGCCCGAATTGGGGAATTCGAAGCCGACTTCCTCGAAGCGGACGTGGCCGGTGACGTTGGTGAGATCGCGCAAACCATCCGGTTCGGCGACATCGGCAGCCGAGTCCTCGAGCTTGTAGAAGTCCTCGAGCTTGGCGCGGGCCTCCGAAATCTGGTTGGCGAAAGCCGACATCTGGTCGAGCCGCGAGATCAACAGCGTGGCAAAGCCGGTAAAGGCGATCACATCGCCAACCCGCAACTGGCCGTGGGTGACCAGATAGGCGCCGATCAGAAGCACCACCATCATCGAGATGGTCGACGACAGGCGATTGAGCGCATTGGCGATGGCCCACCAGTCGAGCACCGGATTCTGCGCGTCGAGCAGGTTCTTGACATAGCGGCGCAGGGTCTCGGCCTCATGGCCAAGGCGATTGTAGCTCTGGAGAACAGCGACGTTGCTGACGGAGTCCGTCACATGCGCGAACACCTTGTGATAGTGGCGCTCGACGGCGGCCTGGCCGGCCTTGGTGCGCTTCATCACCAGACGGCCGATGCCGACATAGAGGATGCCGAGGCCAAGCAGCACCATCGACATACGCACATCCATGCTAAGTGCGGTCGGCACCAGCAGGACAAGTGCAACCGCCGTGGACAGATGCTGGCGCATGAATTCGAGCCACAGGCTGAACAGCGTCTCCACCGCGCGCAGCAGCGTGTGCAAGGCGTTCGACGTGCCGCGCTGATGGTGCCAGGCAAGCGGCATGGTGATGACGCGCTCGAAGGACTGGCACAGCACTTCGCTGCGCCGGGCGTGAGCAAAGCGATCGGCGCCGCGCGCCACGAGAACGAAAGCTAGGACGTTGAAGGCGCCCAAACCGGCCCACACGGCAAGCGTGGAGAATACCGAGCCATGCGCGGAAATTGCATCGATCACCCGGCCAAACATGATTGGCTCCAGGATGGCGATGGCGGCAAGGGCGATGTTGGCGCCGCAAATCAGCGCGACGCGCTTCTTGTCGGCGGCCAAATACCCCAGCGCTCTCCAATAGATCTGCAGAAGTGACACTTCAGCTACTCCGCCAACTCTCTATTGTGCTCAATTCCAGTATTGTGCACTGCACCATTTAATGACACGTAACGGTTGACGCGTCGCAAAACAATGCCCGTCTATCGCTTCCGTTCCCATTTAGCGAACAAAAGATGACGACGATGCGAAATCTGACGTGATCACCTAACAGTTTGAGATAAAAGGTGAAATGTCAGCCTTGCGGCAAAATCATGGCAACGGCAGAGCAGTGCCACATTTTTAATCACAGCAGGCTTGAACGGCCTATTCAGGGGCCACCCGCCGGTTGCCGCCGCGGATCTCGCGCAAGTAAACCGGGCGCGGCTTCGCGCGCCCCGCAGGACGCGCGATGGGTCGGATTAACCTTTTGATTTCACCCCGGTATCTTGACCACAACCTCGGTCTGGCTGCCGGCTTTGGGTTCGAAGGACGCGGACTTTGTCTTCGAACCATTGACTTCAAGCGAGATGGTCTTGGTTTTTTTGTCGCGAACGACATGAACCTTGATCTCGGCGCCCAGCATTTTGAGCGAAGCCTGGTAGCCATCCCAGTGGCTGGGCAGTTTTGGCCGTAATGTGATCTGCTTGCCGCGCCGTTCGATGCCGAGAATGCCTTCGACCGCCGCCCGGTAGAGCCAACCGGCCGAGCCGGTGTACCAGGTCCAGCCGCCACGGCCTCCCTTGTCGTCTCCGGCATAGATGTCGGCAGCGACCACATAGGGTTCGACACGGTAATGCTCGGCCGAGGCCTCGTCGAAGGCGTGGTTGACCGGATTCAGCATCGAGAAGCAGCGATAGGCTTCGTCGGTCAGCCCCATCTCGGCCAGCGCAATGACGAACCAGGTGGCGGCGTGGGTGTACTGGCCGCCATTCTCGCGCACGCCCGGCGGATAGCTCTTGATATAGCCGGGGTCCTTCTGCGTCTTCGAGAAGGGCGGCGTGAACAGTTTCACGATCTTGAGCTTGTCTTCGACGAGCAGCTTGGTCGCCTGCTGCATCGCCGTCGTCGACCGCGCCGGGTCGCCCTCGCCCGAAAGCACGCTCCAGGATTGTGCGATGGAGTCGATCTTGCACTCCTGCGACGTGCGGGAGCCCAGAGGCGTGCCGTCGTCGAAGCTGCCGCGCCGGTACCATTCGCCGTCCCACGCCGTGCTTTCAAGCGCCCGCTTCAGCGCCTCGGCATGCTTTGCCCAGGCCTGCGCGCGCTTGGTGTCGCCCTCGGCCTTGGCGACGGGGGCGAAATCGCCCAGCGTCTTCAGCAGGAACCAGCCCAGCCACACGCTCTCGCCCTTGCCGTGCTCGCCAACGCGGTTCATGCCGTCGTTCCAGTCGCCGCCGAGGATCAGCGGCAGGCCGCCGGGACTGCTGCGCTTGATGGCAAGGTCGAGCGCACGCGCGCAATGGTCGTAGAGCGACACGGTCTTCTTCGAGATTTCCGGGGTGAAGAAGGCATCGTGTTCGCCCTCGCCCAGCGCCTGCCCGTCGATGAAGGGCAATTGTTCCTTCAGGATGCCGGCGTCGCCGGTCACCGTCAGATAGCGCGCCGTGGCATGAGCCAGCCAGACCACGTCGTCGGAGATCATGGTGCGCACGCCGGCTCCGGTGCGCGGCAGCCACCAGTGCTGCACATCGCCCTCGGGGAACTGCCGCCGCGCGGCATTGAGGATCTGGTCGCGCGCCAGCGTCGGATCGTGCGCCAGCAGAGACAGCGTGTCCTGCAACTGGTCGCGGAAGCCGAAGGCGCCGCTCGCCTGGTAGAAGGCCGAGCGGGCGCGGATGCGGCAGGCAAGGCTCTGGTAGGGCAGCCAGTGATTGACCATGGCATCGAGGGCCTTGTCCGGCGTCTCGACCTGGATGGTGTCGAGGAAACCGCGCCACTCGCGCTCGTTGTCAGCCAGGCGCTGGTCGAAATCCTTGCCGCGGTGCCTTTCCACCAGCGCGCTCGCCTGCGCGGAGGACTCGGCGTCACCGAGCAGCCAGAGCAGCGTAACGTCGCCACCGGCCGGAATCTCGATGTCGCGGGCGATCGCCGCGCAAGGATCGTCTCCGGCCTCGACACGGCCCGACAAGGCCGCACCGCTCAGCACCGCCTGCGGCAGCTCGCTGGAGCCATGCCGGCCGAGGAATTCGGCGCGGTCCGCCGTCACCGAGTGGACGCCGGCATCGGCGGCGAGGAAAGCCACCCGCTCACTGAAATCGAGGCCGTATGGGTTTTGCGCCAGCAACGCGCCGGTCGCGCCGTCGCGCGACGGGACGATGGTTGCCGCGGTGCGGGACCGATGCCCGCCGAGCACCCATTCGGCATAGGCATAGACGCGCAGCCGCGACGGCACCGAGCCGGAGTTCTGGATGCGCAGGCGCGTGATCTTCACCGGATCGATGGGATCGACGACATGGGTCAGGTCCATCGACAGAGGCCCGCGCTTCGAGCGGAAGGTCGAGAAGCCCTGGCCATGCCAGGCCTCGTAGGTCATCGAGGGATCGCGCACCATGGCCGCGAGCGGCGAGAATGCCCGGCCGCTGGCCTGGTCGTAGATGTAGATGCCCTCGCCCGGCCGGTTCGAGACCGGGTCGTTCGACCACGGCGTCAACTGGTAGTCGCGGCTGTTGCGGCTCCAGGTGAAGGCAGCACCCTCGGCCGAGGTGTGGAAGCCGAAAGAAGCGTTTGAGACGACGTTGATCCACGGCTGCGGCGTGGTGCGACGGCCGGCAAGGCGCACCACATAGTGCCGCCCGTCCCCGTCGAAGCCACCGAAACCGTTCCATTGGCTGAGGCCGGCGCCATCGGCGCTGACATCGGCCAGGGCCTGCGAGGCGAACGCATGCGTCGCCGGCGCCGGAATTTCGCGCGGAGCCGGCAGCCCGGCCGGCTGAAGGCCGTCGCGTGCCTGCAAGGCAGCCGCATCGGCCCGCTCGATCTGGTCGAAGATGGTGCCGTTGCGCGTGTGCAGCACCACCCGGGCGACGGCGAGCAGCGTCCTGTAGGTGGTTTCTTCCATCAGGTCGCGGCGCACCGCGAAAATGTGCTGTCGGGGGCCGAGCTCCTTGCCGCGCAGACGGCTGTTTTCACACAGCGTCTCGACGGCACGCTGCAGGTCCTGGACGTAGGACGATGCCTGCTCGTTGACGACGACGAAGTCGATCATCATGCCGCGGGTGCGCATGTATTCCTGGAAGCGCAGCGCCTGGGCAACGATCTCCAGATCGGCGACATCGCCGATCCTGACCAGGAAGATCGGGAAGTCGCCGGAAATGCTGGTCGGCCACAGGCTGGACTGCTTGCCAAGGCCCGCAGCGATGGAATCGGCCGGCAGGCGCAGGAACGGATCGGGATAGATCAGATAGCGCGCCAGTTTCTGCACATTGGCGGCATCGGCGAGGCTGAGGCCCATATGACGGGTCTGCACCTGGCTGCGGGTCCAGGCAAGCATGGCCTGGCGGGCAAAGCTCTCCTGATGGTCGAGGCGGTTTATGGCCTCCTCCAGCTCGGTGCGGTTGGCCCCGACGACGGTCCAGAAAGTCAGCGATATCTTCTTGTTGGCGGGCACGCGCACCTGGCGGCGCAGCGAGCAGATGGGATCGAGCGTGAAGCCGGAGCGGCCGGCGAGCCTGGCGCCGGGATCGAAGGCGGCGGCATCGACGATGGTGCGGCCACGGCCGATGAACGCGCGCCTGTCGGTCTCCGCCTCGGCGTCACGCGCCGGCCCGGACGGATCGGTGACGAAATGCACCAGGGTGATGTCGGGCTCGCTGGTTTCACGCTTGCGGCGCGTGGCGAAGATCGCGCCGTTGTTGGCGGCGATTTCGGTCTCCACGAACATCTTCGAGAAGGCCGGATGCGCGTTGTCGGAAGCCTCCAAACCCAGCACCAGCTCGGCAAAGGAGGTCACTTCGATGTGACGGTCGGTCGGCCCTTCGTTGAACAAGGTGACGCGCCGGCCTTCGCCATTGCCTTCGGAGACGACGATGCATTCCACTTCGGATCGCAGCGTGCCAACCAACTTTACGAAGCTCGCCTTGTCGTCGGAGAACAGGGTCTGCGTCTTTTCCTCGGCCGCGCGCTTGGGCTCCGATGTCGCCGACCACCAGTCGCCCGTGGTGGCGTCGCGCAGGAAAATGTAGGAACCAAGCCGGTCCTCGACCGGGTCGGGCTGCCAGCGCGTGACGGCAAGATCGCCCCAGCGGCTGTAGCCGGAACCGGTCGCGGTCACCATTACCGAATAGCGGCCGTTCGACATCACGTTGGTCGAACGCAGCGCCCGCATGGGATCAAGCACGATGCGGGTATCGGGGCTCTCGATCTCGGTCTCGTCCTTGGAGCGCTCGTCGGCCTCGGTGCGGACGGTCGCCGTCGGAATGTCGCGCGGCGCCCTCTCCTGCAGCAAGAGTTCGGCCGATTCGATGACCGGATCGCTGTGGAAGCGGTCGCGCAGGCGACCCTCGAAGATCGCGTCGGCCACCGCTGCGATCGACATGCCCGAATGGTGCGCATAGTAATTCAGCACGACCGCATGGTTGGTGCCTTCAGGCACGCGCTGCGGCGTGAAATCGACCGCATCGTAGTAGCCATGGGGACCAAGCGCGCCGATCTCGCGCAAACGCGCAAGATTCTGCACGGCTTCGCGCGGGTTGAACTGCGCCGCCAGTATGGTGGCATAGGGTGCGATCACCGTGTTCTGGCCAAGGCCGCGCTTCAGCCCAAGCCCGGGCACGCCGAAATTGGTGTACTGGTAGGTCAGTTCCCGGTCGCGGGCATTGTAGGCCGCTTCCGAAATGCCCCACGGCACGTTCTTCTGGCGGCCGTACTGCATCTGGCGCTTGATGATCAGCTTGCTGGTCTGGTTGAGGATCGAGCCTTGCGGCTCCTTCATCACCAGCGGCGGCATCAGATACTCGAACATCGAGCCCGACCAGGACATCAGCGAGCCCTGGAAGCCGATCTCGACGATCGGGCGGCCGAGCCGGAACCAGTGCTCGGTCGGCAGGTCGCCCTTGGCGATGGCGAACAGGCTGGTCAGCCGCGCCTCGGACGCGAGAAGGTCGTAGCAGCTTTCATCGAGCTGATGTTCCTCGACCCGGTAGCCGATCGACAGAAGCTTGCGTTCCGGTCGCATCAGGAAGGCAAATTCCATCTCGAAGGCGAAACGGCGTGTGCGCTCGCGCAAGGTCAGGAGCTTGGCGCGTAGCGCCTCGACGGCGTTTTCGTCGCTGTGAGCATCGTGGACATGCGCCTCGCAAGTCGCTTCCAGCCTGGCCGCCCAGTCGACGATGATGTCGCTCTGGGCCGATGCCGCCTCGGTATGGATGGCGGTGGCCAGCTTGCGGATCTCGCCCGCCAGCACGGCCAGGTTGATGGTGCGGATCGAGGCCATCTCCGGCTGCGCCTTAATAGTATCGACCGCGCGCCGCATGCCGTCGAGGCGGTCGACGAGACGCTGGCGCAAGGGCCGCAACTGGCGGCGGTCGTCAGGCAGCTCATCGAGGCTTTCACTGAGGATGGTGACGGTGTCGAGAATGCCCTCGAAATCGCCCTGGAGGTGAACGGAAGGCGCTTCCGCCCATTCGGCACAGGCAGCCGCCACCGCGACAAGATGGCCAGCGAGGTTGCCGCTGTCGACAGCGGAAATATAGAGCGGATAGAGCGGCTTCAGCGTCGTGGTGTCATACCAGTTGAAGAGGTGGCCGCGCTCGCGCGGCATGCTCTCGATGGTCGCCATGGTGGCGTCGATGCGGGTGATGGCGTCGGACAGGCTGATCCAGCCGAAATCGCGCGCGGAGACGACCGACAAGAGGTAGACACCGACATTGGTCGGCGAGGTGCGCGGCGCCACGACCGGCGCCGGGCTCTCCTGGAAATTGTCGGGCGGCAGATGGTGATGCTCTGCCGTGACGAAGGTTTCGAAATAATGCCAGGTGCGCCGCGCCACGGTGCGCAGCGTATGGATATCGGCCTGCGATATGCGCAAGCGGTCCTCGGTTTCCGCCGAGCGGCTGATCCAGCTGGCGATCGCCGGCGAGCCGATCCAGAACAGCGCGAAGAAGAAGGCGACGAAGGCGCCGGTGGAATCGGCCAGCACTGGAATGGCGAGGCCGACGAAGCCGATGATCACGGCGCCGTACATCATGCCGTAGTACGAGCCGATATCGTTGTCGCCGGCCTTGTGGGCCTGCGAAGCGGTGCGCCATTCCAGAAGGTTCTGGCGGCTGACGAACAGCCGGTAGAGCGTGCGCACGATGGCATCGCCCATCATCCAGGCGTTGTGCGCCATCAGCACGATCTTCAGCGCCACCATGGCGGTGCCGAAGGCGACGTCGCGGGCGAGTGCCGAGAAATGGCCGCGCGGCGTCTGGTCGCCGCTCTTGGGCAGGATGGCGTTGACGACGTCGAAGGTCGGCGCCATGAACAGGCTGAGGATCAGCAAGGCCTGCCATTGCGCGGCCTGCGTGAAGGGCAGCAAGGTCCAGCCGGCGATCGCCGCCATCACCCAGAAGATGGGCGTCAGCGAACGGCGCAGATTGTCGATCATCTTCCAGCGCGACAAGGCCGGAACGCCGGAGCGCGGATCGAGGATGAAGCCCAGGAGCTGCCAGTCGCCGCGTGCCCAGCGATGGTGGCGCGAGGCATCGACGGAGTAACGGGTCGGGTAGTCCTCGACCAGCTCGACATCGGTGACCAGCGCCGAACGCGCCAGCGCGCCCTCGAGCAGATCGTGGCTGAGGATGGTGTTTTCCTCGATGCGGCCCTTCAGCGCCGCCTCGAAGGCGTCGACGTGATAGAGGCCCTTGCCGGTGAAGGAGCCGTCGCCGAAGACATCCTGATAGAGGTCCGAGACGGCGAAGACATAGGGGTCGAGGCCGCGGTTGGCCGAGAACACACGCTGGAAGAACGAGGCTTCGTCGCCGCTGGTGAGCGAAGCGGTGATGCGCGGCTGCAGGATTGTATAGCCGGCGGTGACGACGCGCCGCGTTGCGTCGAAATGCGGGCGGTTGAGCGGATGGCAGAGCTTGCCGACCAGGGTCGCTACCGCGTCGCGGGTGGTGCGCGTATCGGCGTCGAGCGTCATCACATGGACGACTTTCTCCGGCAGCGGCACCTCCAAGGGCAGGAAGGTGGTGTCGCTGTCGCCACGCAGCAAAAGGTCAAGCTCATGCAGCTTGCCGCGCTTGCGCTCCCAGCCCATCCAGGCGCCTTGCGCCGCGTTGAAGAGCCGGCGGCGATGCAGGATGTAGAAGCGCGGTGCGCCTTCCGAGGGATAGCGGGCGTTGAGGCGGGCGATCTCGGCGTGGGCGAATTCGAGGATCTCGGTGTCGGCCGCATCGATCTCGATCTTGCTGTCGGGCCAGTCCGACAGCAGCGCGAAATGGATCTCGTCCGCGAGATTGGCGAGGTAGTGCACTTCGATGTTGCGGATGTTTTCCTCGACATCGTCACGCGAGCCGATCAGCGACGGCACCACCACGAGCGTGCGCGCCTCGGGCGGCACGCCATGCCTGTAGTCATAGCCGATAAGGCGTGTCGGCTTGAGGAACAGCGAGACCACGGTGTTGAAGAACGCCAGCGCGCCCTCGCTCGCCGGTACGGCAAACAGAGCCAGCATCAGGACGATCGAGGTCACCGACAGACCGAGGTTGGCCAAGGCATTGCCGGTGACGACAAGCAGCAGAGCGGTCAAAGCAAACACCGGCAGCACGATGCCCACCCATCCGGTCTTGGCGAAGGTGCGCTTGACCGTCTGGCTGATCGTCTGCCGATAGCCGATCGCCTTCTCCAGCTCCAGCCGGCGCGGGCCGACGAGGAAGAAGCCGACATCGGTGTGCGCGGACGGAGCCGGCACGGAATCAGCAGCATCGCCAGCCGGTGCAAGTTCACTGGCGGCATGTTCGCTTGCGGCTTGGCCGGCCAGTTCGATGGCCTTTTCGGCGACGCGGTATTCCGACAGGTTCGAACGGCGCGCCAATTCCTCGATCGCGGTGCGGTATTGATCGCGCGAGAAGAAGTCGAGAGCGGCGAAGTCGGTGCGCTCGCGCAGCACCGTATCGATACGGCTGACGCCCTCGAACCACACCGTCCAGTCGACGTCGTTGATGAGGCGCAGCCCGCGGATGATGTTGCCGGTCGTCACATTGCCGCTGGAGAGCGTGTGGTGCTCGGAGATGATGATCTCCTCGGCATCGGAGCCGGTCTTCTCGAGCTCGCCTTCAAGCCATTCCAGGGCCTTGCCGGCATTCTGCGACCCATCGCGCAGGCGATAGAGAAGCTGGGTGGCAAAGGTGGTGTCCTGCGCATGCGCGCAGAAATTGGCCAGGATCGCCTGCCGGTCGGCGCTGTCGTCGGTCGCCAGCACCTTGTCGGCAACGTCGTTTGAGATCTGGCGCATCTGGCGGGTGCGATTGACCCTGACCGCCAGCCGGCGGAGATTCTCGATCAGCACGAAGCGCAGGAGCGACGGCAGGGCCCAGAGTTCGCCGATCTTCAGCGGCTCGACCGACTGAAAACCCTGGACGATCGCCTTGAACATGGTTGCCGAGACGGAACTGTCCGAATGCGCCACATAGGTCCAGGCCAGCGCCAGCGCGCGCGGCACGGTGCCGCCATCGGGCAGCTTCAACGTCGGCAACTGGCGATAGAAGCGGCGCGGCAGATCGCGCTTGACCTGGAAAATGGTCTCCTCGACCAGGTAGTTGTTGTCGAGCAGCCATTGCGCGGCCGGGGTGATCGTCTCTCCCTTGCCCTGTGCGGCATTGGTCGACCGGTAGACTTCCAGTATCTTCTTGGCGCTGTCGCGGATGCGGGCCTGGAAGTCGAATGGCGTCAGACCGAACAGGTCGGTGAGATCGCCTTTTGCCAGGCTTTCACCGAGCAGCCGGAGGCGTTCCTCCGGCAGGAAGGTCGATCTTATCGGCTCTTCCGTGATGGCCGGAAAGCTCGCGCTCGTCTTCTCGATGTGTGCTGGATTCGTCTGAATATTCATTGAAAATTCCGTAAGCGGCCACTCAGCGGCGTCACCGCCACGGCAATGGCCCTAAAACCGATTCAAATGCAATTGGTTGCATGATCCCACTTGCCGAAAGTTTGCTTCCGCACCGCGACAGGCGTCATCTCTCGACAACATTCAAAGACGAGCGCCCCTCTCCTCGTCGGGGTCGATCGACGGGGAGGATTCAGGCTTTTTCGTGATGCCGGCAAGAGCTTACGCTATATTTCGCCGGCATCGCGATCATGTTTGGAAACAAGCGTTAATCGTTGCCGCGGATGCCGCCGATGCGGATCACGAACAGCGTCGTGTCATGGGTAGGCTGGGCAAGCAGGCTGGGCTGGATAGGCAGGGTGACGGCGTCGCGCTCGACCAGCAGCGTGTCGAGCGGACCAAGGCGAGCCGGTTCGGCGGCGGCGATGACCACCTCCCCGTCCAGGCACAGGATGAGGGTCGTGCCGGGCTCCGTCCGGATTTCCATTGGGGCAGAAACGGCCAGGCGTTCGACCGAGTGCGTCGTCCTGCCGCGGCGGGTCATGACGTTGAGGTCGGTGATCGGCCCGCCAACCAGCTTGGCGGCCGTCGGTACGTCGGCCGGAAAGGAAAACAGGGCGGTTGTCCTGTTGACCGATGTCGGCGGGCGGCCGGCAATATCGAGCACGATGCCGTCGCCTTCAAGTATGGCGAGCGTGCGATCGATCCCGGCAAACTGCGAGAATGGGCCGCTGCCTTCGACGCGCGCCATCGAGACGCGCCAGTCGAAATCGTCGAGCTCGGCACCGGCGGGCGAGACGGCGATCTCGGTCGTCGTGCCGCCGCCGTTCTTCCACCGCATGACGCGGTAATCGGCGGCGCGAAGGATGCGCATGAGTTCAGCCTGTCAACCGAGAATGCCCGGCAGGTTGAGCTGGTGCTCCCTGGCGCAGTCGATGGCGATGTCGTAGCCGGCGTCGGCGTGGCGCATGACGCCGGTCGCCGGGTCGTTCCACAGCACCCGCTCCAGCCGCCTTGCGCCGTCCGGCGTGCCGTCGGCGACGATGACCATGCCGGCATGCTGGGAAAACCCCATGCCGACGCCGCCGCCGTGATGCAGCGATACCCAGGTGGCGCCCGACGCCGTGTTGAGCAGCGCATTGAGCAGCGGCCAGTCGGAGACGGCATCCGACCCGTCCTTCATGGCTTCGGTTTCGCGGTTGGGCGAAGCGACCGAACCCGAATCGAGGTGATCGCGGCCGATGACGACCGGCGCCTTGAGCTCACCCTTGGCCACCATCTCGTTGAAGGCGAGGCCGAGCCGGTGCCGGTCGCCGAGACCGACCCAGCAGATGCGCGCCGGCAGCCCTTGAAAGGAAATGCGCTGGCGCGCCATGTCCAGCCAGTTGTGCAGATGGGTGTTGCCCGGCGTCAGTTCGCGCACCTTGGTGTCGGTCTTGTAGATGTCCTCGGGATCGCCCGAAAGTGCGGCCCAGCGGAACGGACCGATGCCGCGGCAAAACAGCGGCCGGATATAGGCGGGCACGAAGCCGGGGAAGGCAAAGGCGTTCTCAAAACCTTCGTCCTTGGCCACCTGGCGGATGTTGTTGCCGTAGTCGAGTGTCGGCACGCCGGCGTTCCAGAACGCCACCATCGCTTCGACATGTTCGCGCATCGAGGCGCGGGCAGCCTTTTCGACCGCCTTGGGGTCGCTGACGCGCTTCTCGCGCCACTCGGCCATGGTCCATCCCTTCGGCAGATAGCCGTTGATGGGGTCGTGGGCCGAGGTCTGATCGGTGACCATGTCGGGGCGGATGCCGCGCCTGAACATTTCGGGCACGATCTCGGCCGCATTGCCGAGCAGGCCGACCGACTTCGCCTCGCCAGCCTTGGTCCAGCGCTCGATCATCGCCATCGCCTCGTCGAGCGTCTCGGCCTTCTCGTCGACATAACGGGTGCGCAAGCGGAAATCGATCGAATCAGGATTGCATTCGATCGCCAGGCAGCAGGCGCCGGCCATGACGGCGGCCAGCGGCTGGGCGCCACCCATGCCGCCGAGGCCGCCGGTCAGAATCCACTTGCCCTTGAGATTGCCGCCATAGTGCTGGCGGCCGGCCTCGACGAAGGTCTCGTAGGTGCCCTGCACGATGCCTTGCGTACCGATGTAAATCCACGAGCCGGCCGTCATCTGGCCGTACATCATCAGGCCCTTCTTATCGAGCTCGTTGAATTTATCCCAATTCGCCCAGTGCGGCACCAGGTTGGAGTTGGCGATCAGGACGCGGGGCGCATCCGCGTGCGTGCGGAACACACCGACCGGCTTGCCGGACTGCACCAAGAGCGTCTCGTCCTCGCCAAGTGTCTTCAGCGAGGCAACGATGCTGTCAAAATCGTTCCAGGTGCGCGCCGCCCGGCCGATACCGCCATAGACGACCAGTTCGTTGGGGTTCTCGGCGACGTCGGGATCGAGATTGTTCATCAGCATGCGCAGCGGCGCCTCGGTCGTCCAATACCGGGCATTGAGCTTGTCGCCGCGGGGGCTGCGCACTTCGCGGATGTTGTGGCGAGGATTGGTCATCATTATCCCTTTCAAGCAAGACGGCGGCGCGTCAGCGCGCTGCCCAGTCGATCGCGGTTTCGAGGATGGTCTTCAGCGTGGCGCGGATCGGCGCCGCATAGGTGGCGTCGTAAGGGACCGGCCAGTTCTCCGGCGAGCCCTTCTCGTCGGGCTCGCGCATGTAGCCCCGGTTGGAGAGTTCCATCTGCAGCGCATGGACACTGTTCTGCGGCTGGCCGAAGCTGCGCGTGATCCAGCCACCCTTGAAGCGACCGTTGATCACCCAGCTTTCGCCGGTGCCGGCCAAGATTGCAGCCACCTTCTCCTGCAGCGCCGGGTTGGCGCTCTTGCCGTCATTGGTGCCGAGATTGAAGACCGGCAGCGTGCCTTCGAACAGGCGCGGCAGCACCGAGCGGATCGAATGACAATCGTAGAGGACGGTCTTGTCGTGCATGCCGCGCAGCCGGGCGATCTCGGCCTGCAGGGCGGCATGGTAGGGCTCGAAATAGGTTTCGCGGCGCCGGTCGATTTCCGCCGGTGTCGGCTCATCACCCATGCGGTAAAGCGGGTCGCCATCGAAGGTCTCGGTCGGACAGAGTCCGGTCGTCGTCTGGCCGGGATAGAGCGAAACACCCGAAGGGTCTCGATTGACGTCGATCACCGTGCGCGAAATGGCGGTGTGGACGATCGTCGCGCCGAGGTCGGTGGCAAAATCATAAAGATTGTCGATCCACCAGTCGCAGTCGCGGCGTCCGAGCCAGGGCGACACCAGTCGGTTTTCGAGGCCGGCGAGGTCGATGCCGGTGTGTGGGATCGACACCAGCAACGGCGCGGTGCCTTGTTTTACTGTCAGCCAAGGAGGTGTCATGCGAAACCTCCGCAGGTTGGAGCTCTACGGCGCCCCCCTCTGTCCTGCCGGACATCTCCCCCTCTTGGGGGGAGATTGGCTGTCACGCCGGCTTTCGCCAATCGCNCCCCTCTGTCCTGCCGGACATCTCCCCCTCTTGGGGGGAGATTGGCTGTCACGCCGGCTTTCGCCAATCGCCAGCGTGGGAGAACGGGCGGCGCCAAAGAAGCTGCTGATCTCCCCCCTTGAGGGGGAGATGTCCGGCAGGACAGAGGGGGGCGCGACAGAACTCGATCTATCAGAGCGTGCCGTCTCACGATGCAATTCCCGGCAACGCCACCGCACCCGCCGCCCTCACGGTCGCGCCGCTGCGGACCATGGCGATCGCCTTTTCCATGTCGGGGTGGAAGTGGCGGTCGTTGTCGAGATGCGGCACCTCGTCCCGGACCAGCTTGCGCACGGCTTCCAGCGCATCGCTCGAGGCCAGCGGGGCATGGAAATCGCAGCCCTGCGCGGCGGCCAGCAACTCGATGCCGATCACCGCGGTGGCATTCTCGACCATGCCTATCAGGCGGCGGGCGCCATGCGCGGCCATCGAGACGTGGTCTTCCTGGTTGGCCGAGGTCGGAATGGAATCGACGCTCGCCGGATAGGCCTTCTGCTTGTTTTCCGAAACGAGCGCGGCCGCCGTCACCTGCGGGATCATGAAGCCGGAGTTCAGGCCGGGCTTCGGCGTCAGGAAGGCCGGCATGCCGGACAGCGCGGGGTCGACCAGCATGGCGATGCGGCGTTCCGACAGCGAGCCGATCTCGCAGACCGCAAGCGCGATCATGTCGGCGGCGAAGGCCACCGGCTCGGCGTGGAAATTGCCGCCGGAAAGCGCGGTGTCGTCCTCGGCGAAGATCAGCGGATTGTCGGTGACGCCGTTTGCTTCGGTGCCGAGCGTCTCGGCGGCCTGACGCAGCACGGTGAGCGCAGCGCCCATGACCTGCGGCTGGCAGCGCAGGCAGTAAGGATCCTGCACCCGCTCGTCGCCGACACGGTGCGATTCCCTGATGGCGCTGCCGGCCATCAAATTGCGCAGCGCGTCCGCCGTCTCGATCTGGCCGGGATGCTTTCGCAGCACATGGATGCGAGGATCGAAGGGCGCGTCGGAGCCCCTGGCCGCGTCGGTCGAGAGCGCGCCGGCAACCAGCGCCGACTGGTAGAGCACTTCGGCCTCGAACAGGGCGGCGAGCGCATAGGCGGTCGAGAACTGCGTGCCGTTGAGCAGCGCCAAACCTTCCTTGGCGCCCAATGTCACCGGCTCCAGCCCATGCGAGACGAAGGCGACCTTGGCCGGAAAGCGGCCATGCGGGGTGAAGCATTCGCCGACGCCGATCATCACCGCCGTCATGTGCGACAGCGGCGCGAGATCGCCGGAGGCGCCGACGGAACCTTGCGCCGGCACCACCGGGATGACGTCGTTGGCGAGCATTGCCTCGAGCAACTCGATCGTCTCGGAGCGGACGCCGGAGGCGCCCTGCGCCAGGCTCGCAAGTTTCAGCGCCATCATCAGCCGGGCCACGGCAACCGGCATCGGTTCACCGACGCCGGCGGCGTGCGACAGCACGATGTTGCGCTGCAAGGTCTCGAGATCACTGGCCGGGATGCGGACGCTGGCCAGTTTGCCGAATCCGGTGTTGATGCCATAGACGGGCTCACCCTTGGCGACGATCCTGGCGACGGCCTCGGCACTCGCCTTGATCTTTGGACGGCAGGCGTCGTCGAGTTTTGGCACGGCGCCACGATAAATGGCGCGCCAGTCGGCCAGCGTCGCATTGCCGGGCTTCAGGGTCAGTTCGGTCATTGTCCTCTCCAGATGCGGGCATGGAGCGGGTTGAAGCCCATGCGGTAGACGAGTTCGGCGGGGCGCTCGATGTCCCAGATCGCCAGGTCGGCGGATTTTCCGGCTTCCAGCGTGCCGGCCTCGTCGAGAAGGCCAAGCGCACGCGCGGCCTCGCGGGTGACGCCGGCAAGGCACTCATCGACGGTCAAGCCAAAGAGCGTCGCCGCCATATTCATGGTGAGCAACAGCGAGGTGAGCGGCGAGGTGCCGGGATTGCTGTCCGTCGCCACCGCCATCTTCACGCCATGGCGGCGGAACAAGTCGACAGGCGGCTTCTTCGTTTCGCGGATGAAATAGTAAGCGCCGGGCAGGATGGTCGCCACCGTGCCGGCCTTCGCCATCGCGGCAGCGCCCGCCTCGTCCGTGTATTCGAGATGATCCGCCGACAACGCGCCATAGCGCGCGGCAAGTTCGGCGCCGTGCAGGTTGGACAGTTGGTCGGCATGAAGCTTGACCGGCAGGCCCAAGGCCTTGGCGGCATCGAAAACGCGCGCCATCTGCTCCGGCGAGAACGCTATGCCTTCGCAAAAACCGTCGACCGCATCCGCCAGTCCTTCGGCGGCAACCGCCGGAACAATCTGCTTGGCGACCAGATCGATAAAAGCGTCCTTGTCCCCCTTTGCTTCGGGCGGCAGGGCATGCGCAGCCAGACAGGTCGCGCGGATCGTCACCGCCCGTTCTGCGCCCAGCCGGCGGGCGGCGCGCAGCGACTTCTTTTCATTGTCGAGATCGAGGCCATAGCCCGATTTTACTTCGACCGACGTGACACCCTCGGCCATCAGCGCATCGAGGCGCGGCAGCGTCTGGGCAACGAGCTCATCCTCGCTGGCGGCGCGCAGCGACTTGACCGAGGACACAATACCGCCGCCGGCCCGGGCGACTTCCTCATAGGTCGCGCCGTCCAGCCGCATCTCGAATTCGTTGGCGCGGTTGCCGGCATAGACAAGATGCGTGTGGCAGTCGATCAGGCCCGGCGTGATCCAGCGGCCGTCGCAATCGACGGTCTCGGCGCCCCGCAAAAATGCCGCCGGCATCTCCGATTCCGGGCCGGCATAGACAATGCGGCCATCGCGTGCGGCGACCGCGCCATGTTCGACGACACCAAGTCCGGCGGAACTTTCGGCCATGGTCGCCAGGCGCGCATTGCGCCACAGACGAAGATCCCCTGCCCGGCTTTTGCTCTCTGCGGCCATCATCTTTTCCGTTTCAATCGGCGGCGATTATGTATATACATATTGAAACACACTGCAAGTGCTATCATCGCATGCAAGACAGGGAAGCGGAGAGAAAAAAGTGACAGCGATCCTTGCGGAACAGGCTCTCCTTCCCGATGGCTGGCACAACAATGTGCGGATCATTTTCGCCAATGGACGCGTTACGGCCGTCGAGCCCGGAGCCGTTGCATCGGCCGGCGACGAGCGTCATTCCATTGTGCTGCCCGGCATGCCCAATTTGCACAGCCACGCCTTCCAGCGCGGCATGGCGGGGCTTGCCGAGCTTCGCGGCCCTTCCGCAGACAGTTTCTGGAGCTGGCGCGAGGTGATGTACCGCTTCGCGCTGTCGATGACGCCCGACCAGGTCGAGGCGGTTGCCGCGCAGCTCTATGTCGAAATGCTGGAGGCCGGCTTTTCACGGGTCGGCGAATTTCACTATCTGCATCATGATCGTGACGGAAAACCCTACGCCAATCCTGCCGAGATGGCCGAGCGGGTCGCGGCAGCGGCCGGCGAAACCGGCATTGGCCTGACGCTGCTGCCGGTGTTTTACGCGCATTCGTCTTTTGGCGGCGCGGCTCCAAACGAGGGCCAGCGGCGATTCGTCAACGATGTGAATCAGTTCTCCCGGCTCGTTGAGAAAAGCCGCGAATCGGTTCGCGCGTTGAATCAAGCTGTCGTCGGCGTCGCACCGCACAGCCTGCGCGCCGCGACGCCCGAGGAACTCACGGCCATCGCGGCACTGGCGCCCGATGGGCCGATCCACATTCATGTCGCCGAGCAGGTGAAGGAAGTCGAAGACTGCCTCGCCTGGTCCGGTGCGCGTCCGGTCGAATTCTTGCTCGCCAACGCTGAGGTCGACCAGCGCTGGTGCCTGATCCACGCCACCCACATGACCGATGCGGAAACCATCGGCATGGCCAGGAGCGGCGCCATTGCCGGCCTGTGCCCGATCACCGAGGCCAATCTCGGCGACGGCACCTTTGCCGCACCGTTGTTCCGGGAACATGGCGGGCGCTTCGGCATCGGCTCCGATTCCAACGTGCTGATCGGCCTGCCCGACGAATTGCGCCAGCTCGAATATTCGCAGCGCCTCGCCCACCGCGCCCGCAACGTGCTGGCGATGGCAGGCGGTTCGACCGGGCGCGCGCTGTTCGACGCGGCACTCGACGGAGGCAGCGTCGCGCTTGGCGCCGGCACCTCGGAGATCGCCCCTGGCGCCGCCGCCGATCTCGTCTCGCTCGATGCCGACAACGCCTCGCTNAGGCGACGCGATCCTCGATGCCTGGATCTTCGCCAACGGCAGCAAGGTCGATTGCGTCTGGGTGCATGGGCAAAAGCAAGTCAGTGCCGGCAAGCATGCCAAGCGCGAGGCCATCGCCGCGCGGTTTCGCAGCGTCATGACAGCACTTTCAGCATGAACGCGGTCGCAATAGCGGATGCCGACATCGGCGGCGGCTCGCTCCACCAGCGCATCCTGTCCGACATCAGCGAGAAGATCCTGTCCGGCACGTGGGCGCCCGGCCATCGCATCCCGTTCGAGCATGAACTGACTGACCAATATGGCTGTTCGCGCATGACGGTGAACAAGGCACTGTCGCAGCTGGCCAAGGCCGGGCTGATCGAACGGCGGCGGCGCTCCGGCAGTTTCGTCCGCCAGCCGCAGTCGCAGGCGGCGGTGCTGGAAATCCACGACATCAGGATCGAGGTCGAAGCGCTTGGCCTAGCCTATCGCTACGAGCGCGTAGCGCGGCACAAAAGGCGCAGCACCACTGAGGATCGCGGCCTGCTGGAACTCGACGCCGCCGGATCGGTGCTGGCGCTGGAATGCCGGCACTTCGCCGGCAAGCGGCCGTTCGCGCATGAACAGCGGCTGATCAACCTCGCCGCCGTGCCTGGAGCGGCCGACGAAGAATTTCTCGATGTCGCGCCTGGCCCGTGGCTGATCGGCCGCGTGCCGTGGAGCGAGGCCGAGCACCGCATCCGCGCGGTTGCCGCCGACAGGCACATCGCGGCAGCGCTCGACATCGGCGCCGGCGCGCCTTGCCTGGTGGTCGAACGACGGACATGGAGCGCCGAACACCCGGTCACCCATGTCCGCTTCACCTACGCGGCCGAGAGCCACACGCTGGTGGCAAGGTTCAGGCCGCAGGGGTAGCTGATCTCCCCCCTCGTGGGGGAGATGGCCGGCAGGCCAGAGGGGGGCGTCGTAGAGCGCGACCCTCGATTTTGCCTGCCATGAACTTACTCGAAAAACGGAAAGGCCGGCGGGACAGCGCCCCTCTCTGCCTTGCCAGGCATCTCCCCCACGAGGGGGGAGATTGGCGGTTTCAACGCCTCAAATCGCCGCCGTGATAATGATCTCGACCAGATATTCCGGGCTGGCGAGCTTGGCTTCGCCGGTGGCGCGGGCGGGCGTGTGGCCATTTGGCACCCACTTGTCCCATTCCGCATTCATCTCGGCGAAGGTGCCCATGTCGTCCAGCCAGATGATTGCTTGCAGGATCATGGTCTTGTCGGTGCCGGCCTTGGCCAGCAACTCGTCGATGGTCGCCAGGATATCCCGGGTCTGCGAGGCAACGTTGCCGCCCGGCTCGCCGACCTGGCCGGCCAGGTAGACGGTGTTGCCATGGATGACGATCTGGGTCATGCGCGGACCTACATCGATGCGACGAATGCTCATGGGATGTTTTCCTTCCTTTTGTCAGTCGCGCCTCTTTAGAGTCGCGACTTGCTTCGGGCAAGGCCGCCGGCCCGAATCCCCTTGGACCAGCCAGGGACAGGATTCACGGCAAGTTGAGCCGCCGGCCGCAATTCCGCCGGATTGGCTTGTTGACTAATGTAATAACATCACATATCCAACCGGCCTCTGCATGCAGCCGGATGTGACCTGCCCACGGAATGATATGACCCAGACCTGCCTGACATTCCGTGACCTGACGCTGGGCTACAACAGCCATCCCGCGATCCATCACCTCGACGGCACGATCCGCAAGGGTTCGCTGACGGCCGTGGTCGGCGCCAACGGTTCGGGTAAGTCGACGCTGATGAAGGGTATTGTCGGGGTTCTCAAGCCGATGGCCGGCAGCGTGATCCGGGCGCCTGGCGTGCGCGCCGCCTATCTTCCCCAGCAATCGGAACTCGACCGTTCCTTCCCGGCGCGCGTCGTCGATCTGGTCTCGCTCGGCCTGTGGCCGAAGCGCGGCATGCTCGGCCGCTACACCAAGGAAGACCGCGAATCCGTCAGCCAGGCGCTGATGGCGGTCGGCCTCGGCGGTTTCGAGAAGCGGCCGATCGACACGCTGTCGGGCGGGCAGTTGCAGCGCACATTGTTTGCCCGCGTGCTGCTGCAGGATGCCGACCTGATCCTGCTCGACGAGCCGTTCAACGCCGTCGACGCCAAGACGGTCGGCGACCTGATCGCGCTGATCAAGCGCTGGCATGGCGAGGAACGCACCATCATGGTCGTCGTCCATGACCTCGACCTGGTGCGCCAGAATTTCCCCGAAACGCTGCTTTTGGCCCGCCAGCCCATCGCCTGGGGCGAAACCAGGGAAACGTTGAAGCCGGAAAATCTTTTGCGCGCACGCCGTTTCCACGAGGCCTGGGAGGAAAACGCTCCCTGGTGCGAACCGGACGAGCACGCCCATGGGCACGATCATCATGGACACGACCATGATCATCAGCACGGCGCCGGACCGAGGGCTGCCTGATGGACACGCTCTACGGTCTCTTGATCGCACCCTTCGCCGATTTCGCCTTCATGCAACGGGCGCTGGTCGGCTCGCTGATGCTGTCGCTCGGCGCCTGCCCGGTCGGCGTCTTCCTGATGCTGCGGCGCATGAGCCTGTCCGGCGATGCCATGGCGCATGCCATCCTGCCGGGTGCGGCCGCGGGCTTCCTGTTCTATGGGCTGGAAATCCTGCCGATGACGATTGGCGGCCTGATCGCCGGCGTCATCGTCGCGCTCGGCGCCGGTGCGGTCTCGCGCTTCACCATCCAGCGCGAGGACGCCTCGATGGCCGCCTTCTATTTGATCTCGCTCGCCATCGGCGTGCTGATGGTGTCGATCCGCGGCTCCAGTGTCGATCTCATGCATGTGCTGTTCGGTACCGTGCTGGCACTCAACAACGAAGCGCTGACGCTGATCGGCGGCATCGTTGCGGTAACTCTAGCCAGCCTTGCCATCTTCTGGCGGGCATTGGTCGCCGAATGCCTCGATCCGCTGTTCCTGCGCTCGGTCAGCCGCATGGGCAGTCCGGTGCACTTCATCTTCCTCGGCCTCGTCGTGCTCAATCTGGTCGGCGGCTTCCAGGCGCTCGGCACGCTTCTGTCGGTCGGGCTGATGATGCTGCCGGCCGCTGCCGCCCGCTTCTGGACCGTGCGCGTCGAGCCGATGTGCGTGCTGGCCGTGCTGATCGGCTTTGCCTCCTGCATCGCAGGGCTGCTGTTGTCCTATCACGCCTCGCTGCCGTCCGGCCCGGCCATCATCCTGTCGTCCGGCGTCGTCTATTTCGCCTCGATCCTGTTCGGCACGCGCGGCATTCTGCGCGCCCGCATCATCCACCACCGTCACAGAACGGCCTGATCCCCGCCCCCCAAAGGAGACTTGACCATGCTGAAATCACTCCGTGCCGCCCTGGTGATGAGCGTTATAACATTAACCACCTTTGGCGCATCATCGGCCTTCACGGCACCGCTGAAGGTGGTCGCCAGCTTCACGGTCATCGCCGATTTCGCCAAAAACGTCGGCGGCGACCGCATCGATGTCACCACCATCGTCGGGCCTGATGGCGACGCACATGTCTACGAACCGAGCCCGGCCGATGCTGTGGCCATGGCCAATGCCGATATCGTGCTGGTCAACGGCCTGCATTTCGAAGGTTTCCTGCAACGGCTGGTCGATGCCAGCGCGACCAAGGCCTCGATCATCACCTTGACCAAGGGGGTCACGCCGATCGACTTCAAACCTGAATTCGCCGACGCGGACGCCGCCGAAGGCGCCGGCACCGGCGGCGGCAAAACGGTCACCGACCCGCACGCCTTCCAATCGATCGCCAACGCCAGGATCTATGTGAAGAACATCGCCGAGGCCTTCTGCGCGGCCGATAGCGACGGTTGCGTCTCCTACCAGACCAATGCCGCGACCTACACCAAGAAGCTCGATGCGCTGGAAGGCGAAGTGAAGGCGGCGATCCAGTCGATCCCGGCGGCGAAGCGCGTCGTCATCACCTCGCACGATGCGTTCGGCTATTTCGAGCACGCATACGGCCTGACTTTCCTCGCCCCGCAAGGCATCTCGACCGATTCCGAACCGTCAGCAGCCGACGTCGCCAAGCTGGTCACGCAGGTGAAGCAGGACAAGGCGGCCGCGATCTTCGTTGAGAACATCACCAATCCGCGCCTGATCGAGCAGATCGCCGATGAAACCGGCATCAAGGTGGGCGGCACGCTGTATTCGGACGCGCTGTCGCAGCCCGACGGCCCGGCCTCGACCTATATCGACATGATGCACAACAACATCCGCCAGATCAAAGGCGCGATCCTCGGCAGCTGAGGCGAGCCAGCGCTATCCAATCGGGTCGCATTGGCCCGGTTGGATTTTTCCGCGCACAATGGCTATTTGGCTGAGAATTTTCTCGATGCGGATTGCCGCGCATGCAGGGCGGTGGCAAGACTGCGTCCAGACCAGATTGCGAGGATGCTGCCATGGAATACCGCGAGATCAGTGAAGACTATTCGGTCTCGGGCCAGATCCAGCCCGAAGACGCCGCCGCCATCAAGGAAGCCGGCTTCAAGAGCGTGATCTGCAACCGCCCCGATGACGAGCAGCCCGGCCAACCTTCGGCCGACACGGTGAAGGCGGCGGTGGAAGCCGCCGGTCTCGCCTTCCGCTACATTCCAGTCATCAGCGGCCAGATCACCGCCGAGAATGTCGAGGATCAGGCCGAGGCGCTGGACGAGCTCGAAGGCCCCGTCTTCGCTTATTGCCGTTCCGGTGCGCGCTGCACCAATCTTTACGGGCTGATCCAGCAGTCGAAAGCTTAAATCGGCAGCGCGCCCGTTTCCTTCAGCGTTTCCAACACGATCGCCGTCTTCACATGCTGGACGGATTCGTGCGGCAGGAGCACGCCGTTAACGAACTCCGATAGTGATTTGAGATCGGGCGTCACTACTTTCAGGATGTAATCCATCTCGCCAGTCAGCGCGTGCGCCTCCTGCACTTCCGGGAGCCGTGCCAGCAGTTCGCCGAAGCGCCGTGCATTGTCGCGGTTGTGGGTGGCCAAGGTCACCGAGATGACGTTGACCAGCGAGAAGCCGAGCTTGTCGCGGTCGAGTACGGCCCGATAGCCCTTGATATAGCCGTCTTCCTCCAGCCGCTGGCGGCGGCGCGAGCATTGCGACGCCGACAAGTTCACACGCTCCGAGAGATCGTTGTTGGTGAGCCGCGCATCGCCCTGCAGCAGCGCCATTATCTTGCGGTCAAATTGATCAATGCGCGCCTCATCCATGGTATTTCCTCACAACATGCACACTTCACGCATGAGATGATCATTTCAAGCGTTTGAATGCAAGCACCATGCACCGGCTCCGCGCTATGATGGCGGCGGATGGCTTTTTCAGGCCAAGCAGCTTCCGGAGGAATATCATGGGTCCCTTCCCGCACGACGCCCCGCCCGCCAAAATCAGCAAGGACAACCCCGCCGGCACCGATGGCTTCGAGTTCGTCGAGTTCGCGCATCCGGAGCTGCGGAAACTGGCCGAACTGTTCACCCGCATGGGTTATGTGGCGGTGGCCAGGCATCGCACGAAAGACATCACCGTCTGGCGCCAGGGCGACATCAACTATCTCGTCAATGCCGAGCCGGGCTCGCACGCGATGAAGTTCGTCGACAAGCATGGTCCCTGCGCGGCTTCGATGGCCTGGCGCGTGGTGGATGCCAAGCACGCCTTCGATCACGCCGTTGCCAAGGGCGCGACGCCCTATCAAGGCGACGACAAGGCGCTCGACGTTCCGGCGATCGTCGGCATCGGCGGCTCGCTGCTCTATTTCATCGACATCTATGGCAAGAAGGGTTCGGCTTATGACGCCGAGTTCGAGTGGCTCGGCGCGCGCGATCCGCGGCCGCAAGGCGTCGGCTTCTATTACCTCGACCACCTGACCCACAATGTCTATCGCGGCCAGATGGACAAATGGTGGGATTTCTATCGCAATCTGTTCGGCTTCAAGCAGATCCACTTCTTCGATATCGACGGCAAGATCACCGGCCTGGTCAGCCGCGCCATCACCTCGCCCTGCGGCAAGATCCGCATTCCGCTCAACGAATCCAAGGACGAGACCAGCCAGATCGCCGAGTACCTGAAGAAGTACAATGGCGAAGGCATCCAGCACATCGCGGTCGGCACCGACGAGATCTACGCCGCCACCGACAAACTCGCCGACAACGGGCTGAAATTCATGCCCGGCCCGCCCGAGACCTACTACGAAATGTCGTATGACCGCGTGAACGGCCATGACGAGCCGATCGAGCGAATGAAGAAGCACGGTATCCTGATCGACGGCGAAGGCGTGGTCGACGGCGGCATGACCAAAATACTTTTGCAGATCTTCTCGAAGACCGTGATCGGCCCGATCTTCTTCGAGTTCATCCAACGCAAGGGCGACGAAGGCTTTGGCGAAGGCAATTTCCGCGCGCTGTTCGAATCGATCGAGCAGGACCAGATCAAGCGCGGCGTGATCAAGGTGCAGGCGGCGGAGTAGAGCGACGCGACACCGGCAACTTGCAGTACGATCGATTATGACCTAAATTATAGTCATAAAGGATCGTACCCATGAATGTTTCCATCGCCGAGGCCAAAGCCAAATTGTCGGAACTCGTCAGTCGCGCGGAAGCCGGTGAGGAGATCGTGCTCACGCGCCACGGCAAGGTGGCCGCGCGTATTGTGCCGCCAGCAGTGGCCGAACCCCTGCCGCGTATTGGCGCGTTGAAGGGCAAGATCTGGATAGCGGACGATTTTGACGAACTCGGTCCAGAGTGGGACGAGTACGTGAAATGACGGTCGGCCCGTTTCTCGCCGATACACATATCATCCTCTGGTCGATTTCGGACGATCGACGTCTTAGCGAACATCACCGCGCCATTCTGGCTTCGGAAGCGGTGGTTTTTGTGAGCGCGGCAAGCGTTTGGGAGATTGCCATCAAACGTTCGATCGGAAAACTCGATGCGCCGGATGACCTTCCAGTGCTGCTTCCAAGGATGCGATTTCAGCCGCTCGCCATCACGTTGCAGCATGCGAATGCGGTTGGCGACCTACTCCGGCATCATGGCGATCCATTTGACAGACTGCTGATTGCGCAGGCCCAAATCGAGAAGTTGACCATCATGACATCCGATCCGCATTTTGCCCGTTACGACGTCGCTTTGACTTGATCAGCGGGGTCCTTGATCTCACAAGCCCAGCCGCTCCACCTCGGCCTGCCTTAATTTCAAATCATAATCGAGCAGGAATTCGTCGAGCTGCGGCGGCGCGACCGAGGTGCCGGACAGCATCGCGTGCACCTGGCCGCGATGGTGGATGTCGTGCAGAAAGACGTGAGCAAGGATGTCACCGATTTTTTCCGAGATCATGCCGTCCTCGCGCCGGTCGGTGATGACGCGGCGATCGAGATCGGCCTCCGACAGGGTATCGCAAAAAGCGATCAACCGCCGGTCGGCCGCAAGCTGGGCGGCAAACAGCGCCCGGGCTTCCTCGAAGGGCACGTAGTCGTCATGGGCCGCCGCTCCGACACCGCCTTCTTCGAGAAAATCGAGATAGAGATGATCGACTGCGAGGATATGGTTGAGCGTCGCCTTGATCGACCGGAAGAAGCTGCTGCGCTCGGCCTCGAATTCGCCGGGCTCAAGCGCAAACACGGCGCGATAGAGCCGGTCGTTCGACCAGAGATTGTTGCCCGCCATGCGGCGCAGATGGTCAAGAAGATTCATGGCTGAACGCAGGCCCTCATCGCTCGTATTTCTCTACCCTCTGCTCGATCGCGCCGAAGATCGAATGGCCGGCTCTGTCCTTCATCTCGATACGTACCGTGTCGCCGAAGCGCAGGAATGGCGTCTTGGGCTCACCCGACACAATGGTCTCGATCATGCGCAGTTCGGCGATGCAGGAATAGCCTGTGCCGCCCGCCGAGACCGGCTTGCCCGGCCCGCCATCGAGCTTGTTGGAGACGGTGCCGGAGCCGATGATGGTGCCGGCAACCAGCGGCCGTGTCCGGGCGGCATGGGCGATCAGCACCGGAAAATCGAAGGTCATGTCGACACCGGTATTGGCGCGGCCGAACGGTTTGCCGTTGATGTCGGCGAGCAGCGGCAGGCTGACCTTGCCGCCGTCCCAGGCGTCACCCAACTCATCGGGTGTCACCGCGACCGGCGAAAAGGCCGAAGACGATTTCGACTGGAAGAAGCCGAAACCCTTGGCCAGCTCCGGCCCGGTCAGTGCGCGCAGCGTGACATCGTTGACCAGCATGACCAGCCGGATCGCGGCGCATGCTTCGTCGAGGCTGGCGCCCATCGGCACGTCGTCGACGATGACCGCGACCTCCGCCTCCATGTCGATGCCGAAGGCCTCGTCAGCCATGCGGATCGGATCGCGCGGTGCGATGAAAGAGTCCGAGCCGCCCTGGTAGATCAGCGGATCGGTCCAGAAGCTCGCCGGCATTTCGACGCCGCGCGCCTTCCGCACCAGTTCGACATGGTTCACATAGGCCGATCCGTCGGCCCATTGATAGGCGCGCGGCAGCGGCGAGTGTGCATCATGCTCGTGAAAGCGCACCGACGGCACCGCATTGTTCTCCAGCGATTCCGCAATTGTCGAGAGATGCGGTGAGATCCTGCGCCAGTCGTCGAGTGCCGCTTGAAGCGTACGCGCCAGGAACGAGGCGTCGGTGTACTGCGTCAGGTCGCGCGAGACGACGACGAGTTTTCCGTCACGCGTCCCGTCCTTCAATGTGGCAAGCTTCATGCGGTTTCCTCTCCTGATGCGGCTTTGGCGCCGCTTTGGTTGTTTATTTTGCGCATGATCTTTTCCGAAAACCGGTTTCCACTTTTCGCTGACGCGGTCCTTCGGTTCGGGATCATGCTAGTTCCACAACAAGGCCGTCGCGAGCGATCGTCAAGTCGCCGGCCCATGTTTTCCTGACAGCGGCGACCCAGTCGGCATCGCCGATTTCGGCATCATCAGCCGGGATGAGATGGTTGAGCACCAGCCGCTTCACGCCGGCATCGCTGGCGATGCGCCCGGCCTCCTCGGCAAAGCTGTGGCTGGCGAGGAGATGTTCCCTGAGCCGCGCGCCGTTGCCGGTTCGGGCGACCAGCCGCTCGATCCCCTCTTCCAGCATGGCTTCGTGGACGAGGATGCCAGCCCCTTCGGCGAAATCGGCAAGCGGCGGAAAGAAGGCCGTGTCGGCGGAAAACACCGCGCTTTTGCCGTCATGATCGAAGCGAAGGGCAAAACAATCGGTCACCGGTGGATGGTCGACGCGTAGCGCCGTCACCTTCAGGCCGCTTTGCCTAAGCACCTGGCCCTCGCCGAATTCATTGATCGAAACCAGATCGCGAATGTCGGGCCGACCTTCGTCGGCGATGCGGGTTTCGATGTCGAATTCCATCGCCTGGCAGAAGCGATGCCAATAGTGGCCGGTGCCGGGCGGGCCGAACACGCTGACCGGGCTCGCCAGCCCCGCTGTCCAGGCGGTGTGGATCAGCGGCCCCAGTTCCAGCACATGGTCGGAATGCAGGTGCGTGATGAAGACAAGGTCGAGTGCCTTCAGGCTGATGCCGGCATCGACCAGACCGCGCGTGACGCCAAGCCCGCAATCGACGACGATGGTCCGTCCGCCGATCTCAAGCAGCGACGAACTCGGCCACGGTCCGCCCGGCCGCAGCGCCGGGCCACCTTTCGAGCCTAACAGCACCAACCGATCCCGCATTGGCTTGCCGCTCAAGACCAATCGCCTTCCGGCGTGCCGTTGAAGCGCTTCTTCAGGTCGGCCCAGCAGTCGATGTAATTGTCCTGTCGGGTTTCCAGTTCGGCGCCGTAGCGGGTCAGCATCTGCGGAAAGCGGGTCTCGAACATGAACGCCATGGTGTTGTCGAGCTTGACCGGTTTCAGCGCCGCGCGCGAGGCCTTTTCAAAGCCAGGCGCATCAGGGCCATGGGCCAGCATCAGATTGTGCAAGCTGATGCCGCCGGGAACGAACCCTTCCTCCTTGGCATCGTACTGGCCGTGGATCAGCCCCATGAACTCGCTCATGATGTTGCGGTGATACCAGGGCGGGCGAAATGTATCTTCCGCAATCAGCCAGCGCGGTGGGAAGATGACGAAATCGATGTTGGCGGTGCCCTCCTCGCCGCTGGGCGCGGTGAGCACGGTGAAGATCGACGGATCCGGATGATCGAACAGGAGGGCGCCGACGGGCGAAAAGGTTGCCAGATCATATTTATAGGGCGCGTAGTTGCCGTGCCAGGCGACAACGTCGAGCGGCGAATGGCCGATCTCGGTGACGTGGAAATTGCCGCACCATTTGACGATCAGCCGGCACGGTGTTTCCTTCTCCTCGAACCAGGCGCAAGGGGTCTTGAAGTCGCGCGGATTGGCGAGGCAGTTGGCGCCGATCGGGCCGCGGTCGGGCAAGGTCAGCTTGGCGCCGTAATTCTCGCAGACATAGCCGCGCACTTCAGCGTCGATCAACTCGACCTTGAACACGAGGCCTCGTGGCAGCACGGCGATCTCGCCCGGTCGAAGTTCGATGACACCCATCTCGGTGACGAAGCGCAAGGCGCCGACCTGCGGCACGACCAGCAACTCGCCGTCGGCGTTGAAGAAATGGTCGTCGACCATCGATGTGTTGGCGACACAGACATGGGCCGCCATGCCGGTCTGCCCGAGCACGTCACCGGCGGTGGTAATGGTGCGCATGCCCTGGACAAAGTCGGTCGGCTCCTTCGGCATCGGCACCGGATTCCAGCGATATTGGCCGAGCGCCAGTTCGTGATCGCCGACATTGGGTGCGGTCTTCCACAAGGGATAGCTCGACGCCTTGAAGCGGCCGGTGTGCTTCACACTCGGCCGGATCCGGTAAAGCCATGAGCGCTCATTGGTTCCGCGCGGGGCGGTGAAGGGCGAGCCCGAGAGCTGTTCGGCGTAAAGGCCATAGGCCGGCCGCTGGGGTGAGTTGCGGCCTTGCGGCAGCGAACCTGGCAAGGTTTCGGTCTCAAAATCATTGCCGAAGCCCGGCATGTAGGAAAAGGCCATCGCTTCCTCCCGGAATGGATCTCAATTGACCAAACTGGTTTCATTTGTAACCATCGAAAATGTAACTATCAATCCATCACATCGGGATGTGAGGCCATGGAAATCCTGGAACTCGAAAGCTTCCTGCCCTATCGGCTCTATCGCCTCGCCGATGCAGTGAGCCGCGAATTCTCGGGGATATACAAGGACAGCCATGGACTGACGCGGCCGGAGTGGCGGACGCTTTCCGGGCTCGGCCAGCACGGCACAATGACCGCGACCGAACTTGGCGAGCAATCGGCCATGCACAAGACCAAGGTGTCGCGCGCCGTCGCCGAACTCGAACGGCGGCGCTGGCTGACGCGCACGCCTGATGGGAATGACCGCCGTGTCGAACATCTGACACTGACCAGAGCGGGGCTGGCCGCCTATCGCGAGATGGTGCCTTTGGCGAAGGCGTTCGAGAGGGAGTTGCTGGCGAGGCTGAGCGCCAGCGAACGCACGGCGATTGTCAGTGGGGTGGCGGCGCTGGAGAGTGCGTTGGAAGTAAGTGGCAAAACCGAGGACTGATAGGCCGCGGGGCAGCACCCCCTCTGTCCTGCCGGACATCTCCCCCGCAAGGGGGGAGATCGAGCTTCATCCCGGCTTTCGCCAATCACCAACGGGAGAGAAATGAGCGCAGCGTCGCAACTGCCAATCTCCCTCCTTGCGGGGGAGATGGCCGGCAGGCCAGAGGGGGGTGCTGTCCCGCTAACGTCTCCGGCACAGTGCCTTCACAGCAGCCTCACCAGTCCATCACCACCTTGCCGGAACTGCCGCTGCGCATTGCATCGAACCCAGCCTGAAAATCGTCGATGCCGATGCGGTGGGTGATCAGGCCGGAGACGTCGAGCGGACCTTGCACCAGGGCGATCATCTTGTACCAGGTCTCGAACATCTCGCGGCCGTAGATGCCCTTGAGATGCAGCATCTTGAAGATGACCTTGTTCCAGTCGATCTCGAAGCCGGTCGGCGCGATGCCCAGGATGGCGATCTTGCCGCCATTGTTCATGGTGTCGATCATGTCGCGGAAGGCGGGCGCGGCGCCCGACATTTCGAGGCCGACGTCAAAACCCTCGGTCATGCCGAGCGCCGGCATGACGTCGCGAAGCTTTTCCTTCGACGCATCGACGACATGCTGGACGCCGAGCTTTTTGGCCAGCGCCAGCCGCACCGGATTGATGTCGGTGATCACCACCTTTCGCGCGCCGACGCATTGGGCGACGAGCGCGCCCATGATGCCGATCGGCCCTGCGCCGGTGACCAGCACATCTTCACCGACGAGGTCGAAAGACAGAGCGGTGTGCACCGCATTGCCCAGGGGATCGAAGATCGCGGCGACCTCGTCGGGCACATCGTCGGGGATCGGCACCACATTGTGCTGCGGGATCGCCAGATACTCGCCGAAGGCGCCTGGACGGTTGACGCCGACGCCAAGCGTGTTGCGGCACAGATGGCCCCTGCCCGCACGGCAGTTGCGGCAATGGCCGCAGACGATATGGCCCTCGCCCGACACGCGCTGGCCGACCTTGTATTCGGTGACCGCCGCGCCGAAATCGGCGACGGTGCCGACGAATTCATGGCCGGTTACCATCGGCACCGGCACCGTCTTCTGCGCCCACTGGTCCCAATTGTAGATGTGGACGTCGGTGCCGCAGATCGCGGTTTTCCTGATCTTGATCAGCACGTCGTTGGGGCCGATCTCCGGCACCGGCACCTCTTCCATCCAGATGCCCGGCTCGGCCTTGGCCTTCACCAGAGCCTTCATCATGTTCGACATTCTTTTGTCCCTTGAATCTCTTGATCCGCAATCGCTTCCCGGCGCCGGCCGCTCAGGAAATCACGCCCAGTTCCCTGCCAACCTCGCCAAATGCCTCCACCGCACGATCGATGTCGGCAGTGGAATGTGCCGCCGACATCTGGGTGCGGATGCGCGCCTGGCCTTTCGGCACCACCGGGAAGGAAAAGCCGATGACATAGATGCCGCGTTTCAGCATGCGCGCCGCCATCTCCTGCGCCAGGCTCGCATCGCCCAGCATCACCGGAATGATCGGATGGTCGGCTCCGGCCAAGGTGAAGCCGAGCTTGCCCATCTCAGACCTGAACCGCGCCGCATTGGCATAGAGGCGCTGGCGCAAGGCGTCGCCATTGCGGATCAGGTCGAACACCTTGATCGAAGCGCCGGCGATCGCCGGCATCAGCGTGTTGGAGAAGAGATAGGGCCGCGAGCGCTGGCGCAGCCAGTCGACCACCTGGCTTTTGCCCGAGGTGTAGCCGCCCGACGCGCCGCCGAGCGCCTTGCCCAGCGTCCCGGTGATGATGTCGACCCTGCCCTCGACACCACAATGCTCGGGCGAACCACGGCCATTGTGGCCGACGAAGCCGACGGCATGGCTGTCGTCGACCATGACCATGGCGTCGTATTTGTCGGCGAGATCGCAGACGCCCCTGAGATTGGCGATGATGCCGTCCATCGAAAAGACGCCATCGGTGGCGATCAGCCGGAAGCGGCAACCCTTCGCTTCTTTCAGCCGCGCTTCGAGATCGGCCATGTCGTTGTTGGCGTAGCGGAAGCGCTTGGCCTTCGACAGCCTGACCCCATCGATGATCGAGGCGTGGTTCAGCGCATCCGAGATGATCGCGTCTTCCTCGCCGAGCAGCGTCTCGAACAGGCCGCCATTGGCGTCGAAGCACGAGCCGTAGAGGATGGTGTCCTCCAGGCCGAGAAAGGATGAAATCGTCGCCTCGAGCTCTTTGTGCTCTTCCTGCGTGCCGCAGATGAAGCGCACCGACGCCATGCCGTAGCCATAACGGTCGAGCGCCTGGCTGGCCGCGTCGCGCAGTTCGGCGCTGTCGGCAAGGCCGAGATAGTTGTTGGCGCAAAAGTTAAGCACTTTCTCACCGCCGACCTCGATCTGCGCCGACTGCATCGAGGAAATCACCCGTTCCGACTTGTAGAGACCGGCTGATTTGAGCCCTGCAAGCTCACTGTCGATATGGGAGAGAAATGCTGCGGTCATGATCAGGCCCTGTTTGACGTGGGTCGACTGTTGTCCTGTCCGCGCAAAAAATCCATCGCAAAAGCGACCGGGCCGGTGGTGGCCAGCATCAAATGAAGCGTCATGGCGTCGTCCAAGCACGCCCCAGGGGATCACAACGGCTGGCGAACGTTCAAATGCGGATTGAAGGCGAAAGGAGCCGATAACCATTCCGCGATCTTTCCGCGTTTCCCCCGATCTTTCCGCGTTTCCCCCTTGTCGGCCAGCTGTCGATTTCCGGTCCTGTTAACGTTTCCGGTTCAATAATGCTCGCACAGGAATCCGTTGGCGAGAGGGCCGCCCCCGAAAATGTCGCAGCAGCCGGTGCAAACCGTTTCAGGCAAGCTCATACTGCTGATCAAGGCCGGCTATTGGCTAGCGCTGTTGATCATCGCCGCCATGGTGGCAGCCTCCTTCGTGCTGCTGCAGCAGACGATGGCCACGCACCAGCACAACCATACCCTGCTCGATATCGTCGGCACGCAAAAAACCTTGTCGCAGCGCATCGTTTTCCTTGCCAATGCAACGGGTGCCGCCTCGCGCGATAAGCAGCCGGCGCTGGTCAGCGCGCTCAAGCAGGCGACGGTGGAGTTCGAGACCAACTACGATCTGCTGCTCGAGCAGACGGGGGCAAACCCGGAATCACCGGCCAAGCTCGATCCGAAGTCGATCGAGAGCGTGCTCTTCGCCAAACCCTTCCATCTCGACTATTTCTCGGTCGGGCTGATCGCCAATGGCGACCGTCTGATCTCGGCGCTTGAATCGCAACTCAACAATCTCGACAATGGCGGCTACAAAGGCAGCGCCGAACGCGTCAACCTCGACATGTCGGTCGCCAACGCCACCTTGTCGGGCTATGCCGCGCTCGGCCAGCGGATCACCGCCGAGGCTGACGGGCGCTCCGAAAAGCTGCTCTCCCTCCACCGCACGCTGTTCTACGCCACGCTCGGCGTCATCCTGCTGGTAGCGCTGTTCATCTTCAGGCCGATGTCCAACGCGATCCTTCGCAAGACCCGCGAACTGGTCGACGCGCGCAACTCGATGGCCTTCATCGCGGTTCATGACGGACTGACCGGCCTGCATAACCGAACCTTCCTGACCGACCATTTCGAGACGTTGATCAAGGGCGCGCATCGGCGACGCGAGCGTCTGGCCGTGGTCCAGCTCGATCTCGACCGTTTCAAGCAAATCAACGATACGTTGGGCCATGCCGCCGGCGACTATGTCCTGGTCATCACGGCACAGCGCATGCGCGATTCCTGCCGGGCGTCGGATCTGTGCGCGCGGCTCGGTGGCGACGAATTCGTGATGATCCTCAACGGCGCCGGCAGCACCGAAGATATCAACATGCTGGCACGGCGCATCCTGGCGCACATCAACGAGCCGATCGTTTTCCAGGGCACGACCATTCTTCCCGGCGCCAGCGCTGGCATCGCCGTGTATCCGATAGACGCCGACAACGCGCAGGATCTTTTGGTTCACGCCGATCTGGCGCTCTATTCGGCCAAGAAGATGGGAGGCGGCAACTTCTCGTTCTTCTCGGAGGAGCTGCGCCGCGAACTCGACTATCGCAAGCAACTCGAACACGACATCAAGGTCGCCATCTCCGAGAAGGCGTTCCAGGTCTATTTCCAGCCGCAGGTTTCGCTGACCACCGGCACGATCAGCGGCATCGAAGCGCTGGTGCGCTGGAACCATGCCGAACGCGGCATGATCTCGCCCGGCGAATTTATTCCGGTTGCGGAGAAATGCGGCTTCATGCCGGAGATCGGCCGCATCGTAATCAGCAAGGCGATCAACGAAGCCGCTGAATGGAACCGCGCCGGGATCGCCTTCGGGCGGCTTGCCGTCAATGTTTCGGGTACCGAGTTGCGCGAGCATGATTTCGATGCGTTCCTGTTCGGGACGCTGGAAAAGGCCGGATTGCCGCCGCAGAAACTGTCGCTGGAAATCGTCGAATCCGTCATTCTGGACGATGAGAAGACAGGCATCGCGGCAAAGCTGCGTCACATCAGGGCGGCCGGCGTCCATCTGGAACTCGACGACTTCGGCACCGGCTATGCTTCGCTCAGCCACGTCAATCCGAACGAGATCGACCGACTCAAGATCGATCGCCGATTCGTCCAGAACATCCACGAGAACGGCGACAACTCCAAGATCGTGCGCGCCATCACCGAGCTTGCCCGCGGCCTCGGCATCTCGATCGTCGCCGAAGGCGCCGAAACCGAAGCCGAACTCGACTCGCTGATGGCGATCGGCTGCGACCAGGTGCAAGGCTATTCCATCGCCTTCCCGATGCCGCAGGACAAGGCGCTCGAGTGGCTGACCGCCCGCATGCCGAAGAAGGCAAAGCTGACGGTGCTGCAAGGCAGCCTGGCGTAGGCACCCGCGCGGTCCGCCTTTGACAATCAGCCATGAAACTGGCGGCCTGTCGCGACGCAAACGGATGCCGCGACCTATGACATCGTTTTGGTTGTCCTCGCGGCCGTGTTGATGTCCGTGTTGCCGGCTCATGGGGCGGATCGCACCATCTATCTCACCTTCGACGAAGGTCCGCTCAGCGGCACCGGCAACATCCTCGACGTGTTGCAGGCGAGCCATCTGGTCAGCGAGATCGATCACCTGTTCGGCTATGGTCATTTCGCCAGACCCGGCAAGCTGATCCTGTTGATGCATGACGAGATGTTTCAGGACCGCTTCGACGGCAAGACGAAGCTAACCGAGCTGATCGCCGCGCTGAAGCTGCGCCACTATGCCTTTGGAACGATCCCGACCTATGACGACTGAGAACGGGTGACGACTAAGCCAACGGGCAGACTTTCCTAGCTCTCCACATTGTTCCGCAACGCCGCCAGCACCTGCGCGAACTCCGCCAGCCGCTCGTCGGACAGTCCCACCCGCAGCCGCTTGTCGAAAACAAGCGCGGCCTTGCGTAGTGTCTCGAACATCGCTTCTCCAGCCTCCGTCAATTCGACCAGATGGACCCGGCGGTTGACGGGATGGCGGCGACGCGTCAGCAGGCCCTGTGCCTCCATCGCGTTTAGGTGATGGGTCAGCGTCGCGCCCTGGATGCCGATCATACCGGCAAGTTCGCGCTGATTGGCAAGCTTGCTCGACTTGACCGACAGCAGCGTGAGCCAGACCGGCAAGGTGCCGCCCGCTTCGACCAAGGCAGCGTCAAAGGCTTGGGCGACAAGCTTGGCGGTGCGGCCGAGATTCATGCCGACCGGCGGGCGTTCAAAGGGCGTCATTGCCGGACACTAGACGGTGTTTTCCAAGGATGGAACTGGTTCATTTTATACATTGACATCGAACAGTTCGATATCTAATCATTGCACTGACAGCAAGCGAGAGAGGAGAGATGGCATGCAGTATGCCTACATCGTCGTCATCGGTCTTCACGTCATGGCAGGCGTATTCTGGGCGGGCACGACCATCGCTGTCGGCCGTGACCCGGACATCCGCGCCGAACGGTTTTTCCGGCCGCAAATGGGTGCTGCCGGCCTGGTTTTCCTGACCGGCATACTGCTCTGGTATTTCTTCCATGAGGGCGCTTTCGGCTCGATGGAGAAAGTGCTGGCACTGGGGATCGTGACGGCCCTGATCGCCGCCGGCGTGCAGGGCGCGCTGGTAGGCTCTGCCAGCAGGCAGCTTGCCGGCGCTGATGCGGCTACGGAAAGCCGGTTGCGCGCGAAGATGACAAGAGGCGAGCGCATCGCCGGAGGCCTGCTGGTGCTGACAGTGCTGTGCATGGCCACCGCCAGAATGTTCTGAGCGCCGCCACGCCGCAACCCTCACAGCATCGTGCGTTGTCTGGCAACGAGCCAATGACGTGCGGGCGCGCGGATCGAGCCGGAATACACGGGCTCTCGTATGCCGGTTCGGCCGCGCGCCACCAACTGTCGCAACGAGATTTCAGATCCGCAAACCGAACCTGATCCCGTCATAGATGGCGGCATGGATGTTGCGAGAGGCGACCGCGTCGCCGATGCGCAACAGCACGAAGCCGGCTTCGTGGTTGCGTGCCGGAAAAATGTCGCCGCCGCTGACCAGGCGTTCGTAATCGACCGCGCCGCCATTCTTCGACAGCGGTCTCAAGGCCAGGTAGAGATCGTCGAGCGGCGCGGTGCCGTGCTCGACCACCACCTGGTCGACCCGCCGTTCACCGCGCCAGCCGTCGGCAAAGTCCGAAGCGAGTTCGGCGACCAGTTGATTGCCCTCGCGCCGCACCGAGCGCAGGCGCGTGTTGATGGTGATGGTGGCGCCCTTTTCCTGGAACGTGCGCATGTACGGCACGTGATTCATGCCGCCCATTTCGGGCGCGAAAAAACGCTCGGGCGAAACCAGTTCCAGCCGTGCGCCGCTGTTGGCGATCAGTTCGGCGGCGCCCATGCCCTGATGGCCGCCATTGTCATCATAGAGCAAGACATTCTCGGCCGGCTTGACGCTGCCGGCCATGATGTCCCAGCTTGAGGTGACGAGATTGTCGCCCGCCGCCAGCGGCGGGTTCTGCGGCAAGCCGCCGGTGGCGACAATGACCACATCGGGTGCCAGCGCCAGGACATCGTCCTTCTCGGCCCAGGTATCGTAGCGGATCTCGACGCCGAGCCGATCGAGTTCTGCCAGCCGCCAGTCGATGATGCCGATCAATTCCTTTCGGCGCGGATTCTGGGTCGCNGAGCCGATCGAGTTCTGCCAGCCGCCAGTCGATGATGCCGATCAATTCCTTTCGGCGCGGATTCTGGGTCGCCAGACGCACCTGACCGCCGGCCTGGCTCGACGCTTCAAGCACCGTCACCTGATGGCCGCGCTCGGCCGCCACCCGCGCCGCCTCAAGTCCGCCGGCGCCGGCGCCGACGACAACGACCTTTTTCTTCGTCCCTTCGGTCTTGACGATGATGTGCGGAATATCGGCCTCGCGGCCGGTCGCCGCATTGTGGACGCACAGCGCCTCGCCGCCCTCATAGATGCGGTCGAGACAATAGGTAGCGCCGACGCAGGGGCGGATCTCGTGCTCGCGGCCTTCCATCACCTTTTTGATGATGTGCGGGTCGGCGATATGGGCGCGGGTCATGCCGACCATGTCGAGTTTGCCTGCCGCGATAGCATGGCGCGCGGTGGCGACATCGGAGATGCGCGCCGCATGGAAGGTCGGGAATTTCGTCGCCCCCCTCACCTCGCCGGCGAAATCGAGATGCGGCGAAGACCGCATGCCGGTCACCGGAATGACCTTGGTCAATGCCGCGTCGCTTTCGATCGAACCGCGGATGATGTTTAGGAAATCGACCTTGCCGGAGCCGGCCAGCCGCCTGGCGATCTCGACGCCCTCCTCCTTCGACAGGCCTTTCTCGAAGTCCTCGTCGGCGACCATGCGGATGCCGACGACGAATTTCTCGCCGACCGCCGCCCGCACGGCATCGAGCACCATGTTGATGAAGCGCAAGCGGTTGTCGAGCGAGCCGCCATACTCATCGTCGCGATGATTGGTGGCCGGCGACCAGAAGCCGTCCATCAGATGGCCGTAGGACTCGAACTCGATACCGTCCAGGCCGGCCGCCTGGCAGCGCTGGGCGGCCGACGCATAGTCGGCGACGATGCGCTCGATGTCCCAGTCCTCGATGGTCTTGGGGAAAGCGCGGTGCGCCGGCTCGCGCACCGGCGAGGCCGACAGCACCGGCAGCCAGTCGGCCTTGTTCCAGCCGGTGCGGCGGCCGAGATGGGTGATCTGGATCATCACCTTGCAATCATGCTCGTGGCAGGCGTCAGCAAGCTCGGCGAGCCACGGCACGATGCGGTCGTCATAGACATGCAGATTGCCGAAGGCTGCCGGACTGTCGCGCGAGACGATGGCCGAACCGGCGGTCATGGTCAGCGCCATGCCGCCCTTGGCCTTTTCGGCGTGATAAAGCCGGTAGCGCTGCTTCGGCATGCCGTCCTCCGAATAGGCCGGCTCATGGCTGGTCGACATCACCCGGTTCTTCAGCGTCAGATGCTTGAGCTGGTAGGGCTGGAGAAGCGGGTCGTTGCTGGTCATCGTCTTCCTGCTTTTCAAACTGTGTCGAAGCAGCATGAGCTGCTCCATTTCCTATTTAAGCGTCGGATTCGTCCGAAAACCGCTGCGCACTTTTCGATCCGATGCTAATGAGCGCCGCAAACCAAGAAGGCTTTGCTCATGATCGACACCAAAACCCTCACCCAGCTCGGCGCCCACGTCGAGACGCCACAGAGCCCCGAACAAGCGGTCCTGGAGACCGTGCCGTACACGCGCGGCGACGGGCCGCCGGCGATCGTGCGCTTCACCTGCCCGGAATTCACCTCGCTGTGCCCGGTCACCGGGCAGCCGGATTTCGCCCACATCGTCATCGACTACGCACCCGATGCAGCCCTGGTGGAATCGAAGTCGCTGAAGCTGTTCATGACCTCGTTCCGCAACCACGGCGCCTTCCACGAAGACTGCACGGTGATGATCGGCCGTCGCATCGTGGCGGCAACCAAGCCGCTGTGGCTGCGCATCGGCGGCTACTGGTTCCCGCGCGGCGGCATTCCGATCGACGTGTTCTGGCAGACCGGCGCGCCGCCCGAAGGCGCCTGGCTGCCGGACACCGGAGTGGCACCTTATCGCGGACGCGGCTAGCCCGCCCATCATTCGCACTGGTACTGGCTGAGCGCCCATTCGCCGGTCACCGACAACAGGTCCGATATCTTCCATTCGCCGTCGACCTTCTTGAATTTCCATTCAAGGCGATGCGGATTGCCGGCGACGACGAAGGCGACGATGACCTTGGCCTGGTCCCGATTGATCGCCTCGAGCGTCTTCAGGCTCTTGTCGATCTGGTCCTTGTCGTAATCGGCATTGTCCAATGCCATGTTGGGGTCGAGGCATTCGCCCTGCCCGGATTTGCGCAGCGCATCGCTCTTGTCGAGCACGGTTTTCGCCGGATCGATGAAATGGCCGCGCTGTGACGGATCGACCTCCAGATTGACCTGATCGTAGAACGGCCGCACCACCGCTGTCGGCGATCCCGGCTGGATGGGTGCGGCCGGTTCGCTGGGGGGCCAGCCAACGGGTGGCGTTGCCGGCTCCGCTGCCCCACCGGGCGCGGTTGCCGGCGGCGACCCGCTGTCGCCCGGCGCGGTGGCCTCCAGGGCGTTTGCGGACGGAGCGTTTGCCGGCGGGGCGCCGAGCAGCCCTTGTGCGGCAGCGCCGCCTTGAACCACCGCCATCAGGCACATGGTCGACAGTGCCAGGAACGAGCGGCGGTCCATCACATCACTCCGGTGTCTGGCCGGCCATGCACTCCAACGCACTGAGCGTCCAGTCGCTGGTCTTCGAGGCGATGTCCGATATCTTCCACTTGCCGTCGATCTTCTTGAGCGACCAGACCATTTCGCGTTTGGCATCGTCGCCTTCCGAAAACAGGCTGAATGACGCTGTGACCTCGGCATTGTCTCCATCGCGCTTCTCAGACAGTTTCAGCGTCTTGGCCACGGACTTCTGGTCGAAATCCTGCGCGTCGAGACCCGGATCGAAATCGATGCACGCGACCTGGTCCGGATTCTTCTTCGTCGCCTGATCGTTGAGATCGAACAGTTTCGTCACCGGCTCGGTGAAGCGATCCCGGTATTGCGCGTCGGCCTCGAACTTGACCTCCGGAACATAGAAGAATTTCACGGCGTCGGACGCCGGACCGGCCCAGGCTGCAGCGGGTAAGGCCGCGGCGGGCAAGGCTGTCGAAAGAGCGGCAAGGAGCACTGTCAGTCTCATGCAGAATCTCCGGCTTTTGATGGCTTGCGGCAATCAATACCACGCATCCTGCATATCGGCTTTTTTGCGGCTCATGAAGTCCCTGGCGGCCAGTCGGCGCCCCGCCAGACGTCCTGGAAGTTTGCAAAAGCACTTCCGCGATCAACTGCCGACAATACATCATGGGATCCTCAGCCTCCGAAAGTCGCGACAGGCGCGTTGAGACGGGAGCGCTCGGGCTTGACACCGAGCCCCGGCGTCTGCGGGACGCGTATATGGCCGTTTTCGATGACGACGGGGTTTACGGGGTCGGTATGCCCTTCGATGTATTCCTGCGCGATCCAGGCGCCCTCGAGACGTCGTGGTTCGACGGTAGCCGCGAGGTGCACGCATGCCGCGGCGATGACATCCCCGCCCCAGGCATCGTCGCAGCTGTGCGGAAGAGATCGTATCGCACAGAGATCGCGGACGGTGGCCATCTTGGTGAGGCCGCCAAGGCGGGTGACTTTCAACCCAAATCCGTCCGCGATCCCCGAAGAAATTGCCCGCAGGACGGCGTTCAAATCTTCGGTATTCTCATCGAGGTAGACTGGATGGGTAACGCGTCCCTTGAGGCTTGCAACCTCCTCCATCGTGTTGCAAGGCTGTTCGAACACAAACGGGATCGCCTGGCAAAGCCGGTCGATGTGCAGCGTCGCCGCAGCGGTGAGGCCACGATTGGCGTCGACGGCTATCCGGGCCTTGAAGCCGACCGCTTCCCATACTTTGTGCACGGTGGCGACGTCCTGCTCGAGATCGCGCCCGCCTATCTTGATCTGAAGCCGTGGGTACCCGGCCTTCACCTTGTCGAGGGCAATACGCGCCGTCTCGTCGGGTTCACCGACAATGGTCGAGTAATAGGACGGCACACGATCGGTGAGCGCACCGCCCAGAAGTGTCGAGACCGGAACGCCCAGCCGCTGGCCGGCGAGGTCGAGGAGCGCTATGTCCAAGGCCGCCTTGGCATAGTTGTGACCGTTCAGCCGCTCGTCCATTCTTTTCGCGAGACGGCGCAAGGACGTCGTGTCCTCGCCCACCAGGCCAGGTGCTATTTCGGCAATTGCCGCTCTCGCGCCCAGGGCATGTTGGGGCTGATAGACAGGACCGACCGGGCAAGTCTCGCCCCAGCCCGACAGCCCGTCCTCGGTGGTCACTTCAACGAGCGTGCTGTCCAGATCCTGTACGGTATCGCTAGCCATCCGATAGGCACCGCCTTTCACCGGCAGATGCACCTGATAGACCTTGATCGTTTCGATACGCATGCCGATCTCAGCTCCCTTCGAGCCAAGCTATCCTGGTAATGTTGCCGTTCCAGTGCATGACGGGCCAGCACATGACGGGCCGGCGCATGACAGCGCTGCCGGTCACAAATCTGGGCCGGCTGCCGTGCTCAGACCCGCACATTGTGCTTGCGCTTCATGTAGTCCTTGGCGGTCTCGACCGCCACGGCGGCATCGCGGCAATAGGCGTCGGCACCTACGGCCTTGCCGAATTCCTCGTTGAGCGGCGCGCCGCCGACCAGCACGACATAGTCGTCGCGGATGCCCTTTTCCTTCATCGTGTCGATGACCACCTTCATGTAGGGCATGGTCGTGGTCAGCAATGCCGACATGCCGATGATGTCGGGCTGATGCTGCTCGATGGCATCGAGATATTTCTCGACCGCGTTGTTGATGCCAAGGTCGATGACGTCGAAGCCGGCGCCCTCCATCATCATGCCGACCAGGTTCTTGCCGATGTCGTGGATGTCACCCTTGACGGTGCCGATCACCATCTTGCCCTGCTTGGGCGCGCCGGTGGCGGCCAGCAGCGGACGCAGGATGAACATGCCGGCCTTCATGGCATTGGCCGACAACAGCACCTCGGGAACGAACAGGATGCCGTCGCGAAAATCCTCGCCGACGATGCGCATGCCTTCGACCAGCGCCTCGGTCAGNGAGATCGTCGTGCATCTGCTGCACCAACTCATCGTCGGAAAGCTCGGAAAGGATGATCTCGTCGTCGGCCATTTTCTGCCTGCTTGAATTTGCGTGTCAGTGATTTACGGGCCGCCGGCGCCTTTTGTGACAGGCGCCGGCAGCGTTTTCCTGCATGTCTCGGCAGTTATATCAGGCGTTCAGCCAGACGTTCTGGAAGTCCATTTCGTAGGTCTGGTGCATGCCGTAGTTCTTCACCTTCTTGCTCATATGGCAGTAGAGCTTCTGCCAGAACGGCTGGATGATGACGCCGGAATCCTGCAGGATCTGCTCGACGTCCTTCATCACCTCCTTGCGCTGGGCGGGATCGGCCAGCGACAGCGCCTGCTTGAGCTTGGCGTCAAAGTCCGGGTTGGAATAGGCCGTCTCATTCCAGGCCTCGCCGGTGCGGTATCCCAGCGCCAGCACCTGCACGCCGAGCGGGCGCATGTACCAGATCGTCATGGAATAGGGATACTTCGTCCAATCGTTCCAGAAGGTCGAGCCCGGGAGCACCGTACGCTTCACCTTGATGCCGGCGTCGCGCAGTTGGCCGGCGATCGCGTCGCCGGTGTTCTTCTGCCATTCGTCCTCGACGGTGATCAGCTCGTGCTCGAAATCCGCCTGGCCGGCATCCGCCATCAGCTTCTTGGCGCCCGCCGCATCCCGTGTCTTCTTTGGCAGCGGATAGTATTCGGGATGGATCGGGGCGACATGGTGATTCTCGCCGACAGTGCCGCGTCCGGCATAGCCGAGCTGCATCACGGCATCGTTGTCGACAGCCATCTGCAGTGCATTGCGCACCCGCTGATCGTCATAGGGCTTGTGGGTTACGTTGGTGCGGGCAACCAGCGTGGTCGCTGTCGCGACCTCCGATTTCACCAGATCCATCTTGTCGAGGGCGTCTATGAAGTCGGCCGGCGTTTCGAAATCGAGGTCGATCTCGCCGGATTCGAAGGCATTCAGCGTGGCATTGAAGTCGGTGCCGTAGTCGATGAACTCGACACTGTCGAGCGGTGCTTCGCCACCCCACCATTTGCCGTTTTCGCGGCGCTTTACCACCGCCTTTTGGCCGACCGCGTAGGAGACCAATTCGAAGGCCCCGGTACCAATTGGCTTGGTGGTCGGGTCGGCGCCATCCTTGTCGAAATCGCGATGCACGACCAGCGCCGGATAGTCGGTTAAGCCCGGTATGATCGCAATGTCGGGTTCGTTGAGTTTCAGCTTGACCGTATGGTCGTCGACCTTGGTGATGGCACCATCCTTCGCCTTGCCGGTCTTGGTGTCGATCAGCGCGCCGACGCGTGCCGCCATGGAATTGCCGGAAGCACCCTTCTCGCACCAGCGGTTCAGATTGGCGACCACGTCGTCGGCGTTGAAGGCATCGCCATTGTTCCAGGTCACACCCTTGCGCAGATGCAGCGTGTATTCGGTGGCATCGTCATTGACGTCCCAGCTTTCGAGCAGGACCGGCTCGAACGTGAACTGGCGCGTATAACGGACAAGCGGCTCGAGCCAGGTCCGGGTGACGTTTGCCATTTCCGTCCAGTCATAGGTGCGCGGGTCCTTCTGCGCCTTGACCGACATCGCGACATGCAGCGTCCCACCCTTTTTCGGTTCTTCCGCCAGGGCCTTTGTTGGCGCGGCAAGGCCGATCATGCCGTAGGCGAAAGCCGTCGTGGCGCCGAAGGCGCTGGCCAATGCCAGGAATTCGCGCCGGTCCATGCGACCCGCGCGCGCGTCCTCAGCCATCGCCTCTATGGCGGCGGGGACCCGGTCGCTATTGCTTCTGAAAAGTGTCATTTCTCTCTCCCATTGGTTCCGTCGGTTCTTTGCCCGTTCTCTCTCAACTAACGCTATCCGGCAGCTTTTCCTCGCGCCGGGCAATAAAATCCGCGAGACCCTCGGCGACACCCTCATCGAGCTTCGGCTCTTCATAGTCGGCAAGCATGTTGCGCGCTTTTTCGCGGCCGCGGGTGTCGTGGTCCTTCGCCCCTTCGGCCTTCCACTGTTCGAACGAATTGAAGTCCATGATCGAGGGCATGAAGAAAGCGGACTCGAAATGTTCAAGCGTGTGCTGGGTGCCGAGGAAATGGCCCTGCGGCCCCACTTCGCGGATCGCCGCCATCGCTTCCTTGAAGTCGTCGAACGGCAGCCCGCCGGCATATTTATACCAGCCGATGAGCTGTTCGCAGTCGGTGGCGAATTTCGAATAACCGCAGGTCAGCCCCGCCTCCAGCCATCCAGCGGAATGCCAGATGTAGTTGGCGCCGGCGAGGATGGCGGCATGCATCAGCATGTTCGCCTCGTAGCCGGCCTGAGCGTCGTTGAGCTTCGAGCCGACATGGAAGCCGGAGGTGCGCCACGGCAGCCGGTATTTCCTGGCCAGCGCGCCCATCAGGTACATCATCTGCGCCGCCTCCGGCGTGCCGCCCATCGGCGCTCCGGTCTTCATGTCGACCGTGACCATGAACTGTCCGTAGATCTGCGGCGAACCCGGACGCAGCAGTTGCGTGAAGGCGACGCCGGCCAGCGCTTCCGCATTGACCTGCGCGACCGCCCCGACGGCGGAGGCCGAGGTCGAGGCGCCGCACAGCGCGAAGGGCGCCAGGATCAGCGGCTGGTTGTGGCGCGCATAGACCTTCATGGCGTCCAGCATGGTGGCGTCCCACACCAGCGGCGAATTGCAGTTGGTGATCGACACCAGGACGGGATTGTCGCGCACGAACTCCTCGCCGAATACGATCCCCGCCATAGCCATGGTGTCCTCGGCGCGCTCCTTCGAGGTGACGATGCCCATGAACGGCTTGTCGGAATGCTTCAGCGCCGAATGGATGATGTGGAGGTGACGCTTAGGCACCGCAATTTCCATCGGCTCGCAGATGACCGAGCTCGACGAATGCAGCGCCGGCGCCATATAGGCGAGCTTGTGGAAATTGTTGAGGTCGGCGAGCGAACCGTAGCGCCTGTTGTTGTCGAGGTCGCGCACATAGGGTGCGCCATACATCGGCACGAAGATGGAGTTCTTGCCGCCGACGCGCACGGTACGCTCGGGGTTGCGGGCATTGAGGGTAAACTCCGATGGGACCTTGGAGACCAGTTCCATCAACAGCCCACGGTCGATACGGACGCGCGTCTCGGTGACATCGGCTCCGGCGGCCTTCCACAGGGCGATCGCCTCATCGTCGCGGAACTCGCAGCCCACCTCTTCGAGGATCGAGAGCGATTCCTGGTGGATCAACTCCACAGCCTCGTCAGGGACCATCTGATAGGCCGGGATCTCGCGCACCAGTGTCGGGAACGACGTGACCGGAGCGCCTCGCAGCGCCTTCCGTCCCAGGCGGCCGCCACTTCTGCGGTTGGCGTGTTCGGTCATGGCAACGGCCGGTGCATTCATGGCAACTCATCCTCCAACAGCCCCGTCAACTTAGCGAGACGAGATATAGCTGTGACGCTGGAAAATCCTGATCTCTTGTATAAACTCTCCTTATGCGAAGCCTGCGCCACCTCCTGCCCTCGGCCGGCAGCCTGATCGTCTTCGAGGCGGCCGGCCGGCTGTCGAGCTTTACCGCCGCCGGTCGCGAGCTCGGCATGACGCAGGCGGCCGTCTCCTACGCCGTGCGCGGGCTGGAGGAACAGCTCGGCGCCAAGCTCTTCCAGCGCCGCCACCGCCAGGTTCTCCTGACGGAGGCCGGCGAGCGCTTCCACGCCGACGTCTCGCTCGGGCTGTCGCATATCCGCAAGTCGGCGGAGGATCTGCGCCTGCAGGCGACCGGCGGCCATGTGACGCTCGCCGCCTCGACCGCCTTCGGCTCGTTCTGGATGATGCCGCGGCTGCAGCAGTTCCGCGACGAACTGCCAGGCGTCGATCTGCGCATCCAGACCGCCGACCGCGACCTCGACATCATCGCCGAGGGCATCCCGCTAGGCGTACGCGGCGGCGTGCCGCGCGACTGGCCGGATTATCATTCGCTGTCGCTTGCCGACGAGGAGATCTTCCCGGTCGCGGGACCCAACTATCTGGCGAAGTTTGGGCTGCCGGAGACCGTCGCCGAACTTGCCATGCACCGGCTCATCCATCTCGAGGAGCCCTACCGCGAGGCCCCGAACTGGGACGAATGGTTCGCGTCAGCCGGAACCAGCCTGCGCAATGCCGAGCGCGGATTGCGCATCAATGACTATGCCTTGGTGATTCAGGCGGTCATGGAGGGACAAGGCATTTCCCTCGGCTGGCGTCATCTTGTCGAGCGCCTCGTGGCATCAGGACTGTTGGTGCCGGTGACGGATCATGTGCTGCGGACCGGCATCGGATTCCACGTCATCTGGCCGAAAAACCGCGAGCTCAGCGATAATGCCCGCAAGGTCAGGGACTGGCTGGTCGCGCAGGCATAGTTCGTTTGCTCAGTTCACCCTCGCCCGCGCGACACGAATCCGCCTATACTGTCGTCATGCCCATTCGCCAGCTTTCCGAAACGATGATCAACCAGATCGCCGCCGGCGAAGTCATCGAGCGTCCGGCAAGCGTGGTCAAGGAATTGGTCGAGAACGCGCTCGATGCCGGTGCGAGCAAGGTCGAAGTTGTCACCGCTGGCGGCGGGTTGAACCTGATCCGCGTCACCGATGACGGCTCCGGCATCCCCGAACATGAGCTTTCGCTGGCCATCGCGCGCCACTGCACGTCCAAGCTTGCCGAGGATATCCATGACATTCGCTCACTCGGCTTTCGCGGCGAGGCGCTGCCGTCGATCGGCTCGGTGTCGCGGCTGTCGATCCGCTCGCGCACGGCCTTGGGCGACAGCGCCGCCGAGATCGGCATCGAGGGCGGCCGCATCCTGCCCATCAGGCCGGCAGCGGCCAATCGCGGCACCACCGTCGAGGTGCGCGATCTGTTCTTCGCAACACCGGCACGGCTGAAATTCATGAAGGGCGAGCGCGCCGAAAGCTCGGCCATCAGCGATGTGGTCAAGCGCATCGCCATCGCCTTTCCCGCCGTGCGGTTCACGCTGGCAGGCTCCGACCGCTCGACGCTGGAATTGCCGGCAACCGATGAAAGTGCCGAAGGCAGCCTGCGCCGCGTCGCCCAGGTGATGGGCGCCGAGTTTCCCGACAATTCGATTCCCATCGACGCGATGCGCGAAGGCGTGCATCTGACGGGGCACGTTTCGATCCCCTCCTTCACCCGCGCCAACGCGCTGCAGCAATATGCCTATGTCAACGGCCGACCGGTGCGCGACAAGCTGATCGCCGGCGCCATCCGAGGCGCCTTCGCCGATGTCCTGCCGCGCGACCGCCACGCGGTGACGGTGCTGTTCCTGACGCTCGATCCGGGAACGGTCGACGTCAACGTCCATCCGGCCAAGGCCGATGTCCGTTTTCGCGATCCGGGCCTGGTGCGCGGGCTGATCGTCGGCGCCATCCGGCAGGCACTGGGCGATGCCGGCATCCGTTCAGCCACCACGGGAGCGGCCGGCATGATGGCGGCGTTCCGTCCGGGTGCCGCATCCTACGGCCATGGCGGCCCGGCCAACGGCCATCGCAGCTACGAAGCATCGTACCACGCCTCCGGCTCGGCCGGTTTCGATCCGGCGCGATCGTCGCAGCGGCCGCTCGATATGCAGTTCGACGGTGCGGGTTTCGAACACCGCGGCTTGCGCGAGCCCGACCAGGCGGCGTTCGATGCCGGCCCGCTTGCCAGCGCCGATGCGCGCGCCGGACAGAGCGAAGCGGCCGAGACGCTGCTCGGCGCGGTGCTTGGTGCGGCACGCGCGCAGGTGCACGAGAACTACATCGTGGCGCAAACCCGCGATTCGCTGGTCATCGTCGACCAGCATGCTGCGCATGAGCGGCTGGTCTATGAAGCGCTGAAGAACGCGCTGCATTCGCGGCCGGTTCCCTCCCAGATGCTGCTCTTGCCTGAAATCATCGACCTACCGGAAGAGGATGCCGAGCGGCTCGCCATGCATTCGGAAACGCTCGCCCGCTTCGGGCTCGGCATCGAGCGTTTCGGCCCGGGCGCCGTCGCGGTGCGCGAGACGCCGTCGATGCTTGGCGAGACCAATGTCGGGCAATTGGTGCGTGATCTCGCCGACGAGATCGCCGACAACGACACGGTCGAGACGCTGAAGGAGCGGCTGGACAAGATCGCCGCCACCATGGCCTGCCACGGATCGGTACGCTCCGGCCGGCTGCTCAAGCCCGAGGAGATGAACGCGTTGCTGCGGCAGATGGAGGCGACGCCAGGTTCCGGAACCTGCAATCATGGGCGGCCGACCTATATCGAACTCAAACTGGCCGATATCGAGCGGCTGTTCGGGCGGCGGTGAAGGCGGCAGCCTGCGAGGTTCGCCGGCGCAGCCCCCACCCCGCTGCTTCGCAGCGACCCTCCCCACAAGGGTAGGGCTATCGCATATGAGTAAAGAGGCTGAGCAGGTCTTGATCGGCCCATCGTGCTTTGA